>PLQW01000087.1 GCA_003160215.1 Acidobacteriaceae bacterium
CGCGGCGAACGCGGCGCTGAAGCGCCGCACTACCCGCCCCGCCGGATACACTAATTCCGAAATCGATCTAGCGACTCACTCATTCCAGAGTTGAGGTACATTCACCTAGGGTCTCCCTATGACTACTCCGCAGCAATTCGATGCCATTGTGATCGGCTCAGGGCAGGCCGGTACACCTCTTTGCACAGCCCTGGCTGAAGCCGGGATGCGCACCGCACTCATCGAGCGCGAACATGTCGGCGGTACCTGCGTAAATGTGGGATGCACTCCCACCAAGACCATGGTCGCCAGCGCCCGCGTCGCTTATCTGGCACGGCGAGGCGCTGATTATGGCGTTCACACCGGCGACATCCGCATCGACATGGAACGTGTTCGGCAGCGCAAGCGCGATATCGTGAACAGCTTTCGCAATGGCAGCCAGGGACGCATCGAAAAAACGGCACATCTTGAGTTGATGTTCGGCGAGGCCAGTTTCACCGGCGCTAAGTCGCTGCTCGTCCGGCAGAAAGACGGCGGCCAACTTGCACTCACCGCCGAGAGAATCTTCATCAACGCAGGTGCGCGTCCCTCTGTGCCTGCACTCGACGGCCTGAAGTCCGTGCCCTTTCTCGACAGCACTTCGATCATGGAGTTGGACACGGTTCCGGAGCATCTGCTGGTTGTTGGAGGCGGATATGTCGGCCTGGAGTTTGGGCAAATGTTTCGCCGTTTCGGTAGTCGGGTGACCATCGTCCAGTCCGCTGGCCAACTGCTCAATCGCGAGGATCCCGACATCGCGGAGGAGGTTGCCAAGATACTTCGGCAGGACGGGGTTGACATCTTGTTGAACGCGACTGCGAATCGCGTGAGCCAGTCGGACGGGAGCATTCGGCTGGAGGTCCAGCAACAAGGCCATTCGACCGCTCTTGCCGGTTCACGTCTGCTGGTTGCCACAGGGCGAATGCCGAACTCGGACACTCTGAATCTTGCGGCGGCTGGAGTGCAAACCGACGATCACGGATTCATCAAGGTGAACGGCCGCCTCGAAACCACGGCGAAAGGCGTTTATGCACTCGGCGACATCAAGGGTGGGCCGGCGTTTACGCATATCTCTTACGACGACTTTCGCATCATCCGCACGAACCTTATCGAGAAGGCAAGCGCCACCACCGACGGCCGGCTCGTCCCTTACACCGTCTTTATCGACCCGCAACTCGGCCGCGTTGGCGTGACCGAAACTGAAGCTCGTACGCAGAAGCGGAACATTCGTGTGGCCAAGCTACCGATGACCTCCGTCGCACGCGCCCTTGAGGTCGACGAGACCCGCGGTTTCATGAAGGCCATTGTGGATGGAGAAACCAATCAGATCCTGGGCGCGGCGGTGCTGGGCATCGAAGGTGGCGAAGTTATGTCTGCGCTCGAGATTGCAATGATGGGAAAGCTACCCTACACCGCATTGCGCGATGGCGTCTTTGCTCACCCTACTCTGGCTGAATCGCTGAATAACTTGTTCATGGCAATGGATAGCGGCAAGTAGAAGGCGCTGCCGTGGATACATTGACTGGGAGCGGCCGCCCGGTTGATTTTGCCCAATAGACGGTCACGTGCGCCTCGTTGACGGTGTTATGCTGATAGAAAGTTGCGCGGCGGTTGCGTAGTGGACAGGCCCCAAACTGGGGAATGGCAAGCCCCATGCTTCAAAAACGAATTGACGATCAGCCAACCATCTCGCGCGACATAGTGCGCGAGGCTGAGGCGATTTTCCATGGGCATCTCAAGCGCGTGGGCCTCAAGCAGACGGGGCAGCGGGGTGTCATCCTGCGCACGTTTCTCGACACACGTGACCACCTCTCCACCGACGAACTGTATCGGCTGGTCAAGAAACACGACGAGCGCATCGGATTTACCACTGTCTATCGAACTTTGAAGCTGCTGGCCGAGTGCGGGCTGGCCAGCGAAGTTGCTTTCAATGACGGCGTGACCCGTTATGAACAGCAGTACAATCGCCGCAACCACCATCACATGGTCTGCACCGAATGCGGCAGCTCGGTGGAGTTCTTTTCGCGCGAGATTGAACGCATTGAGCAGGAAGTTGGCCGCAAGAACAAGTACCTGCCGACGCGCCACACCTTCCAGATTTACGGCGTATGCGAACGCTGTCAGAAGAAGCAGAAGCGCAGCTTGGCGTGAGGTCACAAATGGGGCATGGAAGAGGGTCTTTTGTGCATGGAGCGCCGACCGCGCACATGCGACCCTTTGCAGGCCCAAGCGCCGATTGCTTGTGATAAGGCCTGTTTACAACAGTAACAGGGACTTTGCACCCGACTCTCGTTTCTCTGGTGTCTAATTCTGTAGTCAAGAAACAGCACGAGCGAAGTCGTGAAAGTGTTGCAGGGGTTCTATGTTGCGCCATGTGTTTGCGGCTGTCTTTATCGCGGTACTCTCGCTAGGGAAGATTCAAGCGCAGGGGCCAGCCTACTACGCTTCAACCCAAGCGTCGCTCCTGCCGCTGCTTCAGGTTCTCGATAACGCCGGAATTTCGGCGTCTCTCGAATTTTCAGGCTCCTGCAATTCTTTCGTGGGTACGGAGTTTCCAGAGTTCCCGCGATTCAATGCTGTGGCAACGAACGGGGCTACGCCCCTTGAAACCGTGCGTCAAATGTTCGCCGAAAACCCGACTGTGCGGGTGACCCAAGACGCCGACGGAACGATTCGGATAGTTCAACGCGATACCCCTTTGGACTTCCTGAATGTGAAAGTCACTCGTATTTCGTTTGAGACTGGACGCCCTTCGGCCCTGCGTCCGATCTACAGCGGGAATGCCGCACTTTTCCACGTCTTGTCGGCTTCGGAAGTGAACCGATTCATGGAAGACCACAACATCCAGAAGCTAGGGTTCACGGCGATAGGCCCACTGCCGCCTTCCACGCCTCCGTCCAACACGCCTTACCTGTCTCCCCGTCCTCTGGAAAATGTCACCGTTTCTGAGGCTATGGATTACATTGTGAAGGCATTTCCGGGCATCTGGATTTACCAAAACTGCCCGAAGCGCGGCGACAAGAAACGCTACGTTTATCTGGCGTTCTATCACCTACAGAAGACGGGCGTAGGCATGATTGTTCAGTAATGACAGTCGTGTCATTCCAGCCCGTTTGCTCCAACCGTTGGCGTAATATCGCCATTACACAAGTGATCATCTCTCCTTCATCCATCTCATAAACGGCCCTATCCCAAAACTGCGCTGCATCACCTTCCGGGTTGACGCACGTCACATCGTTCTGGCCCGCATTGCGCTACAAAAGAGATAGACGAGTGCATGGAAGCATCCTGCTGGGATGATTGGCGGGGCGAGGCTTCGCGCCTGGGCGAGACAGCTTCCATCGAACGACCCCACCGCGTGGGGAGAATGGTCGCGCAAGATGGTGACGGCACAGCTCAACCCGGTCGGGGTGGGCATCCACAGTGTGCTCATCGCGACGGACTTTTCCCGCTACTCCAGCGTTGCTGTGAACTTTGGCCTCGAACTGGCCCACGAATACCGGGCCAAGGCCCATGTAGTCTTCGTTTTGCCCAGTGACGACTTTCTGATTGCCGGTCCGGACGCCTACGTAGCCGCCAAAGAAGCGGCTCGCCGCGACCTGCTGGAGTTGAAGGCCGAGTTGCTCCAAACCCACTCCTATACGGAAGGGGAAGACTATTGCCTGCTTCTGATGGAAGGGGAAGTTGCGCAATCCATTCTGGACTGCGCGCGACAGAAGAGAGTTGATGTGATCGTTGTCGGTACCCATGGCCGCGGTGGCCTGGGAAAGATGTTGATGGGTTCGGTAGCGGAACGCGTCTTCCGGCAATCGCCGGTGCCGGTGATGACCGTTGGCCCCCATTTGCACCGTTCAGCCCGGGCATTTGCGCCGCGGAACATCTTGCTGGCGGCCGATTTCACGCCGGCCTCGGAACGTGCCGCCCACTATGCCAGCGCGCTGGCAAGGGAGCACAACGCGAAGTTGACCATGCTCCACGTAGTGGATCATGCAGAGCTGAGTGGCGTCGCCGACCGTGCCGAGGTCATGCAGGGAATTGAAAAGAAACTGACGGCCTTGATTGGAAAAGACGCCGAAGGTTTGCAGCTTTGCTGCCGCAACGAGATCGGCAAAGTGGTACCCACGATCCTGCGGACTGAGGTCGAAATCGACGCCGACTTGTTGGTGATGGGCGTGCGTCCGTGGTCGGGATTGCTCGATCGGTTGATGTGGCCACATGCCTACGAAATTGTGCGGGAAGCCGCGTGCCCGGTCCTGACCGTGCGCGACAAGGTTTTGCAGCATTAGTAATTCTTTTGATAACGAACATAACGGAGATGCAATGTTACGCAGCGGTTTTGCGATAGACGAGACATCCACCCCAGCGATAACACCAGACCAGCTTGCCGAAATGAAAAAGCGGGACATGAAACAGGCAATCGTGGAGCGCTTCAGTTATCGCGCCAAAGCTGTTTCCGCGGAGACCAAGGTCCAGTCAAAAGAACGCTCACCTTACTGGCAACCGGTCGACGACGAGTGCTGATCGGCCGATAGACGTACACCGGAAATCCGGGGACTTGGCTGCGGCCTGGAAAATCGAACGAACGTTTAGTCCGGCTTCCTGCCGTCCACGCGTTCTTTTTGTTCTCCCGTCCAACCAGCGTCCTTGCATACTCCTGCGTAACCGAGAGAAGTCCCGGATTGCGAAGTCCGTTCTGGCGCCTATTTGCCTCGTTGCAGGGTTTCCTTGGCCAATTCGATCTGCGCACGCTGAGCGTCCGTAAGCTTTGGGTACTTCAGGTTCATGCTCTTCAGCGTGTCCACGACGATGTCGGAGACGGTCAGATGCGTGAACCACTTGTGATCGGCTGGAATGATGTACCAGGGGGCGTGCTGAGTGCTGGTGTGGTTGATCATGTCCTCGTACGCTGCCATGTAGTCATCCCAGCGGTGCCGCTCGTGCAAGTCAGCCTCTGAGAATTTCCAGTTCTTGCCCGGGTCCTCCAGTCGCGCCAGAAGCCGTTTCTCCTGCTCCTCCTTCGAGACGTGCAGAAAAAATTTCAGAATCATGGTGCCATTGCAAACCAAGTGGCGCTCCACGTCGTTGATCGACTCGAACCGATCTAGCCAGAACTTGTTGCTGGGCCTCTTGAATCCGGGCAACCGTTCCTGACTTAGAAGGTCCGGATGGACGCGCACAATCAGCACCTCTTCATAGTAAGAACGGTTGAAGATGCCGATGCGGCCTCGTTCGGGCAACTCGCGATAGGTTCTCCACAGAAAGTCGTGGTCGAGTTCGTGCTGTGAGGGTTGTTTGAAGCTGAAGACCTCGCAGCCTTCAGGGTTGACCCCCGACATTACGTGCTTGATGGTGCCGTCTTTCCCGGCCGCATCCATCGCCTGCAGGATCAATAGCAGCGCGTAGGAGTTCGAAGAACCCAACAGGTCCTGGTACTTGGCCACGCGCTGCACGTTTGCCTCCAGCTTGGATTGGGCATGAGCCTGCGATTCATACTTGCCTTTGAACGCGGGATCGAAATACTTCAGCCGAATGCGCTTGCCGGGCGTCGCCATCATTGACTTGGTTTTCATACGATTCGACATCATACGTGGATTTCCTCCATTTGCCGAGTCCGGCGCTGATTTGCATATATCAAGGAATGAGGCCACAGTTTTACGCAGTTGCGGCATCCAATGTGCGATGCGTCGCAAGTTGGCAGCTTCGACACTCTGAGGTAGAGTTTCTGACGCATTAGGAGGGAGTATGCATAGAACTCACAGAACCCTGAACCTGGTTTTCCCGGTCCTGCTGTGTTTCGCGGTTCTTGGAGTAGCGCAACAGGCGCAGCCCGTCCCGTCCAACGATCAGTCTGTCCAGACCCAACCGAACGGTGCTGCGCAATCTCAGGGAGCCAATGAGACGCTCAGTCCCGAGAGCCAGGACCGGCTCGTCAAGGAGGTCCGCCATGAACTAATTATGCTGCCGTACTACGGTGTGTTCGACAATCTGGCCTTCCGCATTGCCGGGCGTACCGTAATTCTGGAAGGACAGGTGGCGCAACCGGTTGTGAAATCCGATGCTGGGAACTCCGTGAAGCGCATTGAAGGCGTGGAGAAAGTAGTCAACAACATCGAGGTTCTTCCGCCCAGCCCAATCGACGACCGTATCCGTCGGGCCGTCTACCAGAGCATCTACAGCTATGGCCCACTCTTTAAGTATGGGCATATGGCTGTTCCGCCCATCCATATCATTGTGAAGAACGGACGGGTCACGCTCGAAGGTGTGGTGGACAACGAAACCGACAAAAACCTGGCGGGCATGCGCGCCAACCAGGTTCCGGGCACTTTCCAGGTTACGAACAACCTCAGGGTTGTCGGTAACAGTGGCCAAGGCAAGCAGAAGAAATAGGTAGACGCCAGTTTCAAAAATCAATCTGCAATGCATCGCGCTCTGCGGGAAGCCCGCGGGCGCTTTCTTTCTTGTGCGGGAATTGTTCTTGACCGTTGGTTTTGAGAGCCGTACGGTGCGGTTCCCCGACACGGTTTGACGGGACGCGGCCTTAAAGATCCTACGGAAAAAGCTCGGGGAAGCAGATGCACGGCTGAACAGGCTGCGGAAAGCAGTGGATTTTGAACCGAGCTTTGGCAGGGCTCTGAAAAACACGGTTCGAACGCTGCAAAGGGGACTTGTCTCCCGCAATGCTGAAGCAACGAGTGAGCACTTCCATAAGCCGCGCGCCGGACGGCGGCCAGGCATTACGTCACAGAGAGGCACGATGCCCGCGCCCAATGGAGAGAACGCACGAGCGCGGTTTGAGCGAAAGCCAGGTGCGACAGATTATTCAGCAGCACACCGAGCAGCGAACCTTCGGATTGCTGGGTGAGCCGCGGGTCAATGTTCTGGAGGTAAACCTCGCGCTCGACCAGGTGAAAGCGATGGCCGCGAAATAACGCAACGGTGGCTGACGCGTTAAATCGCCAGTGAGCACTCAGCCACTCTCACAATGAACTTGCTTTGCTCTTAGCCGAAGCTGCTCCTTTGGGGATCTACAAATACCCGCAATCGATTGCTTAGGTCGTCCCAACTGAGGTCTAGCCATCCGTTCGGTTCCGACTTTTGGGTGCCGCTATTAACGACCTTGAACGTCGAAAAGTGGCTTTCCACATTAACAACCTTGCATTCGATGCGATTCCAGTTCGGCCCCAAGTCGAGACGTTGCTGAAGAGACCAAGAAACCGTTATCACCTTGCCTAACCACTTCGCCAGTTCGCGGACTTTGGACGAGCGAAATTCAACCAACTTTTGCAGCATTGCGTCAGACGCTCTTATTGTCTCCGAACCCTGTCGTATCCACGCTGCATCTGCAAAATGAGGTGTCTCGCCACGGTATTCAATTTCTATGCGTATGCATGCCTTGTCACCTTTCGCGTAGACCTGTTGACGCCAAATGATCGATGGGTAGATCTTCTCCAACTCGCGACGCACCTTTCTCTGTTGCTCGTCGGGATTGTCCACCCCAGACACATTGCCGTCGTTGCCCTCGCCTATCAGTATCACAGCGGTGTGTCCGGGCATCACGCTGTTGGCAAAAGCCACCGCTGTACGTCGTATATCAGCCAGTTCGCGGTCAGTCTTGCGTTCTAGCAGGTGATCTTCCCACGGCGTTTGCATTTCTTCCATGACTTTGTTACTACACCTATGGGTGCCACAGATCAAGCACCACAGAACTGAGAACTGAGAACAGAGACCTAGCCACTGCTTTTCAACACCAACTGTTCGGCTGCCGAGAAGGCGTGGTTGCGGATCATCATTGTGCTCAGCAGGGAAGTGAGTCCTGACGACGCCAGAATCATCGCGATCACCACGAACTGATAGATGGCTGCGTACAGCGGATCGGCGCCGGAGAGCAACATGCCGGTCATCAGCCCCGGAATCCATACAATGCCCAGCGAGCGCAGGTTGTCGATCGCCGGAATGAGCGACGCGTGGATGCTCGACTCGGCATAGCTGGCGACGGTGTGCTCGGGCGCCGCGCCTAGCGCGAGCGCGGTTTCGATCTCGCCGGCATGAGCCAGAACTTCGGAGCGAAAGCGGTTCAACGCCAGCCCGTTGGTGTTCATGGCGTTGGCAATGATCATGCTGCCCACCGGGATGAGCGAAGTGATGGCGGTATCGATCACGCCCGCCCAGGTCATGACGGCGGTGACCAGTCCAGCGCCCGCTGCAATCGAATACGTGGACACTTTGCGCGCACCGGGGATGTTCTTGGCCCGCTTGGCCGAGATGGAGCCTGCGGCGATGATCATGCCGGTCAGGAGAAAGACGCTCGTCCAGCGAGGGCTCTTTAGCAATAGAGCCAGGATCGATCCCACGGCGACAATCTGGACAATGCCGCGCAACAGCGCGATGGCGGCGTCGCTTTCCAGATGAATGTTGCGGCGTCGCGCCAGCAGGACCACGGCCAGAGCGAGCACCGACGCTATGGCGGCTTGGGCGAGGCCAAGCGTCAGTTGCGTGTGAAAGAGCGATTTAAGCACCCAGCACCTCCGACGGTTTTCCGTATTGAATGAGGCGACCTGCTTCGAGAAGGGCAACTCGGTCGCACATGCGCCGCGCCTGGTCGCGATCGTGTGTCACCATCACGCAGGTCAATGAAGTTTCCTTCACTAGGCTGCAAATCAATTGTTCGACGCCCATCTTCGCTTGCTCATCGAGGGCCGACGTCGGCTCATCGAGCAGCAAGATCTCGGGATGATTCGCCAGCGCTCGCGCCAACGAAACCCGTTGCTGCTCGCCGCCGGAGAGGTTGGTGACCTCGCGTCCGGCAAAACCGGGCAGGCCTACGCGCTCCAGGAGGCGAGCTATGTCTTCGTCGGAGAGCACCTCGCTGCGTTGCAGAGGCCCAAAGCGAACGTTGCCAGCCACATTGCCGGGAAAGAGGAAGGGACGCTGGGTTACCATGCCGACGCGGCGACGCAAGTCACGAGGGGAGAACTGGCGGTAATCCTGGTCATTAAGGAACACGGTGCCGGCGGTCGGCTCGTCGAGGCGGTTCAGCAACCGCAGAAACGAACTCTTCCCCGAGCCGCTGGCCCCAACGATACCCAGCATCTCGCCGTGGTGCACTTCCAGGGAAATGTCGGTGACAATGGAGACGTCCCCCACCCGGCGTCCCAAGTGCTCGGGGCGCAGAACCACCGCGCCGGTCGCCGTCGTTTGTGTGGCGCTCATCGCTGCAAGTGTCCGTAGTAGATCTTGGTGTCGTACTCGAGAGTAACCTGGCCGTTCTCGGCATGGGACGAAAAGAGACGCGGCAGTTCGCGCATCATCGCTTCGTGCTTTTCACCTGCCTTGGGTACATACGACGAGGACAGCAATCGGCCGCGCAGTCCGTCAAAGTCAAGCTCCTGCCGGTTGCGTTGTTCGATCAAGCTCACTTCATCGGGAGCGAAGAAGCGTTGCAAGGCATCGTAGCTGGCCAGGTACTTGTGTGCGACCTGTTCGTAATCGGTGGAATGACGCCGCACGAAATCTTCGTAGGCGCGCAGGAACGGTTTGGATATCGTGTCGCGATCATGCCATATCAGGACCGTCCAGCCCGCTGGCCTCAGAATTCGCGCGAATTCCACGCGCGTATCGTCGGGCCGGAACCAGTGGAACGCCTGCCCGGCTATGACGAAGTCGACACTCTCGCCAGCCAAGCTAGTGGATTCAGCGCTGCCCTCCACCATGCTGAAGTTGGGGTGGCCTGCCAGATAGTTCTCGCCGGCGATGCGCATTTCGCGATTGGGTTCGACTCCCACGACGCGATTGCCGTTCTCCAGGAATATCTTTGCCAGCAGGCCGGTGCCACAGCCGACGTCCGCTATGGTGTGTTCTGGGCGCAGTCCACAGGCTCGCCGTAGCACCTGCACAACATCACGCGAATAATGGGGACGGTACTTTATATAGTCGTCCACCCGATCGGAGAAACGCGCTTTGGGATCGTGAGCCGCTTCAGCCATGGGTGTATCTTAACTTGACCGATGAAACTTGAGCGCCCTGCGAAAACGCCTCTTGTGAACGCCATCTGTGATGCTATCCGCAAGATTCCGCGTGGGCGGGTCAGCACCTATGGGGCAATCGCCGCCGCCGCCGGATATCCGCGTTGCGCCCGGTACGTGGGACGAGTTTTGAAGCAGGTGAGCGGCTTGCCCTGGCAGCGAGTTTTGGGCTCGGGAGGACGGATTTCGCTACGCGGCGAGCTGGCCCTGGAGCAGCGCTTCCTGCTCGAATCGGAGGGTGTGCGCTTCCGAGGCAGGCGGGTGGACATGCGAACCTTTGAGCACCGGTCTGGCAAGGCCAGCTGCAAATCTCCCGGCTCCCGAAACGCCAAACGACCGCAAAAGTAGCGGTTAAGACAGCGTTTTCCAGTGGACACGGGCATGGCCATGCCTTAAATTGGTGATAGCTTTACAATACCCCTACAATTCATGAGCACACCGGCCCCAGTTAAGATATCCGTCGTCGCCATCACCCTCCTGTTGGCGATGCCACTTTCGGCGCAACGCTATCAGGGGCGTGACCATCACGTCTTTCATCCACCTGCCCAGACTAAACATCAGAGCGCGCCGTCTGCTGGCAGCACAGCGCCAACGCGGGCGGCTTCCGCCGGCAACACATCCGCGGCGCGCGGTCATGACTCAAACTTAAACGCCTCGCGTAACGACACAACGCATACGCAGATGCCATCCAGCACGGACTCGGTTCATCCTCGTTAAGTCGCACACTCAATAATTCAAGCGGAAGTTACCAAACAGACCACCCGCGCCATCGAGCGCAGCTTGCGGTATTGGGGACTGGTGCGACCTGATCGACGCATATCGAGAAATCCGTGGCGATGATTTGCTGCCCCGTGTAATCCTTCAGTTTTCTGGCGGAACCTGCAGCGCGGTAGCGGCTTGGATTCCATCCGCAATCTCCGGGAGGATTCCGAGTTTGCGGTAGATTGGCCGTATTAAGGCTCGAATCTGGGGAAGCTTGCCGATGAACCACAAACCTCCCGCGATACAAAAGAAGCCTCCAATGGCCAGCGTGTAAGGCGCTCCGATGCGGTTCGCTACGATGCCGGCGAACAGACTACCGAATGGCGCCATCCCTTGGAATGCCACGGAATAAAAGCTCATCACCCGGCCGCGCTTATCCTCATCCGCAATGGTTTGCAAAACCGTATTGCTCGCGGCCATCTGCTGCATCATCCCAAAGCCGGTTACTACCATCAGCAGCAGCGAGAGCCAAAGCAGGTGGGAGAAAGAGAAGGCGATGAGCGCACCGCCGAAGACACCGGCCATCGTCGGGATAACTCGCCCCAGGCCGAGCACCGACTTTCGCGCCGCCAACCAACCGGCACTGATTAGCGCCCCGACGCCGGAAGCACCCATGAGGAATCCCAAGGTGTGCGCTCCGCCGTGCAGCACTCGCGCGGCGAACAGCGGCATCAGTACCGTGTACGGCATGCCAACCAGGCTGACTAGCCCAAGCAGCAAGAGAATCGAACGGATCGGCACGAACCGCGCAACGTAGCGCCAGCCTTCGCTAAACTCCTGCCACACGGGTTGCCGCGGCTTGATCTCCTGTTTGCGGGTGATGACCATTGCGAGCAGGGAAGCGATCACCGCGAGATAGCTGAACCCGTCGATCAAGAAGCAGTAACCCTCGCCCGCCAGAGCGATTACAGCGCCGGCGATGGAGGGCCCAATCAGGCGCGACGCATTTACCATGGATGAATTGAGTGCGATGGCGTTGGACAGGTCTTCCCGGTCCTCGACCATTTGTATGACGAAGGCCTGCCGGGCCGGCATGTCGAAGGCGTTGATCGCGCCCTGAAACAGACTGAGCAGAATGATGTCAGTCACGGCGATGTGGTGACTCAAGGCCAGCACGGCCAAACTGAACGACTGCAACATTGACAGCGTTTGGGTGACTACCAGGACGCGGTGGCGGTTCCAGCGATCTACCCAGACCCCGGCAAACGGTCCCAGCGCGAACACCGGGATCTGTCCCGAAAATCCCACCAAGCCGAGCAAGAAAGCCGAGTTGGTCAGCCGGTACACCAGCCAAGCGGTCGCGATACGCGTCATCCAGGTGCCGATCAAAGACACCGTCTGCCCGGAGAAAAACAGCGCGTAGTTGCGGTGCCGAAGGGCGCGGATGGCGAACTTCCAATCGGACCCGGAAGTGTTGTGTGCGGGCTGTAGGGACTTGTTGGGCATGCAATCGTTCGGGTCTGCTATTGCGAGAGATATTGATCGAGAAAGGACAGGCTCAAGCTCCAGGATAGTTGCGCGGCGCGCGGATTGTAACTGGAACGCTGATCGCAGAAGAAGCCGTGCTCCGCATCGGAAAAGGTGACCTCTAGCCACGGCTTTGGAGAAGCCTGCATTCCCTCGGAAACCTGCTGCCGCTGCTCAGACCCGATGTGCTGGTCCTGCCCGCCCCAGAAGAAAAGCATGGGCGCGGAACTTTTTCCGGCGAGGGCCAACATATCGCCGGTTGCGGCGCCGTAATAAGAGATGGCAGCTTTCAGAGGTACAATGGCGTTCGCAAGAAACGAAACCCGGCCACCCATGCAGTAGCCGACGCAGGCGATGCGATCGCCGAAGCGCCCCAGCAGAAATCGATGCGAGGCGCGCACGTCGCTCTGCAGTCCCGGTGTCGTTGTTTGTTTCGCAATAGGCAGCGCGCTGGCTATATCGTCGTACCTGCCTTCGAACCCAGGCGCAATGCGGTGATACAGCTCGGGAGCCAGGGCAGCGTAGCCGAGCTTCGCAAATCGCTCCGTGACGTCGCGGATGTGCGAGTTCACGCCGAAGGCCTCCTGAAAGACCATCAGGCCGGCTTTTGGCGTTCCATTCTCTGGCAATGCAAACCAGGCGCGCATGGTTGTTCCGTCTTCAACATGTAGTTCGATATACTGCGAAACGATCTCTGGCATTGGTTCTGACTCCTCATTCAGTATCTAAAGATTACATAAGATGCCCCGGGAGCATTTTCCGCTACGCGTGTCGGGAGACCTGCTTGTACGGCGCTGCTCCCTGCGAATCCAGTTGCTCCGGTCGCAGCCTTATTCAGTAACCGGAAATTAACATTAGCTCCGGGGCCGTCGTTATAAAATCAGTGGCTATGCAAGATAAGCCTCTGCAAATAGAAAAGGTCGCGGACCCAGATGAGACCGCTGTGGTGCTCCGGATCCACGGCCCACTTTTGTTGGGAAACTTTTTTCCGCTTCAAACCGAGGTCAGGGCAGACTCTTCCAACCTGCTAATCATTGACGTGGCCGACATGCCATACATCGATTCCGCGGGCATCGGTTGCCTGGTCGGAGCCCACGTTTCAAGGGAAAACTCGGGCCGCAAGTTAATCATCGTAGGCGCCAATGAACGGCTGCTGACTTCGTTGAAGGTCACCAAAGTAGACCAACTCTTTACCTTTGCCCCCACGGTGGAACAGGCCCGCGCGCAAGCCGGCGGAGCCTAATCCCCGCGATTTTCCGCCAACGGCTCTCGTATTTGAGCAGCCAGTTCCAAGCTCTGATAAACTCTTGCCCGGCATGTGGGCTCGACGTCCGTCGCTCAGTCGCGAGCATCCCTAAGACCATAGATAGCGCGCAGCTCCGGCGGCGGTGCCCGGCATGAGGAGGTTGTTCATGTCTACCGCAGTAAGTACGGCGCAAATGCATAATCGTGTTCAGGAGTTCGTCAGCAGGCCGCGCAAGATGTTCATCGATGGAAAATGGGTCGAGGCGGCCTCCGGGAAAACCTTCCCGACCTATAACCCCGCTACTGGAGAAGTTTTGGCGCAGATTGCCGAAGGCGATCGCGAGGACATTGATCGCGCGGTGAAAGCGGCGCGCAAGGCCTTCGAGAGCGGCCCCTGGCCTGAGATGACGGCCTCGCAGCGTGGCCGCCTGATATGGAAGCTGGGTGACTTGATCGAGGAGCACCTGGAAGAATTCGCACAGCTCGAAAGTTTGGATAACGGCAAACCGCTGTCGGTCGCGCGTGTCGCCGATGTGCCGCTGGCGGCTGATCTGTTCCGCTACATGGCAGGGTGGGTCACCAAGATCGAGGGCAACACGATCCCGATTTCGGCGTCGTCGAAGCACGTGAAGTACTTTGCGTATACCCGGCGCGAGCCCGTCGGAGTGGTGGGACAGATTATCCCCTGGAATTTCCCGCTGTTGATGGCGGCGTGGAAGCTTGGTCCGGCGCTGGCGACAGGCTGCACCGTGGTGTTGAAGCCGGCAGAGCAGACTCCGCTGAGCGCGCTGTTGTTGGCGGAGCTAATTGCAGAGGCGGGTTTTCCAGACGGGGTGGTGAACGTGGTGCCGGGTTACGGCGAGACGGCAGGAGCTGCGTTGGCGTCGCATCCTGAAGTGGATAAAATCGCCTTCACCGGTTCCACCGAGGTCGGCAAGTTGATTTTGCAGGCGGCGGCCGGCAATCTGAAGAAGGTTTCCCTCGAACTGGGTGGCAAGTCGCCTAACCTGGTCTTTGCGGATGCCGACATGAAGGCGACCATCCCCGGAGCGGCGGGGGCCATCTTCTTCAATCACGGTCAATGCTGCTGCGCTGGATCGCGGCTGTACGTCGAGCAGAGCATTTTCGACCATGTGGTGCACGGCGTGGCCGAGCAGGCCAAGAAGATCAAACTAGGACCCGGCTTCGATCCCGAAACCTCAATGGGGCCGCTGGTTTCCGAAGAGCAGATGAACCGTGTCTGCAGTTATCTCGAGATTGGGCTCAGTGAAGGCGCCGAAGCGGTTGTGGGCGGACACAAGCGGCCGGGGTCGGGATATTTTGTGGAGCCGACGGTGATGGTAAAGACAAAGCCCGACATGAAAGTGGTTCGTGAAGAAATCTTTGGGCCGGTGGTTTGCGCCATGCCTTTCCGCGATGTAGACAAGCTGATTGCCGAAGCCAACCAGAGCGAGTACGGCCTGGCGGCGGCGGTGTGGACTCGCGATATCAGCAAGGCGCACCGGATTGCCGAGAAGCTGCGCGCCGGCACGGTGTGGATCAACTGCTACAACGTGTTCGACGCAGCCCTGCCCTTCGGCGGATACAAGCAGTCGGGCTGGGGCCGCGAGATGGGCCACGAAGTATTGGAGCTTTACACCGAGGTCAAGGCGGTCTGCGCCGCGATCTAGGAAATCAAGGGAGGAGGTGCAAAATAGGGCGCGTCCGAGTCGAAGGATCTGCGGTTGGCCTGACGGGAGGCCATCGAACCAGGCGACGTCCTATGCCTTGCGCGCGTTCTTAATCGCAGAAGGTTGAAGACATCCGGTCCTGGTTTTTCGCGGCCCACTTCCGGCAGCGCTCTGTTCTATCGAAATCGGCAACATCGAACACAGCGGGCAAACCTCACACTTGGGCTGCTGTTTCAGGCAATGGTGTTTTCCCACCTGTACCAGCAATCCGTGCATTTCGTTGTAAACCTGCGCCAGCGGACTGCGTTGCGCGGTGCTCATCGCCGATGCCTCGTGAACTTGTGGCCGTGCCTGTTGTCTCGGCCGGTGCGACTCTACCGGCTGTTCGCGCTGCAAAGCGCGCTGAATGAGGTTGCGAACCTCGTCGTATTTTGCGTTGGCGCTCACTGCCTGATGTCGCTCCAGAAGACGGCGAGTGTAGGCGTCAACTACGAAGGCTTCGTGATTGCCCGCATACAGCAGGACCGAGTCTGCCGTCTCCGGCCCGATACCGTTCTGGGTGAGCAGTTCCTGGCGTAGCTGTTCGGTAGGAGTAGCGAACATCTGCTTCAGCGAGCCGCCGTAGCGCGCCTCGAGAAACGCGACGAAGCTCTTCAGCCGTTGTGCTTTCTGCCGAAAGTAGCCCGAGGAGCGGACCAGCTCTTCCAGCCTCGGCAGCCCCAGTTCGCGAATGCCTGCGACGCTGAGCACTCCCGCTGAGCGCAGGTTGGCCATAGCGCGCTCGACGTTGGTCCACGAAGTGTTCTGCGTGAGAATCGCTCCAACGATCACTTCAAACGGAGTCTCTGCCGGCCACCAGTGCTGGCGTCCCCAGGTGCGCGAAAGCTTGCGATAGATCGCGCGCACCGTGGCTTCCGGCCGGCTGCCTGATTTGGGTTTCACTCCGCGGACTGCTTACCTTGTTTCAGTTGTTGCTTCCATCCCAGAATGCGGGCCTTGTTGGCCTCCGCCTCGGCTTCCGGAACCATGCCCTTGCGCTGATACAAGATGGAGAGGCTGGTGTGTGCGAGCACATCGTCGGGGTCGAGCTCGGCGATGCGATTGGCGACCTCGATCGCTTTATCGAGCTGCTCCGTGTCCTGGTAAACACGCGCCAGGCCATGCATCGCGTCGAGGAAGGAAGGATCGGCGGCGATGGCGGCCTCGTATTCGGTAATAGCTTCCTCGTGGTGCCCTTCGGCGTACAGGTCGAGGGCCGCGTAATAATGGTCTTCCGCAGTTTGTCGGGATTGGTGGTAGGTCATCCGAGGTATCGCGGCTCCGGCCTGAGTTTAGCAGGATGCCCCATCCTTCGCGAAGCCGAGCGGTGGGAAACGAAAAATGTCAGACGTCAAGGGGCGGGAACCGCGTCGCCGATATACTGATTACACCTATGCATTACATCCTGCGCTTCTTGTGGAATGCGACTCGCGGCCATCGTCTCGCCCCTTGGCGCAGCCCCTACTTGCGCTGGAGAATTGAAACCTACACCGGCATCAAGATGCAGAGCATCGGCTTTCTCGAATTTCTTGGATTCACATGGCGCGAGCGGGTGGAGCTGTTTCGCTTTTTGAAGTGGACAGGCGAAATGGAACGCTATGCCCGGGTCAAGCCGAAGAACCCTTAAAGCAAGGGTGACCCCTAAACATTACCGTTCACCAGATTGTCTGCAACATAGGACTGCAACGTAGCTTTTCATCGGCGGTGACCAGCGGGAGTTGTTCGACAACCGATGTCGCTCCGATCAGCCGATCGGCTGGATCTTTTGGGTATTCGTCAGGAAACTGGACAGCCGTGCTTGCAATGGCCGGAGTGACCCGTTTGACGGACACAGGTGAGGACATTTCGTGAATGAAAGCATCAATCGTGCCCGTGATCTGTATTCTTCCCCGCCGCGCCAGCAACGCGATCTCCCAGAGAGTGATATCCGAAATGTACAAGATACCCCTGCTTCGCGCATCTTGAATGGCCGCAATCGCTGCTTTGGAGACACGATCCGGATCAAGCGACATCCAGACGAGGACGTGTGTGTCCAAGAGAATCACTTCAGCGCTTCCCAATCCTCGAGCGGTGTAACCGGCGAAACGATGTCCCCAACGATCTTCGCCTTCCCGGCCATGTACCCGAAAATGCTTTCGTCCTTCATTTCAGCTGGCACGAGCTTGACCACAGGCTTGCCATGTTTTGTAACTAGAACGGGCTCACCCGTAGCTTGTACTTCGTCCATGACAGCGAGGCAGCGCGTCTTGAATTTTCCAGCGGGAATCTGCTTCACGGCGCTTCTCCGATTAAGACCATAGTCATCTTACCATAGTCTTATCTCTTGGCGAGCGGCAGATGAGCCAATAGAAGCCACGCTAAGCCCCCAACACCACCCCCACCGGCGTTCCCATTCCCGATGCAAGCTTCTCCGCAGCCGAGGCTTGCTTCGCAGCGATTTCCAAATAGCCCGAGCTGCCGACGATGGCGAAGAACTCATCCTCTCCACCTTCCGCGTAGGAACGGCACACGTGCGTAATCGTCTGGCCAGCAACCAGGATGCTCACCGCAAGAGGCGTATTTGCGAACAACACCGGCGCCTCTTGCTCACTGATGTTGGTGATCAGGTTGCCGAACTTGTCCACCTTGATCACCACGCCACGCAGGCTGTTCTCGCCGATGCGCTCCACGGCGGGCAGCGTGAGGCGCGCATAGTCGGAAATCTCCGGCCCGAACTCGGCCGGCGCAACACCCTTGCTCAACCATCCTGCCACCGGCGAGAAGACGTCGCGACCGTGAAAGGTTCGGCTTACCGGCTGGAGGAAATAGCGCTCCGCAGTGATGTGACGCACGCTGAATTTCGGCTCCCGCATCTCGACCAACGAGAGCACTCCGTTGTCCGGCGCGACGAAGATGTAGTCATCGGTCTCGACGATGATGGGCCGACGCGTGCCGCCAACCCCGGGATCGACCACCACCACGTGCACTGTGCGTGGCGGAAAGAAGCGATACGCCTGCGCGATTGTCCATGCGCCGTCGAACACGTCGTAAGAAGCTACGGCGTGGCAAACGTCAACCGCGGTTGTTTCTGGATGGATGTTGAGCACCACGCCATGCATGATGCCTACGAACGGATCGTTCAGCCCGAAGTCGGTGGTGAAGGTGACAATGCGCGTGTCGGACATGCACTCGCAAAGTATTCGCAGCGGAAGCCAGAGTCAAGCCCGCCGGCTTGTTGGACCGCCTACCACGTCCCCATGCGCAGGACCAACCCGGTTGTAACCTGCAGCCCATTCTGATAATTCATGCCGTTCAGATCTTGCGTCCAGGAATGTGAATACTCCAGGTTGGCGACCCGGAAGGCCAGGGCGTTGTTGATCTTGTAGTCCACTCCTGTTCCGGCGGCGACTGCGAACCCATTCGTCTCCCAGTCCTGCGTGTACAACGCATGCATGGCGTAGAGGTTCTCGTTTGGAATCACACCTCCGAACAGCGCGAGTTTTTTATCAGGGTACATCCTCTCCTGGGTGAGCTTGGCTCCGCCAACCAGGAACTGTGCGTGGGCGTTCCAGCGGCCAGCCGTCGAGGGCGTCCAGCGGGGTCCGATCATATAACTCAACGAATCGCCGCTGAGATTCGTCGGAAGGTCCAGCAGCTTGCAACCGTTAACGTCCACCACGATCTGCCATTCGGGGGCAACTCGGAACGCTATCGAGCTCCCACCGCCTATACACGATCCCTTGGCGCCACTACCGAGATAGGTTCGGAAGTTGGGAGTCATAGTAAATTCAAAGGGTGCTACACCGGGCGGCGGGTTGACCGGAACCCTGGCCGTGTCTCGCTCCAGGGCAGTCTTCGCCGCGGCCGCTTCAGGATAGGGCTTGAATACGCCCGGCCGGTCGTCACGGTGCCAGGGAACCATACCATTCATCACGTTGGCCATCGAACGCGAGGGATTCAACCCTGAACGGACCAGCAACCGAACATACGGATTGCGGTTATGAGCTTCCAGAGCCGTTATGACATAACGGTCCAACGAGTCTTCGGCAAGCGTCCATCCTAGGCCGACTGTCGGCGTGATGACATGGTCCACAAATCCCTGCTGTGGAAAGAACGCCTGGACGTGTCCGATGGAAGCTTCGCTAATCGGACCGATTTCGAATTGCACGCTGTAAAGGTAGGAAAATGCCGCGCCGCGGAGCTTCTCCTTCCAGTACCGGGAGTTCTCTCCGAACACGACGTCGCGGTAAGCGCGGTCACTATGTTGCCATATGAATCCGGCCACCGCGCCTTGCATTGGGTGACCGATGTAGTTGACGTAGAACGGGTCGCCGTCGGCCCATCCGTGCAGGTTGCCGGCCGACGCTAGATAGCCAGGCCAAAAGGGCGTGTCGAAAGCGTCACGGGTTCCCCATTCGGTGGCGTACCGGAACACATGCTCGACGGTCAGGAATGCAAACGATCCTTCGGCCAAGTGCAACCAGTCAATTCCCGTTTCGCGTTTGGGACTGGCTGGCACTGCGACGATGCCTGTCGCGGACGCAGTAGCCACACCGCCCGAATCGACTGAGTTGTTCAGGGAACTGGATAACCGTTCAGCCGGCAGAGACACCTCGGACGGGTCGCGGGGAATCGCTAGTACCGCCTGTGCGCGAACATAAGCAGCACTGCTGAAATACAACAAGGCCAGGCAAACGGCGAGGACGAATCGCCCTCTGGTCAACATCGTCATATCGCACAGCCTATTAATAGATTTCAGGGTCAATCGTGTGTCAATAGAATGCATCATTTGTCCACGTTTAGGAACTAGGAGAATTATCGTCTGATCAGTCGATTGACCTTAGATTTCGCGTTGGTTCGGAGCAAAGAAAAGCCACCCTGAAAGGTGGCTGTTGGATCAGTCCTTTGGTCTTACCGTATGCTCACGTCGCCGGAGCCGCTGGAAACTTCTACGTCGGGGCCTCCGCGATCGAAGTGACCTTCGGCGCGGGCGTGCAGCAGCACCGGGGCTAACAGGAGAGTAACGAGAAGAAGACGAAGGGCAGTGCAGTATTTTTTCATATTGCCTCGCCGGAATATTGAACCGATGGCGTGACAAGAAATCGGGCTGCCGTTGCCGGCAGCCCAAGGGAGCACTGACCCAGGCTATTGCTGTAGAACAACCTGGTCACCTTGTTTAAGGCCCGATAGCACTTCGGTCTTGGCGCCGTTGGAGATTCCGATGTTGATCGCGACCTTGCGCATTCCATCCTTGCCCTTCGGATCGGGCACGTCAACAGACGCCTTCTTGTCTTTGTCGTACAGGATGGCGCCTTCGGGAATCATCAACACATTCTTATGTTCGTCGAGAATGATCTCCGCGTTAGCGGTCATCTCGGCTTTCAGTTCGCCGCCGGGATTGTTGATGGATACCCGCACTTCGAACGTGGTCACATTGTCTTTCTCCACGCCCATAGGCGAAATCTTGGTTACGTGCCCGGTGAAGGTCTTGTCCTTGAACGTCTCCACCCGGATGCGGGCCGGCTGCCCGAGATAGACCTTACCGATGTCGCTCTCGTCCACCTTGCCCTTCACATACACTTCGCTGGTGTCGCCCAGGGTCATCACCAGCGTGGCACCGGAGCCTAACACCAGGATGGAGCTGACTGCGTCGCCGACTTCGACGTCACGCGAGAGGACGATCCCGTCGATGGGAGCCGTGATCGTGGTGTAGCTGAGCTGCTCTTCCAGTTGGTTGAGGCTGGCCTGGTCTTTCTTCACTTGCGCCTGGGCCTGCGCAACCTTCGCCTTGTTCACCGTGTATTGCGCCCGGGCGAGATCGCGCTTGTTGACCGCTATGATGTAGCTTCGCTGCGCGTCGTCCAGGGTCGATTGCGACACCACACCGTCCTTCGACATCTCCTGGGCGCGTTCGTATGCCCGCTGCAAGGTGGGAATGTCCACGCCCTGGGCGTCCACCTCGGCGCGCTTCAGGTCGGCTTCGGCGCCTTTGAGATTGGCGTCCGACGAGAGCAGTTGAGCGCGGCCCGAGTTGACCTGCGCCTCGATCTCGATCTTGTCGAGTTCCGCCAGCAGTTGGCCTTGTTTCACTTTGCTGTTGGTGTCAACGTAGAGCTTTTTGACGATGCCGCTGGCCTTCGACTTGATCTCCACTTTGGTGATGGGCGTGACTTTGCCGGTCGCCACAACGCTCTTGGCAAGGTCGCCCTGTTCCACCTTGGCCAGCTTGGTGGGGTCGATCTTGGTGCCGCCCCGAGTCGCTGCCACCGCTACGATTACCAATGCCAGGACCGCAACCGAGACGATCGAAATGATGATCCAGCGCTTCTTTTTCTTCTTCCCGTTGCCGTTGCCGTTCGCCACTGCCGCCTCTCCTACCGGGTAGGATTCTGTTCTGTTGAATGGTACGTGTGGGGCCCAGATTTTGTTCCGTGGGACGACAGGAAACCAGACGAGGCTCGTCCTGCCATTGTTTTAGACAGCTAGGGCACGGAGTTCGGTAGCAGCATTCCTATGAAAAATGGGTAAACCAGTGGGCGGAGCAGTCAAGAAACTCCACAGCTATTGAGGGCCGCGTCAAGCACTGTACGGTCTCGGTATCTCAAAGTTGTCATCACGAACGGCCTAGGCCGTGAGGGATCTGCTGTTTCCAGCCGTCGTTCCAGGCCCAAACAACAGCAGATTCCTCGCTTCGCTCGTAATGACAATTCCGAAAGATGGACCATGAATTCCAAACTCTGTGCACAGGCCTCAATAACAAAGTCTTTGCTATTTTTTCTCTCTGGGCATGTGCTGAAATAGCGCGAATACCGCCCCTTGCGGGTCGGCGAGCAGCCATTCGGCCGACGTTCTCCATGGTCTTCGGAGGCAGGTAAAGCTTCGCTCCCATTTGTTTGGCTTTGTCCGCCGTGGCGTCGCAATTCGACGCGTTGAGGTACAGCAGCTCATCGAACCGGCCTGGGCCAAACTGAAACAGTTCTTACGTTCGCTCAAGGCCAGAACCGCCGAGGCGCTGGGGCAGGCGGTTGCCCAGGCGCTTTCCTGCATCACCCCAGACAACGCTCGATCCTGGTTCCGTCGCCGCGCGGAATTAACTATATACCGTGAGTGAAAATGCTATAGCAGAACTGCAAGCGATTGAAGGAGAAGACGATTTCTTCTCCTTGGGCGAAGTTCCGCCTGACTGGTGCGCGAACCGGATGATGGGAACCGCATCGGCTGAAGGAAACGATGCCGAGATTTGCGGCGGTGAATGGATCGCTTATCTGCGCCGCGGGCTCGCGTCTGAATGCCTGCGACTGGGTATCACAGATCTGGACGCTATAATAGTTAGCAGCCGTTCTTCCGCAAGCCTTCCATAAATGCTGGACAAATGATGCGGCGGAGTCCTGCTCCCTCGAATCGAGCAGTACAGTGCCATTCCCGAATTGAACCAATCCAAACATTTTGTGCCACTAAGGGATCCGGAAGGCTTTTTCCGATACTCACGCCGTGCTATCGTTTGAGGTACATACGGAAGCGCTCGACAGGAGGCCGAGCCCAGCACCCCGCTGAGACACGGTCAGGTTTTCTCCCAGGTCGATTGACGCACCGTGTCAAGTCTGGAAGCCGCAGACGCGACACAATCCAAAAAAGACCCTGGGAAGGAAGCTTGTGCCAACGACTCACCGTACTGTTCTACTCCTTCTTGCATACAGCGTCGCATTGACAGGCTTGCCAGCGGCCTCACAGACGGTAGTCACCACCGTCTCGACTGGTTCACAACCGGCGGCGCTCGCGATTGATCTGACGACCAAGAAGCTCTATGTCGCCAACCAGAGCAGCAACACCGTAACCGTGATCGATGAAGCTACGTATTCCACCGCAACGATACCGGTAGGGTCTTATCCCACCGCTATAGCGGTCAATCCTGCGACCAACAAGATTTACGTTGCCAACCAATACAGTAACAACGTGACGGTGATTGACGGGGCATGGAATTCCACGACTGTGGTTGCTACGGGAGGCTTCCCACAGGCCCTGGCTGTCAACTCCGTCACGAACAAGATCTATGTGGCCAACTACCACGGCAACAGCGTCACTGTGATTAACGGGGCAAACAATTCGACCTCCACGATAACCGTCGGAAACTACCCCACGGCGGTAGGTGTCAACTTGTCGACCAACAAGATTTACGTCGCCAATCTCAACAGCAACACCGTGACGGTGATCAATGGCGTCACCGGCGCTACAACCACAGTCGCCGTCGGTCGCTACCCCAAGGCTGTGGCCGTCAACCCGCTGACCAACAGAATTTATGTCGCCAACGGTACCTATTCTGTCGGCGACGGCACAGGAACCGTGACCGTGATCGACGGTTCGACCAACTCCACAACCGAGGTACCCGCTGGGCTATATCCCAACGCAGTGGCGGTCAATCTCGTGACCAACAAAATCTATGTCGCCAATGCGGGCGACGGTACCGTGACCGCCATCGACGGCGCAACCAATTCCACCGCGACGATCTCTGTGGGCAGTTCTCCTGGGCTCGTGGCGGTTGACCCGGTCACCGACAAGATATATGTCACCAACGATCTGTGGTACGGCACCGTAACCATGATCGACGGGGCAAACGGTTTCACCACCACGGTCTCGGTTGGGCGGAATCCCTATGCCCTGGCTGTTGATCCCGCGACTAATAAAATTTATGCCGCCAATCTGGGGAGCAACACGGTCTCGGTGATTGCTGGTGCCTGGTCCGATCCACTGCAATTCGTCCCTGCCACTCCGTGCCGTCTTGTGGATACACGCCTGGCCAACGGGCAATTTGGCGGTCCGGCGATAAGTGGCGGAACGTTCCGCGACTTTATCATCCCCGACAACCTGAGCTGCGGTATCCCCGCAACCGCCGCAGCCTACTCGCTGAATGTTACGGTCGTCCCGCACGGAGCATTGGGATTTATCATGGTGTGGCCCACAGGAGAGGACCAGCCCGCAGTTTCCACCCTGAACTCGGACGGCAGAATCAAGGCGGACGCCGCAATTGTGCCGGCGGGAGCGAGTGGAGCCGTCCGCGTCTACGCTACCAATACGACCGATCTTGTGCTGGATATCGACGGCTACTTTCTCCCCGCGCCGAATGCTTCGGCTTATGCGTTCTTCACGTTGACGCCGTGCCGTGTGGCGGACACCCGCACCAGGAACGGTGTGCTTGGTGGACCGTACTTGTACGGCTACCAGCAACGCGATTTTCCAGTGCTGGCCGCCACCTCTTGCCACATTCCGAGTAGCGCGGTGGCCTATTCGCTTAACCTCACCGCCATACCACGGAATGGCGCCCCGCTCGGGGTTCTGACCGTGTGGCCGACCGGGGAAAGCCGTCCTATGGTATCGACGCTGAATGCACCGACTGGAACAGTCGTTGCAAATGCGGCGATTGTGCCGGCGGGCCAAAATGGAGAGATTGCTGTCTATCCCAGCCAGGACACCGACCTGGTGATCGACATTGGCGGCTATTTCGCGACGGGGGGTGGGCTTTCGCTATATTCGACGGCACCTTGTCGCGTACTCGATACCCGCCAGACCTCAGGTGCTTTCAGTGGTGAGCTCACAGTAAATGTTGCGGGCAGTAGCTGCCTCGTCCCGGCCTCCGCACGGGCTTATGTGTTGAACGCAACCGTTGTTCCGCAAGGCGCGTTGGGATATTTGACGTTGTGGCCCAACGGACAGTCGCGCCCGCTAGCTTCCACTCTGAATGCGTTGGATGGAGCGATCACCTCGAACATGGCCATCGTACCGACGGGCAACGGCTACATCGAAGCATATGCCCTCGGCCTGACGCAGCTAATACTGGACATCTCCAGCTACTTCGCACCATAAGCCGCTGGGCGCTTGGCGCATTCGTTCTGCTTCAACAACGGCGAAGCCGCAGTACCGCTTGTTCGGCACACAGCGCCCGGTAGTGGCATGTCGCTCTTGAAAAAACCTGGATAGAACAACTTCGAACCCTAGCGGTAGCCGATGGCTATACTTGTCTTGCTAACGGCAGCACCACCATCACGACGCGAGAACATTACTTCATTGACTTGTTCGCTGCCGTTCCTTTATCTACGTAACGATAGAGAGGGCTCGCTGGATATTTGCAACGCCAGAAGATGTTCTCAATCCGGGGATCGTCGCAGCCAGGTTAAGGCAGCGCTCAGTACGATGAACTGATGTGGGTGGGCGAGCAACGTTCATCCGAACCCGCCCATTCGGTGTGAACCTGGGCGATCAGGGCGGTTCCGCGACGCCTGTTGCCTGGGTTCGAGGCCATCCCGCTATTCTCACCTCCAGAATGCAAACTCCCGTTTCGTGGCCGTTCCATCCCCGCTACCGATCCTCCCAGGCTTATGGCCCACTTCCGCAGTTGCTTTGCGAAATCGGAACGCGATCTGCTCTGCAGGGGCAACGGCAGCCTCGGGATTCGAAGGTCTGGATCTCGGCGGGCAACAGCTAGGCCAACGATGTTCGCAGGCGCCTTAGCACTCGCGCATGCCCCCAGGTACGCAAGTAAAGCAATCGGGAACACCCATGCGATCACTATGGGCAGCGACCATAGATGGGCAATCGACGGTGGGTTGATCACGTGGGCCACGCATATAACGCACGTACTCAACCATCCAGCGCCTAGCAACCCCCATACCGGGTAACGAAGGAGACTCTGAAGTTTTCCCGTCTGCTTGGACCTTCGGATAAAGGTCCACAACACCGCCGGTATCAGCATGACTTCGTTGTAGAGCTGGAATGGCAACAACGCTAGGAACACGGAAACCGAAAAGCCTATGGCAAGCAGCGGGTCGACCCTTCTCCATTTCCAGCTTGCGGCAAAGGCCGCGACGATTAGCAGCGCTCCCGCCAGCACCGGTAGATGACTTCCAGGCAACGCCCAAATCAAAGGCTGAGCGCCCGCATAGTGGGAATATGCACGTATGGTCGCCAGCCAATGCAGCAGCCAGCCGTGACTCACGCACTCCGAAATTCCAAGCAGACCTCCCACCGTCCACCACAGTGACAACAGAAAGGGTTTGCGGTTGCGCCAGTCGGAAACGGCCCAGAAGAGCAGCGGCAGTAGAACTCCGATGGCGAGCTGAGGCTTGACCGTCGCCAGGGCCCCCATTACCCCTGCGGACACCAGTCGTCCAGAGCGCAGGCAGGATACCGTTGCAGCCAACAGAGGGGCTACCAGCATTGTGGGCTGCCGTAACTCGAGCCCAAGCATGACTGGAAAAGTAGCCAGGACCAGGACCACGCAGATGGTAGTGGTGATCGGCTGGGTTGACCTGTCGAGCCAGACCAGGATCGACCACACCGTCAGCAGCGCTGAGAGCGCAAAGAAACAGAATTGCGCGGCAGCAAAGGGGAGGACGGCGAAGGGCGCGAAAAGCAAGACCGCGAATAGCGGATAGGCAAACCTCTGCTCGTTCTGGCTTACCAGTTTCCCTCGGTACATTGCACTCTGAATCCGGCGGGTCACCTCAGGGCTATATGGATTCTGGTGGTGGAATAACACCATGCGGCTGGCATACCACGCCGGATAGAAGTCGGGGACAATACCCGGACCCGATAGAGCCGCCGCCGGCGGCACGATGACGAAGGCATAATGAAAAGAACAGACAAGACATAAGAAAGCCATCAACAGCAGGCCTACTAAGGTTGGTGCGGTCTTACCATGAGCGATAGCGTTCATACGGTAAAGAGCCCTGAGCTGTTCCGTCATGCACGATTCCGCCTTTGCCGGCAGAAGTATCGATCGGGAGCACCGGTTCGGCAGACGGCAACTGCTTCAGCAAAGCCAGGCCGGCGATTACGCCGCGAGTCTTGGCAATCAGCCGGCACCGTTGGCTCACGGAGCGATGGCTAACTGGTCGTTTACCTCGATCCGACTACGCCGGATGGTCCCTACCGGCAACTCGAGGACGCTCCGTGTCTTCCAACCGACAGCGGCAATCCGGAAGCCACCTACCCGCTCCCAGACCCCCAGGACCCGCATGCCGCGGTCGAGAGCCACGACATCAATCGGGAACAGCATTCCCCAGGTGTGAACGCCGGAGGAGGGCACGATGAAAAGACCTCCCCCGGGGTCTAGGCCGGCCTCGCCAAGCAAGCCCACCAGCCGTGACCAGGCGGTGGCCGCGACTCGGATATCGGAACCCACGATGGCGTTCTTGCTGGTGTTGACGATCCCTATCGGTTTGGAAGTTGGCAGCATGAGTCTGGCTCCAGAGGCTAGGCCGTTTTCTTTCTGCGCCAAACCAGGACCGCCAGGATCAACACGAAAATCATTCCTGAAACCACGCGAATAATCGTTGAGCCGTCCATATTGTCTCCTTTCTTGTTGAAATTGCGTCACCCACCGCTTAGCGGGCGAATATCTTGAGCTTCCAGACACATTGCGCTACCACGACCGCCAGAATGGCCATAAGCGCGGATTGCAATACTGCAGGGGCATCCATCCTTCTTCCTCCTCACAACCCACCGTGCTCTGGCAATCGCTACTTACCTGTAAGTGTCCCCAGGTTCCGCGATATGAGCAGCGCGGCCGGGCCGAGTAGAACAATGAACATGCTAGGAAATATGAATAGGACCAGGGGAAACATCAGCTTAATGGTGCTCTTCGCAGCCATTTCCTCGGCCTGTTGGCTGCGCTGGTTGCGCAAACCGTCGGCGAAGGTACTGAGCGCTTTCGAAATCGGAGTACCAAACCGGTCCGACTGGGCTAGCATGTTCGCAAAACCTTTCACCATCTCCAACTGAGTTCTATCGGCCATATCGCGCCAGGCATCAATGCGCGGCTTGCCCGCCCGTTGCTCCAGATTAATCTGTATTAATTCTTCAGCCAGGACGGAATGACTGCTCCCCAACTCCTGTCCTGTCCGCAGCAGAGCCTGGTCAAGGCCGAGTCCAGCGTCCACGCAGACCACCATCAGGTCCACGGCGTCAGGCAGCCCCAGCCGGATTTTCTCCCGGCGCCTCTTCGTCACCGTCGCCAACCACAGGTCAGGGGCGAGATAAGCGCCGCCCATCATTAGCGTTATCCAAAAAAACGTGATCTGGTGGAAAAAGCTCCAAATCAGAAGCACCGCTATCGGCGCCAGCAGGCGGCCCGCGACATAGGTGTCCATGCTGCTCTGATTTCGCAGCCCGGCAGCCAGGAAACGCTTGCGCAGCTTTTCACCACCCGCGATTCCAATCCGGCTACCCAAGAGGCGGGCCACTCGGAGCAGCCGATCTTGAACGCTACCGGAAACTACGCCTCGGGTCTCGCCTGGCGCCGGCAGCAGGCGGGTAATTCCAAAGACACGCTTGGCGGCCGAGGTGGGCCGAGTCATGAACCAGACACATAGCAGCGCGGTAGCGAAGAAGCCGGTCAACTGTATGCTGAGCGTCAGCGCAAATTTCATGGACTCACACTTTGATCCTGACGATTTTGCGGATCAGCAATCCGCCCATTACCATCATGCCGATCCCGGTATAGGTGAGCTTCCGCCCCACCGGATCGTGTATCAGAACGTCGGTGTAACCGGGATTTGCGACGCTTATCAGGCAGAACATAACCACCGGCAGCAGGCACAGGATCCAGCCGGTAAGCCGGCCCTGAGCGGTATGAATGCGCAACTCGCCCTGGATGCGCACACGATCGCGCAGCACCGCGGTGGTCCGGTCGAGAATATCCACCAGGTTCCCTCCGGTCTCCTTCTGGACCAGCATGGCCGTGATTACAATCTGCAAGTCGGCAGACGGCACCCGGCGGCCAAGTTGCAGCAGGGCATCCCGCTGGGGTATGCCGAAATTTTGTTGTTTGTAGACCTCCCCAAATTCGGAACGCAGTGGCTCGACCCCCTCCTCCGCGACAATTTCGATGGCCGCGCCGATGGAGTGCCCGGCACGCAGGGCGCGGGCTATCAGGTCGAGAGCGTCCGGTAGTTTCTGGTTGAACTTGGTCAGCCGGCGCGCTCGCTTGGCTCGCAGAACAAGAATAGGAAGGGCGACGGCCAGGATTCCGGCTATCAGTCCGGGGATGAGATCGACAATCCAAAAACGTACGATCGAGAACCCCATCAATCCCAGGAGCGCCGACGCGAAGAGAACGGTACTTACACTCCAGGAACTCTCGGCCTGAGCCAGCAACAGGGATATTTTGTGGGCGGTACCCCATCCTTCCAGCAGTTTGTTAAGCCATTTGATTTCGCTCAGGATGGTTTGCTTGAGGAATTCCGCGGCGCCGTCTTCGTTATGGACAACTCCTTGGCCGGCCGTTCGCACTCGCGCCAGACGGCGCCCAACCGCTCGGGAGCTTGCGGAGGGGCGGGTAAAGAACATCACCACCGCAAACGTCACCGCCGCAAAGAACACAAATACCGACACTGTCAAGGCCATCGGCGAACTCCCTATACCTCTTGCGACACCTCGAGCAGGTTCAGGGCGAACGGGATGCCCGCCTCTTTCAATTTTTCGGCGAATTTGGGAATGATTCCGGTGGACCGGAAGCGGCCCAGGACTTTTCCATTCGGTCCCAATCCTTGTTTTTCGAAAAGAAAGATATCCTGCAGGCTGATGACGTCACCGTTGGTGCCCGTCACCTCCGTGATATGGGTCACGCGTCGCGAGCCATCGCTCATGCGCGAGACTTGCACGATAATGTGGATGGCGGAGGAGATCTGATACCGCAGCGCTTTTTCGGGAAGACTCAGGTTCGCCATAAGCGCCATGGTCTCGATGCGCGAGAGAGCGTCGCGCGGACTGTTGGCGTGGACCGTGGTCAGCGAACCGTCGTGCCCGGTGTTCATCGCCTGGAGCATGTCGAGTGCCTCGCCACCCCGCACTTCCCCGATGACAATGCGGTCCGGACGCATACGGAGAGCGTTGATTACCAACTCCCGCTGATGGACCGCCCCTTTGCCTTCCACGTTGGGTGGCCGGCATTCCAGGCGGACCACGTGCCTCTGCTTCAATTGCAGTTCGGCTGAGTCCTCGATGGTGACGATGCGTTCCCGTTCCGAGATGAAGCCCGAAAGCACATTCAGCAAGGTGGTTTTGCCCGCACCCGTACCCCCCGAGACTACGATGTTCAGCCTGGCCCTCACGGCCTTGTCCATGACCTCAAGCATCTCCGGGGTATAGGCGCCTTTGGCGAGCAGGTCCTGGGCGGTGAGGGGCGAGGAGCCAAAGCGGCGGATGGAGAGGATGGGGCCATCGACGGCCAGCGGCGGTACGATCACGTTGACGCGTGAGCCATCGGGCAGACGGGCGTCCACCATGGGTGAGGATTCATCTACTCTGCGCCCCACTCCGGAGACGATCTTGTCAATAATGTGCATCAAGTGGACATTGTCCTTGAATACCACCGAGGTCTCCTCCAGCACGCCATTGCGTTCGACATAGACCGTGTTGTAGGTGTTCACCAGGATGTCGTTGACCGTGGGATCCTGCAATAGAGGTTCGAGGGGACCAAAGCCAAAGACCTCGTCCATCACTTCGCGGGCCAGAACATCGCGTTCTATGGCGCTGAGCGGGACTTCCTGCTGGCCGATTAGCTGACGAATGACACCGAGCAGTTGCTGCTTGGTTCGTTCATCCGGTAACAGCATCAATTTGTCCAGGTCGAGCTTGTTGATTAATTCGCGATGTATAGCGGACTTTAGATCTCGCGCTCCGCTCGAGAGTACTTGGGGAGCGCGGTCCTTCCGCGCAAGCAGCGGCCGGGGGAGAGCGGAGATGTTCAAAACGGATTCGGCCATAGGACCTGTCCTCAAGTGTCTTCTTTCCAGAGCAAGTTAGTTCCAAAACGCAAATCTATGTTTCGTTTCTGTTTGGGCAGTCTCTGCCGGAAGCAGGGTGGCAGCCCAGTTCCTGATTTGGTTGGCGAATTCCGACTTTTTCTCGGGTGAGATCGGCTCGCCTGTCTCCACCGCCCGTATCAGTTCCGTGGAACTGGCGGGTAGCGTGATTGACACCGGATGCCGGATTGCCTTCTCGATCTGATCTACCGTCACGGCCCGGTGGGAACCATGCTGATTGAGGACAACCTTCACTTTCTCTGGCCGCACATACCATTCCACCAGGCGGTCCACGTAGCGGGCGAGGTCCCGCAAGGCTGGAACCTCCGGCGTCGCCACCAGGAAAAGTTCGTTGCAGCAACCGATGGTCGTTCGGTTCAACTCGCCCAGGCCGCACGTGCAGTCGATCAGGACGTAGTTGTAAACATCGGCAAGAAATCGGATCGCTTGCCCCAGCGCCTCGGCGGAAATGAGATCGGTTTCGCTCAACGAGTCGGGCGACAGAAGCACATCGACCCCACTGGAATGATGGACAACATAGCTGTTCAACAGGGTAAGGTCGAGTCGCGCGACGTTACGCAGCAGCTCATGGAAGGTGTCGCTGTGCGAGTCCATCCCCAGTAGCATGGCTACGTGTCCGAGGTGCGGATGCAGGTCCACGATGAGGACCTTCTGGGCGTGCCGCTTGGCGAGGAAAGTCCCCAGGTGAACGGCCACGGTGGTGGCCCCGGCTCCGCCTCTTACGCTTAGAAAAGCCAGCACCCGGCCGGCCGCTTGCCCAGGGCGAATAGGAGATGACAGCCAGCGGGCCCGCAATTTTCGCAAGCAGCTTGACAGTTGATCGGCCCGTAAGGGTTTGGTGAGATACTCGCTGCAACCGGCCCGCATCGCATTCAGGATATGGTCGGGATTCTCATCCCCAGACAGTGCAATGAGCGTGGTCCTGCCGTTGACCATGGGCTGGACGGTAGTCGCCGTCTGGGTAGCCAGGTCCTTGCTCTTGTCGAAGTCAATCAGACAAACCAAAGCCTCTGCCCCCTGCAGTTGTTGCACCAGTTGTGCACTCCGCAGGTTTTCGGAGTAGTCCGGAAATGCGCTGAGAAACTTGACGCTTTCCTGCAAAGCCACTTGTTTGGCGGCGTTTGCCACTTCCTGGTCAAGCCCAACCGTAATGAGGCATAGACTTCCACCCTCGATATGGGCCGTTCCCAAGCTCACGCCGCACTCCTTCACTGGTGCATATCGGCAGACGGCAGTCCGGGCGTTATTTTCTTTTCGCTTGGCAGGCTCTTGTCGAACTCCGCCGGCTGCATGAAGGGCACCGGCCATGTGGGTAGTGCCGGGCGCTCGCTGGTGGGCGTTTCCAGTGGTTGGACGACAGTCGGAGTGACGATGACGATCAGCTCGCTGGTGGAATGGTTCAAGCTCTTGGAACGAAACAGCTGTCCCAGGATGGGTATATCGCCAATACCGGGAATCTTGCTCAGATTGTCCGTAATACGATGGTCGAGTAGTCCGGAAATCGCGAAACTCTGACCGTCTTTGAGTTCGATCTCGGTGTCAGCCTTACGCGTGGACAGAGCCGGGATGGTAAAGCCGGAGATCTTCACGGCGTTGGTGTAGTCCAGAGCGCTGACTTCCGGGCTGACTTTCAGTCGAATGGTCCCATCGGGATTCACGTAGGGGGTAAATTCCAGCTTTACGCCGTAGGGGCGGAACTGGATGGTGACCGAGGTAAAACTACCGTTGGATCCTTGGATTACCGGGAAAGGAAACTCGCCGCCCGCCAGAAACCTCGCTGCCTGCCCGTTGATCGTGGTTAGGTTGGGCTCGGCCAGCACCTGCAAAATTCCCTTGTCCTGTAAGGCACGCACCGTAGCTCCGATGTTCAAATGGGAGTTGAAGTAAAACAGGTTCAACACATCCTGTAGCAGCGCTTGCGTACCCGTTCCCCCAATTTGAGGAAAGATAGGCGGGCCGAAACCCTGGGTGGTGACAGAGCCGGCGTTTTGTCCCAGGCTGAAGAAATTGAAGCCGAGTTCGGATAATTTGGTGCGATCCAGTTCAGCGATGCGCACGCGAAGCTCCACCTGCGGGTTGTGCCGGGGATCCACGACCAGGGAATCCACCACATCTTTGGAGTAAGTAGTGGCCAGCTTCACTGCCTCCTCTACGGCCGCATCGCTGCCGACCACACCCGAGAGGTAGACGCCCCCTTGCGCTGCCTTGACCTCGACGTGGTCACCGGGAAGGGCCTGGGCCAAGGAATCGTTCAGACCGGCAACATCCAGGTCCGCCAGTATGGTGTACAAGTTTGACTGTCCCATCTCGTTCCACAGCACGACGCTGCTGCTGCCGGCCGCTTTCGCGGTGATAACGAGCTGATGAGGGCTGGCCGTCAGCGAATCCAGCACGGCGGGGTTGCTGACATAAACCCGTCGCATCCGGTCCGCAGTGTTGATGAACAGCGAACGCCCCAACAGCAGGTGCAGGGTCAGAGGATCATTTTCACCGGCTCTGCGCTGCTCCGGGGGAACTGGATGACTGGGATCGTACTTCAGTACCCGCTGTTGCACCACCGCCGCAGACGCCGCTGGTGACGTGTTTGGTGGCGGGGCTGAGGTGGTGGCAGTGGCTGCGGGCGTGGTTTGCATGGGGGGAGCATCTTCCGGGACCAGCTGACCCAACAGGGGAACGCCCGTCAATAAAATGGCCATCAATACGATTCGCGGCATAGCTAGTCCACGCTTTCTTCTCCACGTACGCTGTTACTCGAACTGGCTGGTAACATGTTTGTCACCCATGATGGTTTCCACCTCGTAAGCGTGCTTGGCGGCCCCATGCGCACGGCCCGCGGGTGCAGTATCCGGGGAGCGTGCCCCGCCCGAAATCTCAGCCACCCGGACCGGCACCGCTGCCACCCGCCCGCGATCGGCCCCGTTGCGGAGTACGAAATGGATGGTGCCCTGGGTGCTCGCCAGAACAATCTTCTGGGCGTCCTCCGGATTCAACAGCAAGGTCACTACCCCAACGTTTTCCGCCTTTCCCCCAGGCTCGGGCTCTATTTTTTGCCCTACCGTGAGAACTTCGACATCCTGCAGAACGATTTGCGTGGCGGGAGTGGGAATCGTGTCGCTGCGGAAGGTGACCAGCACATCCACATGAGAACCGGGGAATAGAAACCCCGCCACACCTATGATCTCGTCGGAGCGAACCGAAGCGGCCCGCATACCTTCAGGGATTTTCACCGTGAGACCTATTCCGGAGCCCACCACCGCCAAATATTCCTCGAGAACCGGTTGCCGCGTGGCTACCGGATAGATCACGGCCCGGCCAGAAACCTCTTCGATCTTGGTAAACGCGCCTTCAAGAGGCATCTTTGCCGGCCATTCCACCAGCGTGAGGTTCTCCGGCTTGAGCACTTCGCCGGCCTGCAAGGGGCGCGACGCAGCGACATACTTCTGGGTTGTTTGGGCAGGTGCAGGCCTCCCGTTGATTCGGCGGGTGAGAAAGTAGGTGACTCCGCCCGAGAGCAACAAGGCGGCCAGAAGGGCAACAAGAAGTCGGCGGGGGTTCATATCATTGACCTAGTAGGGCACCGAATAGAGTCATGGCGGCGCCCGCTCCAATCGCGACGCCGTAAGGCAGTCGAAGAGTTCGGGGGTTTTGGACATTCAGATCGGGATGCGGCTGCAGACCAGCCGATCCATGATGGAACAACAGTTGCGCCACATTGAGGAGAGTCTGTTTGAGCCGTCCCGCGACCAAGGCGAGAGCGAGTGCGAAGATCCCACCCGCGATTGCGGTTGCGATGAGGATCCCGGTTACATGGCTTAGGCCGGCACAGCAGCCGACAGCGGCAATCAGCTTCACGTCGCCGCCGCCCATTCCTCCGGCCAGGTAGAAGAACAGAAATGCCCCACCTGCGACAAGGCCTGCCAGTAAAGCGTTGGCGACGGAATGCCATCCCCCCAGGACAAGGTGAAGTACCAGGCCCAGCAGGATCGAGGAACCAGTTAGCCAGTTAGGAATTCGGCGAGAGCGAAAGTCGCAGATCGCGCCACTAAACCCACAGATAACGCCTGCTCCGAGATAGACCGTTTCCGTACTGAGGTTCGCCACGTTTAAGACACCTTAAGTTTGGGGACGAGCGACCATGCGGTCCGATAGACTGCTGAGCCGGGCAACCCCGGCTTGACGTACCGGCGAGGAAGCGGTCCTCGCCGTTTTGCAGTCCGGGTTCAGTTCGGTTTGCCAGGGGGACGGCTACGGCCTTCACAAACCTGGTTGCGCGGTGACGACCAGGTCCACCACCGCACAACCCAACCAGTTAAGAGCCTTAACTTATCTCCTTACGCGTTCCCGCCTGTATGGCCCCGGTTCAGGCGAGCGTGTTGGTGAGTTGGGTATCGATTGTCGCAAACGCACTGCCAATCGCGTTGGCAACGGCTTTCATCTGCCTACAACCCCGCCAGCGCGCCGCTGAGTTGGGTGCCGATCGTCGTAAACGCGGCCCCAATCGCGGTTGAAACGGTTTTCATGCTGACTACGGCGCCAAGGGCAATCAAGGCAGCGACGAGAGCGTACTCGATCAGGTCCTGACCCGACTCGTCCTGTCTCAGGTTCTTGAAAAGTTTCCACATAATGCATCCTCCAAATACGGGCGTTTTCTAGTGCTGCTATACCTATCGGACTAGCGGCCAAATAACTTGAGCCGCGCTCTGGCCGCACCCGACGCGGCGAGAAAGCTCTCGCGTTCGCCATCTCACCTCAGTTATGGGAAAACGGGTTGAAGAACGGGCTTTATGGGCAGGACCTGGCCTTCGGGACCACTATGCCAGCGTGGTTAGGCCGATGCTGTGCATTGACTCACTGCTGTCCGGGGAAACTCTCGCGATGAACGCGCAAGTGGCGTAGATTGAGCATGATACATCCGCTTTGGAACAAAAACGATTTGCCACGCGGAAGCGCGGTGAAGGCGTGCTTGGCGGCATTGTCTGGAGCATAGGTCGCCAACATCGAGTTCAACTGCCTCAATCGCGGACCACCGCTTTATAGATCGCAAACTGGTGCGTGCGGTGGACAGGCTGCAACCATGGCCGATCGGCGAAGACACTCTCGTGGACCAGGTTGTGATAGACGACATAAACCTCGCGCGGGAGAGCCGCGAAAGATCGATGCAGGTTTGCCAGCACCTCGCGCAGCACATATTCGGGAAAGGGATTGAACAGGTAAAGTACGAGGGCTTCGCGTGGGAATTCAAACCAGCGGGCGTCGCCGGTGTGTGACTCGATGGCGGAACACCTCTGCCGCTCGCTTCGGTAGCGCGCGATGTTCTGCTGCGCGATCTCGTTCAATTCCGCAAGAATTTCCACGCCGATGATTCGCCGGAAGGGATACTCCGATGCCATCAGCAGGGTTCGTCCCTTGCCGGAGCCCAAATCAATGAATGTGAAGCCATCGACATCGACGGGCAGGGAATTAAGAATCTCATGAAACAGCGCGGGTTCCGAAGGTTGGTACTGCCCTCCGGAGAGCAGCTCGCGAAGACGAGTGCGTAGGCTTACATTTGCCCACGTCGTGTCCACGCTGTGCTCGAAGTCATAATCGATGTCGCCGTAGCGCGATTTTCGGCGGGCCGGCGTGAGGTCGCGCAACAACTCAACTGTGCCAGCCGCATAGCAGCGCAAGGCGCCAAACAGGCCGCGACTGCGGATTGTGTCGCCGATCCAAGCCAACGCACCGGATTTGTCGTGATTGAGTTCTGGCCTTCGCGGCGCCACAGGAAGATAGTAATCGGGCGCGGCACGATGCGACAGTTTCTCCCCATCGCGCCGCAGCCGCATTGGAATTACGCGAGATCGAACAGCAAGAATTCAGCCTCGCCGTTGGTGGCGGCGCTGGTCAGTTGCAGCCTGGTTTCGCCGCTAATCGCCGCGCCATCGCCTTTGCTCAGCCTGGCGCCGTTTACGTCCAGTTCGCCGCGCACCAACTGCACCCACGCGTGCCGGCCGGGTTGTAGTTCGAGTTCCAGCTTCTGGCCGTTTTCGAGCAGCGAAGCGTACACGCTCGTGTCCTGATTGATGGTGGTCGAGCCCTCGCGCCCGTCATGCGACGCGATGAGTCGCAATTGATTCCGCTTCTCTTCGACCGGGAAGGTGCGGTCCTCGTAGCTGGGCTTCAACCCTTCCGCCTCAGGCAAAATCCATATCTGCAGCAGGTGCGCCGGCTTCCTGGACTGATTGACCTCGCTATGCATGACACCAGTACCAGCCGACATGCGCTGCACGTCGTTCTGCTTGATAGCAGCTCCGCGTCCCGTGCTGTCGCGATGGCTCAGCTCGCCCTCGATCATGTAGGTGATGATCTCCATGTCGCGGTGGGGATGCATTCCGAAACCCTTGCCGGCACTGATCCAGTCCTCATTGATCACGCGCAAGTCGCGAAAACCCATGTGCTTGGGATCGAAGTAATCGGCGAATGAGAAGGTGAAATGCGTATCCAGCCAGCCGTGGTGGTTGTGTCCGCGCTCTTCGGACGGCCTGATGCTGATCATGATGTTCCTCCCGAACCCGGTATCCATAAGATGCTTTAACGTTAAAGAAATATTCAGGAAACTGGCAAAGCGGTCAGAGCAATTCCAGAGTGGTTGTACCTTGGGTAGTGCGGGCCTGAACCCGGATTATTCATGAACTTGAGGATGTCATCCTGAGCGAAGCGCCCGCAAAGACTTTCCGACCCGCTTCTTTTGCGGGTCGGGCGGGCGCGCAGTCGAAGGATCTGCGGTTGTTCCCGACGGCGTAACGATACCAGCGAACCGCAGATCCCTCGACTCGGGCCGCGCAGCGCATCCAGCCAAACGCAGGCTGGATGCGTTTTTGGCGCGGCCCTCCCTCGGGATGACAATATTATCGTTTGTTCCTTAAGAATAATCCGGAGTCAGGCCCGCACTATCCGTGCAAGCGGATGCAGCAATCCTGAAATCGCTCTAACTGGCGCCAGGCCTCAGTACATAACCGGGAGTCCTCTCGCCGGCGATGCCGTCACGCGGAGCGTTTCAGTTGTTTCCCCAGCTTCCGGCAGAGTTCTCCCAGGCGCTCCTGCTCTTGTGGACTAAGCACGCTCAGGAATTCAACGATGGCGGCGGCATGCTTGGGGAAGATATCCCGCAACAGGGTCTTTCCCTTCGCTGTCAGCACCACGATCAAGACGCGCTTGTCCTCCGGACAGCCTTGCCGGCGCGCTAGACCTAGCTTCTCGAGATTGCCCACCACCATCGTCAAGTTTCCTCCGGTGGTCAAAACTTTCCGCGCGATGTCCGACAACGACATGGGGCCCAAATGATAAAGAGCTTCCAGGACAGCGAATTGGGTTAGCGTCAAGTTGGCATCGCTGAGACTCCGGGAGGCATAGCTGCGGGCCGAATTGGCGGCGCGCATCAACTTGACATAGGTGCTCAGCGCCAGACGTTCCTGGGCTCGATTCGATTGAGTTCGGGTCACGATTGCCTCCGTTAAGATACTACAACATTAAAGCAATCCGCTCATCCCAACCCGTTGGTGTGGTCACTTCAACCCGGCATTTTGCGCAGCCAGTTTGGCCGTCGAACTCCAGTCCAAGGCCTCCATGCCGCGGCCAATGGCGGTCAGCATGTGGTCGCGCACTACACTGGCGAAGGGCAGAGGCGCATCTACAGCCTCAGCGGCGGCCAGGGCAAGCCGCACATCTTTCAGTCCCAGGCGCAGTTTGAAGCCCGCAGGCTCATATTTCTCCTCCGCAATAATGCCGCCATACGTCTTGTATATCGGAGCGGCGAACAGAGAATTGGTCAAGAACTCCACATAGTCATGCGGATCGATGCCATACTTCCGCGTGAGCGCAATCGCTTCTCCCAGCGACTCGATCACTGAAGCGATGAGGAAGTTGCCGCTCAGCTTTACCACGTTCGCCATTTCCGGCTTATCGCCGATAACGAACACGCGTTGCCCTAATAACTCCAACAGCGGCTTGCAGCGTTCTACGGCCGATTTGTCTCCCGCCGCCACCACAAACAGCTTTCCTGCTTCTGCCGCTTCAGGGCGTCCAAAAACCGGGGCAGCAATGTATTGCTGCCCGTGCTTGCCATGTTCTTCGGCCAGCTTCTGCGACAGTGCGACGCTAATGGTGCTCATCGAGATGTGCACCGCACCCTTTGGCAGATGGTCCAGCACTCCTTCCGAATGCAATACAGCCGATTCAACGGCGTGATCATCGGCCAACATGGTAATGACGGCTTCCGCGTCTTTCACGGCCTCGCCTGCCGATTTGCCTACCTTGGCGGCTTCAGTGCGTAGTCCGTCCGCTTTCGATAGGGTTCGGTTCCACACCGTCATGTCATGTCCGGCACGAAGCAGGTGCCGAGCCATGTGGCTTCCCATATTGCCTAATCCCAAAAATGCGATCTTCATTGCGAACCTCTTTCATGTTGACTTACAGGTTGCACAGATGCCGTGAAGGCGGCTTTGGCTGCGCAGAAAAGTTGCAGCCGTAGTGCGCCCAACTTGGTGGCGCCGCTCTTTTATGTCCGTGCGTGGGCCGCAATTTCGGGTATGATGCATCAGTTCCATGCCCACGAAGCGGAAAAAATTATCCACCCACGAGGAACGGCGAAGATTCGGCCAGTCTCGCCGCGACGAAGTCAGCCGCGTCAGCCAAGGCGACTGGACTCCCAAGCGCCGCGACTTTGGCGTTGTGGATTGGCTACGGAAAGCGCAGCGCGGACGCCTCTCCAAGCTCTTGCCCATCAAGTTTGCACGCATGGCGGCTTCGCCCTTCGGGTTTTTTCGCGGGGCCGTGCCGGTGATGGCCGCGGACCTTTCCAAGCTTCCGAACACAGGGATTCACGCGCAGATTTGCGGCGACGCGCACGTTCGCAACCTGGGAGCTTATGCTGGCCCGGACGGAGGGCTCATCTTTGACATCAACGACTTCGACGAAGCCATCCGAGGGCCTTGGGAATGGGACGTAAAGCGCATGGCTGCGAGCCTAGTCCTGGCTGGACGCGAAGCCAACAACACCGAGAAAGAGTGCAAGGAGGCCGTACTCGCATTCGCACGCAGCTATCGTGAGGCCATGCGCGAATTCTGCCAGATGCCGGTGCTTGAGCTAGCACGCTACCAGATTTTCCGCCACCTGAATATCTCGCCGGTACTCTCCGTGCTGCGTAAGGCTGAACGGTCAACGCCCAAGCACAATCTCGATCGGTTGACCGTGCGACACGACGGTAAGTATCGCTTCCGCGAGCAGAAACCCTTGCAGTTTCACCTGCCGCGCCGGACGGCAGCGGAGATCGTTGCAGGGTTGCGCGACTATGTCGAGACGCTCTTGCCCGAGAGACAACACTGGTTCGCGCAGTACCATGTTGAGGACGTCGCTTTTCGGGTAGTCGGAACCGGCAGCGTCGGCGTACGCGATTACATTGTCCTTATGTTCGGTCGCACCAGCAACGATCCGCTTTTCATCCAGATCAAAGAAGAAGACGCCTCTGCGTATGCGCCCTACTGTCCCCAGAGCCGCGTTCTCATGAACCAAGGGCAGCGCACGGCTCTGGGGCAGCGCGCCATGCAGGTGCAATCTGACATTTTCCTGGGATGGACGGCCATCGCCGGCCGCGATTTCCTGGTTCGCCAGTTGCGCGACTACAAGGCCGGCATTGAGAACGAGGATCTTGAAGGCAACGGACTGGTGCAGTACGGGCGGGTTTGTGGCGAACTGCTTTCCAAGGGACACGCTCGCTCGGGCGACTCATGCGCAATCTCGGGATATCTCGGCAACAGCGACAAGTTCGATAAGGCCATGGTTGACTTCGGCGTCGCCTACGCCGACCAGAGCACAAAGGACTTCGACGAGTTCACGCGGGCCATTCGCGTCGGCAAAGTTCCCGCAGCCCCTGCGGCGTCTCCCGCAGCCAAACAAAATCACCGAAGAACAAAAACCTAGGTTCGCGACAGCAGGACCTCCTTGGCTGCGCGCTTAGTGGGGCGCATTGCCAAAGTCGGCCACGCCCACTCGAACCACGGTATGAGGACGGAACGATGTCGGCGGTGGCTCGGTCTTGTCCTTCGGCGCAGTGGGCGGCGGAATCTCCGCCCACGCGCCATACACCTTGTTGTTCAGGGCCGCAATTCCAATGTAGTCTCCGAGAAATTCCTGCCGGCGCGTGACGAATGCATCATGCGTCCACGCATAATTCGTGAATGTGCGGCCGCCATCCACAGAACGCGCGAGAGTCACCGTGGTCTTCCGATTGCTTGGATCGAGGCGCCGGTCGTAGAAGATGACGTTTGCCGTACCAGTCGCGGGATCGACCGCCAGCCATTGGAAGAACTGATCGGTGCCGTCGTGAGCAGGATTCGAGTTCACGCGCACCGGATCGCTCCAGGACTTGCTTCCATCGTCGGAAGTGGCGCAGAACACGCCGATGTCACCGTCGCGATAATCGCTCCAGGTGACATAGAGGAGTCCCTTGCGGCTATGACGCGGGTCAATCGCAATCTCCGGAAAGCCGTTTGCCCGGTCGAGTTCCGCTACCGCAAAGTACAGCGGAGCCGTTTTGAGTATGGCGCGGCTCTTGGAGAAGGTCTTGCCGCCATCATGCGAGGACGCGAGCACGATGGAATCGCCATCAGCCCAAACCACCTGCAGGGTACCGTCCGCCGCGACGGCCCCGGTGAAACCTTCGACCGCGCCATTGTCGTCACGCGGCAGGCCATGATGAGTGCTGATCTCAATCGGAGCCGACCAAGTCAGACCGCCATCGGTTGAGCGCGAAAAAAGAATGACGGACTCGTCGATGCGGAACTCGGTCCAGCCCACGTAGAGGTTGCCAGCGTACTTGCTGTCGGTATTGTCAGCGACGATGTACGGCTTGTCCTCGAAGGGAATGCCCGGCTTCGTCGGTTGCGTTAAGACGGCGTGGGTTTGGGCGTCCCAGGTAGCGCCGCCATCCGCCGAGCGGCGCACAAAGATGCCGTTGCGCGTGGCGCCACGCGCCCAATAGTTCTCGGTGCCGAGTTGGTCGAACGCGATGTAGCACAGGATTGCGGCTCCGTGCTTGTCGTAGGTAACGGAGACGTCGCCTGACACACGATAATCAGAGGGAGCCGTACCAGTCGCGACTTGCCACGAACTACCGCCATCTCGCGAGAAGGCCACCGTCGCCGGAACCTGATAGGCGGCTACAACCCGCAAAGGATTAACGGGATTCACGGCAATGGAAGGCTCATTATGAAAACCCGCCTCGGGTGTCAGGGTCACCACTTGTCCCGGAGCGGGAGCGAGTTTCATCGGCACTGGGCTGGCCGAAGGCGCCGTTGGCTCTTGTGCCTTGGCGCTAACAGCAAAGAAAATTACGGCTGCAACATACAGAACGATACGCAGACGATATTCGGTTCTCATCGGGACTCGATCTTTTGCTTGCGGCATTGCTTGCAGGCTGAGTCCCGATTACACACCGAATGCCGTTGGATTTCAAAAAGAAGGGGAACAGGTCTTGTATCTCGGCGACCAGAACTCAACTTTCGGGCTCGAGCTTCGATGGCCTGAACAGGCCTAGGATAGCGAGGCACTCAACTTGCCAGCAGTTCCAATTGCTTGCTTGCCAGTCGTTTTGCGATGTCGGTCAAAGCGTCCGCCGGGAGCGTGCCTTGCCGCGAGATCGTAATTGGGAGCCGCTTGGAGAATCCGGGCATAGGCTCCGTGCTGGGTGGAACAACCCCAACCACACCGCAGCGCAGCCCCGATCGAATGTCGTCCAGTGACATTGGAGTGGCCGATCCTCCCTTAGTTACAACCACCGCTGTTATCGCGATATCGCCAGCGGCCCACGAACGAATCATGGAGAGCGTCTCATTCGCCAGAACGACAGATTCGGGATTACATTCCAGTACCACGACAACCGTGGACGAGTTGCGAACAGCCACGCGGCTGACCGTGCTGGGATGAGGCTGGAGATCGATCACGATGAAATCCGCGATTTGCAAAAGGCCCGCGACAAATGCTTCGGCCTGGGCATGGTTCAAATACTGGAACTCACCGGCAGCTTGCGGGCCGTGGAGCAACATCAGGTTGTGCAAGCTGGTGACCAGCAGCTTCTTCAACACCGCTGCGGTAATGGCCCGAGGTGGCAATGTTCCGATCGCGCTGAGATTCGTCGGCGGCGGTTCTGCGAGGTAGAGAGAGAAGTTCCCACGAGGCCAGCACCATTCTGTGGCGATGGTTGGGTGATCGAGCGCCGCCAGCGCTGCGGCAATGTTCAACGCCACGGTGGTGGTGCCAACTCCTCCTTTTGCCCCGACAAATGTCAACAGCCTTCCATCCTTGGCTGTAACTGAAGGGCGGCCAGTGTTATGCCTCTGCATCGCGAACCGCAGAATCCTCGGCAGCGATACTGGGTTCCACGCCGCACTGGTGACGTAATCCTGCGCCCCCTCGCTGAGCACCCGCATGCCTGTGCTCGGATTTTCATCCTCTCCAAGCACTACGATAGGCGTCTCCGGGCATTCATTCCGGACGGCGACTAAGGTGCCTATGCCGGCGCTGTCGGGCAGCGACAGGTCAAGCACCACTGCATCGAAAGACGAGCTGCGCATTTGGTTTAAACCCGACGTGAGGTCTTCCGATCGCTGCAGATCGAAGGAGCCCGGGTTGGATAGGCTGCTTTCGATCTGACTAACAACCGACTGCGAATTTTCAATCAGCAGAATTCGCCTCGCAAAATCATCCATAGCAACTCGATTCCTACGGCCGTTCTGGTCATTAACATCGGCGGATCTTGGAAAGTATGTAACAGGGGCCCTAAAAAACACCTCTAAACCGCAGCGCAGGTTGTGCCGATAACCCCTATGTGCAGACCAGCAACGACGACGTAAGGACCCGGCAGCGCAGGGGTGCGTCGACAGGGGGGACCTCCCTGTTGGAATTCGCCCTGGTCGCACCCATGGTTTTTATCCTGCTATTTGCCGTCTTCGACTTCGCGCGTTTGTTTTACGTTGAAATGAACCTTCAGAATGCGGTGCGGGAGGCGGGACGTTTTGGTGTCACAGGCAGCCACCTTTCCGACCCAAACCATCCCGGCCAGAACCTCTCGCGCGTGAATTCGATTATTCAAGTTGCGCAGCGAGCGGCAATAGGCCTGGATGTCTCCAACATCCAAATCTCCAGCGCCGGGGGGGGAACAGGCAGCGCGGGCGGCCCGGGAGACACCCTGATAATCTCCCTGACCACCAATCTGAAACTCATGACACCCATCGTTGCCCAGTACTTCAAGAACGGCACCTATACATTTACGGTCGCCGTCAGCTTCAAGAACGAGCCTTTCCCGCCGGGCAATACCAGTTAGCGGAGGCGAACCAAGATGGCAGTATCAGGCCACGATAAGGTGGTGCGCAGCACGAAAAGGGCGAACGAGTCTGGCCAGGCGCTGGTGGAATTTGCCTTATCGGCAACCATGATGCTCATCCTGGTATTTGGGCTGGTTGATTTCAGCCGCGCCATTTTCATCGCGCAAGTAATCGCAAACCTGACCGGAGAAGGATCGAGCATGGCCTCTCGTGGAACCACTCTATCCGATACGGCCGCAGCCGTGATTGCAGCATCGGCCCCTCTTAACCTGAGTGTCAGCGGGCAAGTAATCGTTTCGTCAGTTTTCAACAATAACAATAAGATTCAGCTTACCGGACAAGTATCACAGGGTGGAATCGGCGCGACCAGCCAGATAGGGAGTTCGATTGGAGGCACCGCCAGTCTTCCATCCATAGTCATTCCCCAACTCAACCAGACGGTTTATGTGACGGAGGTGTTCTACGCGTACAAGCCGATCACGCCGATCGGCAACCTGTTGACCGGAACTGTATTGCCATCGCGGTTGTACGACGTGGCGTACTACTGATAAGGAGCCGAGAAAGTGAAACTCTTCCGTCGCAGCCGGAGCCGAGAGAACGAGCGCGGGCAGATCGTTATTCTGGTAGCCGTATCCTTGACTCTTATGCTGCTGTTCCTGGCTTTGGCCATTGATGTGGGATTCGCGTATGTTACCAAGGCGAAACTGTCCAAGGCTGTTGACGCTGCCTGCCTGACAGCCATGAAGAACCTTGCCCAAGGACAAACAACCGCCAGAAATCTAGCGGTGAATTCGTTCAATGGGAACTACAACGTGTCCGGTCTCGACTCGAATCCTCCGTCGATCAACGTAACTTTTTCTACGGATGCCTACGGCCAAACGCTGGTCAATGTCACAGCTACAGCCACCATCAGAACGTTCTTCATGCGGATGTTGCCGAATCGGCAGACCTTTTCCGTCAGTGACGGCGCCCAGGCAACACGCGGCAAGCTGATAATGTCATTGGTATTAGATCGCTCGGGTTCCATGACCAGCAATGGCGGATCGACGGCGCTTCCTCCCGCGGTCATTACCTTCATAAACTACTTCGACAATAACAACGACGAGGTGGCAATGATCAGCTTCGCCTCCAATGCGACCGTAGATGTGCCGATCGGCTATAACTTCATTACTCCGATTACAAATGCAGTCACGGCCATGAAAACTAAGTTCTCCGGCGGCACTTTTGGCCCCGGCGGGCTGTCTGACGCGAAGACCCAGAACGACAGCGTTTCCGTGCAGCCAGGACAAAACGCGGTAAAGGTTGTGGTCTATTTCACGGACGGATATGTCAATACCATCCAGGACAAGTTGTCTTGTTCTGGAACGCCTACTCTTTACAATTACGGAGGGTACGATTCCGGCAGCTCAGTCGACGTTTTCGATCCTTCCAGCGGAACTTCTCTCGCGACCTACGACGGCGTTTCCAAGTGGACGCCCACGACCACTTGTTTGAAGAATGTGACCAAGTTCACTTCCGCAATCAACGGGCAGTTAAAGTCGCTTAATCGTACCAACGTTACCGCGGACGCCAAGTATCGGGCCCTTCAAACCGCGACCGCCATGCGCGCCGAGAATCCCGGCATGCTGGTCTACTCCATCGGGTTGGGGTCGAGCGCCGACCAGGCTTTCCTGCAACAGATCGCTAACGATCCTGCCAGTTCGACTTACGATCCGAACCAGCCGGTGGGGGAGGCGGTATTCGCCTCCAAGTGCCCGTCTACCCAATGCTCCGCTGAACTGCAGCAAGTCTTTCAGACTATCGCCGCGAAGATTCTGCTTCGTCTCACGCAATAAGGCAGCGTTTCGCGCTCAGGATGCCTGTCCGAAGATGGGTGTTCGCGACCACCGTTAGCAGCGCATCCGAGATTTGCGGAAGACCAACGAACTGGCGGCTCTTGAGGAGCGCCACCCAGGCAAGGCGAAGAAGTCGGGGGAAGCTGCCGCAACCCGGCGGCCGGTCTCCGGGCCAGGTGACGGCCCTCTCGAAATCGATCGGGGGGTAGATCATCGGCGCTTGCGCCAGCGCCTTGATCTTGGTCGCGATGCCCTCTTCCGCCTTTCTCAGGTGGGGCAGGAAGATTAGCTAGTAGAAGCCTCAGGGCGCTTGCACCGTGGAGCGAAGGAAGCTCGTAAACCAACCCATCTCAAATACTTGAGTGCTGGTGCCGGGAGGGGGAATCGAACCCCCAAGGGCCGAAGCCCGGCGGATTTTGAGTCCAACCCATTCGTTCTCCAAACACTGCAATTTCTTTACTTTACAAACACTTGCGGCTATGTCTGCGTGCTGACCTATACGGTCCTGTTCAGTCATGTGAAGAGCCAATGGTCAGAGTTTGGGCAGAGAGGACGCGCCTGGAAGCTTGCGTTTACAGCGGCTACACAGTTGGGCAGGACAACTGCATGACACGCAGTCGTGCTCATTAGCGATACTCTGGAATAATCTCAAGGACAACAAAACCATGTTGTCGGCAGTTCACGGACATAAAGCGGACAGAGGGTTTGCGAAGTCGTCAGAAGATTTGGTCGAGGATATTGGGCGAAGAAAAACGCGGAGGCAGCATCTGCCTCCCACGCTTTCAATATGGGGGTCGACGGCGAGCCGGCCGCTTCCGCGGTCGAGAGGGTGCGTTTTCATCTCGCAGGTCAGCTTTCCGTCGGCTCGCCGGTGTAGGGCCGCCCGTCGGCTGAGGCCACGCGTGGAGCTTAACCCTGTAGTGGTGGCTAATTCACCGCTAGGCATTCAACACCCCAGATTAGCAGGTCGGTTACGGTCCAGTCGCCGCGCCTCAATACATGCGTGTCGTAAAGGTGCCGGATCGTGGGTAGGGCGTTCGACGCTTTGAGTTCCCGACAGGCGCACAGCGGCTCCATCGGACTTTCCAGCGACGGCCAGGGTGACCGGAGCTTGGAGCTAGTCCCGAACGTAAGGTTGAGAAGCGCCATCCTGCAACAGCAGACTAACGAACGCATCCCGAAGGTCGTGAATACGAAGCTCTGGTACGACTCCAACAATTCTCTTGACAATACGTATAACGTAGCGATACGTTTGTATGGGCTTGCATTGGAGCCTTGCGAATGATCCCCAAGAAACCAGAACCGAAGAAGGCGTGGAAACAGCCGGTCGTCTTCCGTCCTTCGGAGCAGGACAAGGGCATGCTGGACTGGTTATCCGAGCGCCTGTACCTGAAACCGGCACAGGTGCTCCGGCAGGGACTCAAGCGGCTGTACGATGCCGAGAAAAGCAGGTCTAAACGTTAACGCGGGCCGCCTAAGACAAGAACGCGCCGTGCCAGTGCGGTCAACACCGACACGACGCTAACCAGGGCACCTGATAAGGAGGCACCCAATGGCTGTACATCACCGTAACACCGCATCATCACGCACTCAAGAACCACCTCTCACAATTGCTCGTGTCGCTCTGTACGCTCGCGTTTCCACGCTCAACGGGCAAGATCCCGAGATGCAGCTCTCGGAACTCCGGGAATACGCTTCCCGCCGCGGCTGGACCATCAGCAGCGAGTACGTCGATCATGGCGTGTCGGGCTCAAAAGAATCGCGTCCGGAACTGAACCAGTTGATGGCCGACGCGCACCGGCGGAAGTTCGATGCCGTCCTGGTCTGGAAGATCGACCGCTTTGGGCGCTCGCTGAAACATCTCGTCAACGCCCTCGCGGATCTCTGCGCCTACGGGGTCGCCTTTGTCAGCTTCCGAGACAACCTCGACCTCTCGACTCCTTCTGGTCGCCTGATGTTCCAGATAATCGGCGCCATGGCTGAATTCGAGCGATCGCTCATCCAGGAGCGGGTCAAGGCCGGCTTGCGCAACGCGCGCGCCAAGGGGAAGAAGTTCGGAAGGCCCCGCGCCGATGTTGACTCTGACCGGGTGGCTGGGCTGCGAAGCGATGGGCTTTCGTGGTCCCAGGTGTGTCGAACGCTAAACGTCAGCAAGGGGACGGCTCAGCGATCGGTTGCGCGGCGAGCCGAAATACAAACGGGAACCTAACCCGATTAGGGAAGAATTGGCAACAAACCAAGAGCGATCCGCTGGTCATCTCCGGGGATGCGTTCGGCGCTAGATCACGGAAAGCCCCGCTATCGCCGACTGACGCTCAACTTTAGAATCGACTGTTATCGAGACACAGTCCGCCGTCGCAAGGCTCATGGCGTACACGTGTCTCCTGGCTGGTGCTAGTCTCGACGTGGGAACCAATGAAGAACCACGACGTCGCGGCAACTTGGAAGTATCACGATGGCACGAAACACTCCCCTTGGAGTATACGTAACAATCTGCACGTTCTGGACTGGGTTAATCGGCCGCTACCTTTCAAAATCTACCCGACGATAGAGCCTCTACCGTTGCCGCGGGACGTGCCGCAAACAGGGGTGGCCGCGCTCTCTGCGATCTCAGAGTCCGTGCCCTCGTCGAGCACTAATTCGGTCCCTGGCCTCCAGGACCTAGCGCGCATTCTGTACTTCTCCGCGGGAATTACCAAACAGCGCGAGCATCCTGGGGGAGTCATCTACTTTCGCGCCGCAGCCTGCACCGGAGCTCTCTACGAGATTGAGCTGTACGTCGTGACTGGCGACCTGCCTGGCCTGTATGCTGGCGTCTATCACTTCAACCCGGCGGACGTCTCGCTGCGGCTCCTGCGAAATGGTGATTTTCGCGGAAATTTGGCGCAGGCCACGGCGATGGAACCGGCAGTGGCCCGAGCGCCCGTCACTATCGTCTGCACGGGAACGTATTGGCGAAACGCCTGGAAATACCAGGCCCGCACCTATCGTCATTTCGGTTGGGACAGCGGCACCTTACTGGCAAATATGCTGGCCGTTTCTGCAGCTTCGGGACTGGCCGCTGAGATCGTACTCGGGTTCGTGGACGCCGAGGTAAACCACCTCCTTGATCTCGATGAGCGGCGCGAGGTCTCCTTATGTCTGGTGCCCATCGGGCGTACAGCGGAAAGCTCGCTGCCGTCCCCGAAAGAGACTCCAGTGCTCGGCCTCGAGACGATCCCGCTTTCGCAGCGCGAGGTCGAGTATCCCGCCATGTTCGAGATGCATAACGCGTCTTCGCTTGAGTCCGAGGATGAAGTCGCTCGGTGGCGCGGGAAGCAACCGTTCTTCCCATCTTTCGCTCAGGTCGGTGAGGCAGTTCGGCTGCAGCCGCTCCCGCGTTCAGAACAACCGACGGACACGATCGAGCAGGTGATCCTGCGGCGCGGCTCGACCCGAGCTTTCGACCAGGCAGCATCCATCACACTGGCACAACTCTCAACCATTCTCGACTGCGCCACCCAAGGTCTTTCGGCTGACTTTCTTGAGCCTCCCGGCGCGCAGCTCAACGATCTTTATCTGATCGTGCATTCGGTGCAGACGCTCAAGGCGGGTTCCTACTTCTTCCACCGTGAGCGGAAGACCCTGGAGCTTTTGAAGGAAGGGGAATTTCGGGCCGAAGCCTACCACCTTGGACTGGACCAGGAGCTTGCGGCGGACGCCTGCGTGGACATCTTCTTTCTCGCAGATTTGAAACTCATCCTGGAGCGATACGGGAACCGCGGCTACCGCGCCGTCCAGTCGGAAGCGGGCGCCATCGGCGGCAGGATGTACCTGTCAGCGTATGCCCAGGGCTTGGGTGCGACCGGCCTGACGTTTTTTGATGACGACGTGACCAACTTTTTCTCGCCGCATGCGACCGGCAAGTCTGCCATCTTCCTGGTCGCAATTGGCAAACCGATGAAACGCAAATCGCAGTAGGATCCGGTTCAATTCTCGGTAGGCCGAATACCGCAGAAGCGGACACATTCGTAAACACTGGCCGACTTGTGGGGACTAATCTCACCGCAGCACTTCGACGACATGGCGACAACCCGTCAAACTGGATTACTTCCGAGTAGCCGACAACACCCCCAGAATCGTCGCATGCTCTCTAACGAGCTGCACAAGATATAATCATGCCCACGGATGGCGCTCACTTCTGGCACGAAACTCGGCCCCTATGAAATTCACTCACCCCTGGCTGCGGGTGGATAGGGAACGCTGCCCTGCGGGATTGGGGGTATCATTTCTGGGCGGTCAATGTTCTCCCGACAGGGATCGAGGAGCCTCTCGAAAGTTCACTGTTCATGCACCGATTGCCCATCCCATCCTCCCGCAGAGCGAGACTTCACCGAGCACGAATGGCGCCGCAGCCATCGAGCCTGCGGGCCTTCGAGGGCGACTCGTGTGGTTGCGCGATGGGAGCGAGATTTCTGACAGTGGGGCTGATCGCTTCCATCGCGTGGTACGCGTGGCAGTGGCGAACTGATGGCCTTACGATCCTGGCTTTCTCCTTGCGCGTGCTGCTGTGGTCGTTTGTGGCCGCCGGCGCCGGAAAGCTCGTAGGTATCGCTCTCTATTCCTGGCGCCATCGCCGGCCGCGACTCAAAACAGTGATGTCGTAATCGTCACCGGGAACGGCTGTGACGGAATGCCGTTGGCGACCACATACAGCATCGAATCGCCTAACTCAATATCACCCGGAATGTCGACATTGGTGGTGACCATCGCGGCGCCGGTCGCAACACCCATGGAGGTTTTGGTGTTGCCGTTGCTGTCAACCGTTGTGTGGTCATGCGTGCGGCAATACCGCACGTGGTTCGTCTGGTTGTTGACGATCCGCACCAACGGATAATTCGTCGCCGTGGTGGAGTCGTCGCCGTAGCCGGCGGCCTGTGAAAGCCCGTTGAATTGCATTCCCGAGACCTGGATGGTATTTCCCGTTTGAAACGAGGCAGGGCAGTTCTGGATGACTGGCCGATAGCTGTCATCGGGAACCGCGGCGTCAGAATGGTAGGCGTAAAACGACGAGTCGACCGACTGGCAGAACAGGACATCGCCGTTGGGTAGAGGCAGAAGTCGAGTGGTGTAAGTGTAGGTGTTGTTGTTGGGCGGATCGTTGGTGCGGTTAAACGTGCTGCCGTCGTACTCGAAAAACCAAGAGGGGGAGCTTTGCGGCTGCCCCGTTTCGTCTTTTGCCACGCCGCCGGCGCCGAACAGGATGTTCCCGTTGACCATCATCGACGCCGGGCCATCCTCGATGCCAAGTTGCACGGGCTGGCCGTTCAACGTCTGGGCGGGCAGGTCGGGTCCGTTGGTCCATGCCGGATTTGCACCCGGCGTGTAGATGGCAGTGTGCTGGTTGGCGCCGAGGAAGAATGCGGTGCCGTCGTAGCGCAGCAGGCCGGGGCCAATTTCATCGTCGCTGGCGTCGACGATGCTGTTCATGAGTCGGTTGCCCTGTTCCCAGTGGTCATTCGTCACGGAATAAATCCAAGTGGTGGGCGGGGCCTCGCAACTGGGCGCAACAACGGTGTTGTCGGGCATCAGTACCCAGGAGTCTTCGTCACTGGTGACCTCCGAGACGAAAGCTGGCGGCCGCTGGCTCATCGCCGTCCACGTCAGGGTCACAGGGTCAAGCTTCGCGATGTTGGAGTCGAAATCCGATCCCAGCAGGAATGTTCCGTCGGGCAGTACCGCGCAGGGAGCATCGCCGATGTGGGCCCACGTCACGGCATTTGCATCAGCGGGAGACGCAAACGACGTCCATGTATTCGCTACAGGATCGTAGATTTCGCAAGTGTTGTTCCAGGTCTGCGACACCGAGCCTAGTGAACTCTCCGAGTATTCTCCGCCACAAACTACGACGCGGCCGTCGGCAAGCACGCCCGAAGCGTAGAACGTCCGCGCCACGTTGGAATCGGCCAGCCGGCTCCATTTGCCGTTGGCATAACTACCATTTTGGTCAGGCGTCAGCTTCCACCATCGGTCCGTGCCCCAGGCAACCAGTGGGATGCCGAGATAATACAGATCAGCGCCGACGAACTCCTGCATCATGATGGTGCCATCGGTGAGCACGAAGGCCGTGCCCCCGTTCGCCTTGGAGAGACAGAAGATGATCGAGATGAGGCTCCACAGCAGGCAGACCACAATTTCCACGATGGCGACGGTGGTGCAGACAATGATGACCAACCATCCGAAGACAACGCAACCGAAAGTCACCACGATGGCAAACAGTACGCAGAAGAACCACGACCACCAGCTGCACTTCTTTACCTGTTGCCATGCCCAGGAAATGCACTCGTAAGATTTCTGTTGCGCCCAGCCCACACACTTTGCAATGAGCTGCACGCCCCAGCTGGCGCAGCGGTAAAAGGTGACGGTGTAACTCCTGGTGCAATTCGAGGGAAGAGGAACCCACGTACCGGGTTGGAAGGGGCCGTTGCCCATCGGATGTACCTCCTGGCAGATCTGAATTTTGAAGCTTTCGAGCCTTGCGGTGACGCCCAATTGCTACCGACTATACGCTGCTTTCATTGTCTTCGGTGCCCGGATTGTATGCGCCGCTGTTGTCAACGACTCTGATGGACGTCCATGGTCTTCATTACGGGGTGAGGTTCCGCAGGGACTTCCGAGGCCTTGATTTCCAGAAGCCGGTTTCGGGATAACTTCTGGTTAGCCGACCATCCGTCAAGAATGTTCTTATCACCAAACTTTTGGTTCAGAAGGTGCGCCGTGGGGCTCGGTGCAAGGTTGTCACCGACTCAGGATTAGTGGATCCTCAAGCTTCCGAAAATACTGATAAACGCACTCTGAGCACTTTGCTATTAGTGCTTCCCCCACCTGTGATCGATTTTCGGTGGATGCTCCAGGGTTTGCATTACGACACAATACTGTTCCGTTTTCTCCTGCAATGCGCTTAACTGCTCCCTGGTTGCCTGCGGTGCGCGGACGTCGAACGTGACCCTGATGTTCTCAAATCCGACAGCCGCCTCTTTGGAAATTCCCAACGTGCCTTGCAGGTCCAGGTCACCTTCGACCGTGACGTCGATGCCCTCGGTAGGTATGCCCATTGCAGCGGCCACCATCTGGCAGGTGATCTGCGCGCATGCGGCGATTGCACCCAGCAGTAAATCTCCGGAGCAGGCACCGGTACCCTCTCCCCCGACACCTTGGTGGGCTTGCGCCTTATAGATCTCCCGACCCAGGTCGACCGAGCAGGTGACGGGAGCGTCGGTCTGGCTGCCGCGCGCCTTCAAGGTGATCCGCGAACTTGACGGATTTTGGCGATACTGCTCCTTCAATGGGCGCTGTAGTGTTCGAATGTCCATGAATTCCCCCGCGATTTTTAGTATTATAAGCGCACCCTGGGGTGGTGCCGGCGTCGCGGCATCGATTTTAGTATCAATTCCACGCGATCAGGTAGCGCGAAGCAGTCAGTCTGGCTGTTCAATCGCTACGCCAATGAGGTTCATGGGCTCGCCGCACACGCCAGATTCGGCTCCGTCCACTTTGTCTCCGGGCACGCGCTTCGGCGCGTACGAAATCCTCGAGCAACTCGGCGCCGGCGGCATGGGCGAGGTTTATCGCGCCCGCGACACGCGCCTGGGCCGTGAAGTCGCCATCAAGACGGTCTCGCTGTATGGTCGCCATTCGCAAGCGGAAGCCCTAACCCGCTTTGAGATGGAAGCCCGCTCCGCGTCCGCGCTCAATCACCCAAACATTGTCACCATTTATGAGCTCGGGTGCGTGGAAAACACGCACTTCATCGCCATGGAACTGGTTCGTGGCGAGACGGTGCGTGAGTTGCTCGCGTCTGGTCCCATTCCATTCCGCAAGGCAAGCGCCATCGCGGCACAGGTTGCAGACGCTCTCGCGCGGGCACACGAAATCGGTGTCGTTCATCGAGATTTGAAGCCGGAAAACCTAATGGTTTCTGCGGACGGCCCCGCCAAGGTTCTAGATTTCGGCTTGGCGAAACTGCTTGCGGTCGACCACCCGTCGGATCCAGAGGCTTCCACCTCCATCAGCAAGGACGGGGCCGTGATGGGCACGCTTGGCTACATGTCACCGGAGCAGGTGAACGGCGTGAAACTCGATTTTCGTTCCGATCAGTTTTCGTTCGGGTCGGTGCTCTACGAGATGGTCACCGGAGTTCCTGCGTTTCAGAAGAGGACCGCTGCGGAAACCGCGGCTGCCATCCTGCGCGACGAGCCGGAGCGCATTGCTTCCAGAATGCTCCAGGCGCCCGCTCCGTTCGTTTGGATTGTGGAGCGCTGTCTGGCCAAGGACCCGCAGCAGCGGTACGCATCTACCCGGGACTTGGCCCGCGACCTGGCGGCCGTGCGCGACCGGCTCGCCGATGCGCCCGTCTACCATTCGGAGCCTCGCCCCAGCAACCTGCCGGTGCCGCGTACCGCATTCATCGGACGCGAGCAGGAGGCAGCCGCGCTCCGCCAGCTCCTGGACCGGGATGATGTGCGGCTTGTAACCCTCACCGGTCCCGGCGGCATCGGCAAGACGCGACTTGCTTTGCAGGTGGCGGGCGAAATCGGGCAGCACTTTCCCTCCGGCGTTGGCTTCGTTTCGCTGTCGGTGGTTGGGGAGCCCGGCTTGATCGCTTCCGCCATCGCACAAACGGTGGGAGTGCGCGAGACCGGCAATCAGTCTGCGCAGGAAAACCTGAAAGACTACCTGGGCGGGCTGGCCCAGCCCTTGCTTCTCCTGCTCGACAATTTTGAGCACCTCGTCGCGGCTGCTCCGGTCATATCGGACCTGCTCTCGGTAGGACCCAAGCTCAAGATCGTAGTCACCAGCCAGTCGCCGCTGCACGTTTACGGCGAACACGAATTCCCGGTGCCACCTTTGGCGCTTCCCGATCCGAAGTCCTTGCTGCCCCTGGATGTGCTCTCGCGTCTTCCCGCGATCGCGCTTTTTGTAGAACGCGCGCGGGCCGTGAAGCACGAGTTCGCCTTGACCAATGAAAACGCGCCTGCTGTCGCTGCCGTCTGCGCCCGCCTTGACGGTCTGCCCCTCGCCATCGAACTGGCGGCGCCGCGAATTAAGCTGCTCACGCCGTCCGCCATGCTGGCGCGCCTGGAAAGCTGCCTCAACCTGCTGACCGGAGGCGCCCGCGACCTGCCAACCCGTCAGCAGACCCTTCGCGGCACCGTCGACTGGAGTTACGGGCTCCTCAACCCTGCCGAGCAAACTCTCTTCCGCAGGCTTTCGGTGTTCCTCGGCGGTTGCACGCTGGAAGCGGTGGAGGCTGTCTGTGATACCGCGGGCGATCTGGGCCTCGACGTACTCGACGGCGTGGCTTCCATGGTAGACAAGAGCCTGGCGCAGCAGGTGGAAAAGGCAACGGGCGAAACGCGTTTCGTCATGCTCTCCACCATCCGGGAGTACGCGCTCGAACGTCTAGCCGCGAGCGACGATGCAGCCGCCACTCGCCGCTCCCATGCCGCGTATTATCTGGTGCTCGCCGAAGAGGGCGCTTTGGAAGCGGCCGCTCATCCCGAATGGCTCGATCGTTTCGAGGTGGAGCACGACAACCTCCGCGCCGCGCTCGAATACCTCATCAAAACCGGCGACGCCGATTGGGGCCTCCGCCTGGGCACGGCGCTGTTTCACTTTTGGGAGACGCGCGAATATCTTACCGAGGGCCGCGACCGCATCGCCAGGCTGCTCGCTCTGGAAGGAGCTGCTGCGCGTCCGAAACTTCGCTCGCGCCTGCTGTTCTGTGCCGCGGTCCTGGCAGGCGAGCAGGGCGATTACACTTCTGCGCACCAATTGTTCGAAGAGAGTCTTGAGACCTGTCTGGAGTTAAACGATAACCGGGGGGTTGCAGTTGCGCTGAACGCTTTGGCCGTCAATGCTCGCGATCGTGGCGAACTACCCACGGCATCCCTCCTGTTTGAAAGATGTGTCGCCATTTGGAGAGACGCGGGAGATCCAGCCGACGTTGCTCGTGCTCTCAGCAATCTGGCGAACGTGACCAAGCTGCAAGGCGAGGCTGCGCGTGCGGCATCGCTCTACGATGAATGCCTGGCGATCTTCCGCAAAGTGGGTGACGTGGCTGGCATCGCCTGGACATTGAACTACCAGGGAGATGTTGCCCGGGAAAGCAACGATCTGACGGCTGCTCGTTCCTTCTATGAGCAGAGCCTGGCGGCCTTCAGTCTTTCGCGGGATGGCTGGGGAATCGCCAGCGCCCTGTCCGATTTAGCCGGCCTTAGTTGGGACCAGGGTGACAGTGACGAGGCCCGCCGGCTGTACGGTGAAAGCATCCAGATGTTTCAGAATCTGGGTCATAAGCGCGGCATCGCAAGGGTGCTGGAGTGTCTTGCGGCAAACGCCGCCGCGCAATCCGACGCGGTGCAAGCGCTGCACTTCGCAGGGGCGGCGGCCGCACTGCGCGAGCGTTTGGGTGCGCCGCTCACCCCCGCCGAACAACATAAACTGGAGAAGGTCCTGGAATTCGCCCGTCGAACCCTGGGCAATACTGCCGGTCTGACGGCGTGGATGGAAGGCTGGGGGTTACCCGTGGAACAGGCCATCCAGGAAGCGCTTAGCTCCGGCGCCGGGCCCACCCTGCGAATTGGAAGCAACGCATAATTCAACCGGCGGTACTGGGGTCCATCATTCGCCGCACCGCCGAGATCCGATTGGCCGGAAAACCTCCGCGGCGTGCATGTTCGCGGACCGTTTCCTCATCCGGCGCCAGGTAGACGCAATAAACTTTGTCACCGGTGACGTAGCTGTGCAGCCACTTAATCTCCGACCCCATCCCTTTCAGGACGTCCACCGATTTGCGGGCGACTTCCTGCAGCTCCGCGTCCGACAAATTCCCTGCGCCCGGGATTTCCCGTTCGATCACATATTGGGGCAATTGGCCACCTCACCGAATGGCCTATCGTACCAGATTCTTAACGTGATTCGTAAGCGTGCGAGGACCGTGGTGAGACACTCGCCCACCCTGTTGAAAGCAGTCGAAAGACGACCAGCCGTTCACCTGCGCGCACTTCGTGAGCGGTCGACGGGCAACTCGGAAGTAATCCACCTGGACGAGAAACGCCCATACCGTCGATGTGCCGGCAGCCATGACCCTGAAGTCGTGATGATCGAAGCGGTTGTGCCGATCAAAGCAGATTAGTCGTGTTAAACGCCCTAGCATCCGGGAAGACGCCCTCGGTTGCGGAGCGGTCGGCTCGGTAATTGACCGCATCGCCAACCTCAGTTTTTGGAAAATGCCTTTGCATGAACTGAGCCTGCGCGATGTCAGTGCCGGCAATGCCACTGTTCAATGAGCATTCCACGGCTTGCCCAATTACCCCAGCGAATCCGTCTCCGCAAGTGCTTGAGATTGTTGCCGTCGAAAGCGGTCAAAGTGCCTGCCCACAAACACAAGATTTTGGGCAAGTTGCACTGGAACAGTCAAAAGGCTCGGATTGGACCGCAGTCATCTGGCCGACGGTGAGCGAGGCCATCGCAATGTCTCGCTGGTCAACTTGGAACTGATCGCCATCGGATTCGACCTCACGCTGCCGCGCGGTTGTTCTCACGCCTTTGACCGTCGCCTGGGGAGCCATTATGAGCAAGGCGTATCCCGCGTTCTATCGCTCAACGATAAACAGATTGCGTGGGTGGGCTGCGAAGACCTCTCAAAGCGACCAGTCGGTGCACGATTGCGCTTTCCACACAGTAGGAACTTCACAGAGCACACGCTGACTCATTCGGCCCTTGGATCGTCCGGAGACGGCATACGGCACAACACGCAGTTCCCCCAGCTCAGGCGCTACTCGATAGGCTTCCGCAGTATGATACGCTGGGGGAGAAAGAGGGGGCCGAGAGATTACCGCAGACGGTGACTTTGACAGAGTTGCTAATTGCGACTCCATACAGAATTCGTCTGATAGGTATCACAGCACCCCCTAACCTCACTGCCCGATGAATTCCGCCGTTCCGAAGCTCATCCCCGCGATGATCAGCGCTATTGTCGAGCGTGGCAGCTACGTCACGAAGACGAAGCTGCTCAAGCTGATGTATCTCTTTGACGTAGAGTACTACCGCGTGTTCAGAAAAACTTTTACGGGGTTTGACTGGAAATTCTTCCACTTGGGGCCGTGGACAGGAGAATACGACCAGGTCATTACGTCCCTTGCTGACGCGGGTGAAATCGAACTCCAGCGTTCGGATCGATCCGAGTACGACACTCAGTTCTTTCGCACACCCGAGCGACACGAGTTCTCTAAGCTCTTTGCGTCCTTTGCGGAAGAAGCCCCCTTGCGACAGGTGCTCGACACATGGGCGGACGCAACAACGGCAGAAATACTCGACTATGTATATTTTCGAACCGAGCCGATGGAGCACGGTATCCGGAACGTGCAGCTAGATTTTTCGCACATTTCCCCGGAGAAGGCGCTCAGGTACACGCGATCTTCTTCTCATACAGATCCGAAGGACATCAGACGCGCCCGTGGGCATTTGCGTAAACGCATGGCAGCGTTAGCCGAGAGTCGCTCGTTTGCGTTTACCCCGCCGAAGTACGACGACTTGTTTGAATCCGAGATGTCGCGCCTCGAGGAGAAGCGCGACTGATGTTCATTGACGAGTGGTTTGAGAAGGACTATTACAAGCAATTGCCGCTCGGTTACCACGTCCAGAGCAGCTACCAACCTGGCCAGTTCTTTTGGACGCACCTGCTATACACGGTCGAGAATTTAGAGCTTTGGCGGGCGGTCCTCGACCCAAACGAACCGACAAAAACAATTGCAACCGACTTTCGGATCACCACAGCCGGCCGTGACGCCTTCAAGCGTTCGTTACCTCTCGCAGTGCCCCACCTGGAGACAAATGAAGAGTTCATTGTCACAAGGGCGAAAAGAAGGCCGGTGTTGCTGATTCAACCCCAGGCTGCGGACATGGCAGTCGACAACAAAGGCTATAAAGGAAAAGTGCAGCGCAAGAAGTGCCTTGTAGCTCCAATCTATGGCCTGGCAGACCCCAAAACCGGAACGCCAGATTTCAACCCAGCGTTCGTTGACCGCGTTCGCAAGATGGAGTTTCCGCAGCTTCTCTTCTTGCCGAAGGCGCCCGGATTGCTGGAGGTCGACAGCGTCGCTCGCCTCGACGAACTCCAATCTGTCTTTACCCCTCACCTCGACGCGACACAGTACGCGCTCGGGGATGAAGTCCAGCAACTCCTCCGAGGTCAGATACAGCTGTTTGTCGCGAACGTCGGTCCAAGTTTCTACACCGAACTGCGCGAGGAGCTCTTAAAAAGCTGATCGATTGTCGGGAACACCGACCTGTTTCCAAAGACTTACTCTCACTCTCGCGCGCCACTGGACCGCACGTCGAGATCGCCGCTCCTCGACGGTGTCTCGTAGGTCAGCGCAAACACCATATCTGTCAGCCACCGCCGAAATGACTCATTATCACTGAACTGTTTGTACAGTTCAGTGTCGTCCTTCAGTACTGCCGTCATCGCCCGCCCTAGGGCCTTATCGTGTTCAATTCGGGCATTTTGCCGATCCGAGTTCTGGCGCGCGTTCTGATAAGCCGTGTCGGCTGCCACCTTGGCCGGAATCTCTTGCGTGATGAGCCGATGAACGCGGTCGGCGTCGGTCCAGGGAATATTTCCAAACTGGTCATTGAAGGTCTTAAGAATATTGGAGAGGTGGTCTAGCTCGGGCTCTGCCTTGTGTCCTCCGCCCCTGGTTGGAACCGGCTCGATCTCAGCATTCGCGTCCGGCAGTTGAATTCGTACCACCGCCTGTTTCTCGACGCGATAACTGTCCATGTCGATTGCTTCCAATATCCCCTTCGAGAGGTCTTCCTCGATTGGCGCGGGGAGCTTGGGCACCAGGAAGTTCAGGAAAATCGAGAGCTTCTCCCATTCAGCATTGGTGTAGGGCAGTATTGAGGCAAGGAAGCCGTATGTGGGATTGAACACTTTGGCGTTGCCCTTGAAATCCACTTGCCCGTCTTCATCAAGCTGTCCTTTGTAAACAGCAACGCAGGCATCAAGAATCGGATCGAGCCGGTCGCGGTCGGCGCCGTTCAAATAGAGCTCCACGAGTCCGTCCACATCGGCAGGCGAATAGACCTGATAGGCGTCCAGCTTTGCCTTCAAATCATGCAACTTGTCAGGATCGGTTTCGTCTGCGAGCAGCGTAGTGCGGTAATAGTCGGCGAACGCCGCCTTGATTGTGTCGGTGTCGTTCTGAAAGTCGAGAACAAACACGTCGTGTTTCTGCGGATGTGCTCGGTTCAGGCGTGACAGTGTCTGCACCGCCTTTATGCCAGACAGCAGCTTGTCCACGTACATCGTGTGAAGCAGCGGCTCGTCGTAACCGGTCTGGAATTTCTCTGCGCACACGAGGAACCGATATGGGTCCTCCTGAATCCGATCCGGAATCAAGTTCGATGGAAAGCCGTTCAGTGAAGCCTCCGTGATCTTCGCGCCGCCATATTCGTGTTCCCCGGAAAACGCCACGATGGCTTGGTACGGGCTCCTGCGTTCTTTGAGATAGTCGCGCATCGCATGGAAGTACTGAATCGCTCGATGGATGCCGCTTGTTACAACCATCGCCCGCGCTTGTCCCCCTATCTTGTTCAGCGCCAGCACTTGCTCGTGGAAGTGGTCAACCATGATCTCCGCCTTCAGCCGGATCGCGTAGTCATGTCCCTCCACGTACCGTCGCAGTTTTTTCGTCGCACGCTTAACGTCAAACTCCGGGTCGCCGGGGGCGGTCTTAACCAGCTTGTAATAACTGTTCACCGGGGTGTAGTACTTCAAAACGTCGAGGATGAAGTTTTCCTCGATGGCCTGCTTCATCGTGTAGCTATGAAATGGCCGATGCTTCACCTTGCCGCCCTCATCGTAGGGCTCACCGAAAAGTTCTAGGGTCTTGTTCTTTGGTGTCGCGGTGAAAGCGAAGTAACTGGCGTTCGGAAGCAGCTTCTTCGCCTCCATGATCCGGTTAATCTTGTCCTCCGTCGTCTCTTCCTCTTCCTCCGCGCCCGCTTCAGATGACGCGACACTGAGCGCCGCCGACCTGCGCCCGCCTGGCTCGAATGGGCCTCATCAATGATGATTGCGAACCTCCGAGTTCGGTGTTCTGTGCCGATCTCGTCGAGGATGAACGGAAACTTTTGCACCGTGGAGATGATGATCTTTTTGCCGCTTTCGATGAATTGGCGGAGCTGTTGCGAGCCCTCAGTGACGGCGCCGATCGTCGCGCCGACTTGGGCAAACTGCTTGATTGTGTTTCGAATCTGTTGGTCGAGAATACGACGATCCGTGACGACAATGATGGAATCGAAGACCGACCTGTCGTCCTTCTGAAGTCCGATAAGCTGGTGCGAGAGCCAGGCGATTGAGTTCGACTTGCCGCTGCCGGCCGAGTGCTGGATCAGGTAGCGCTTGCCTGCACCAAGGTTCGACGCGCTTGCAAGTAACTTCCTCACAACGTCTAACTGGTGGTAGCGCGGGAATATCTGTTCCCGCTTCTTCTTTCCGGTCTTTTCGTTCTTCTTCTCGACGATCTGGGCATAGTTTTCCAGAATGCCCGTCAATCCGATGGGTGTGAGGAATTGCTTCCAAAGGTAGTCGGTCTTGAGTCCGTTCAGATTGGGTGGGTTTCCAGCCCCATCATTCCAGCCCTGGTTGAATGGCAGGAACCATGACGCCTTTCCCTTGAGTTGAGTACAGAAGCGGACTTCGTGATCGTCAACCGCAAAGTGCGCGATGCAGCGACCGAACTGAAAAAGCAACTCGCGAGGATCGCGGTCACGCTTGTACTGTTCGATCGCATCCTCCACCGTTTGCTTAGTGATGCTGTTCTTCAGTTCCCAAGTGGCAATCGGAAGGCCGTTGATAAAGATGCACAGGTCAAGAGCAAGCTGCGTGTTGTCACGGCTGTACTTGAGTTGGCGCGTGATGCTGAAGCGATTCTTCTCATAGCGGTCTGCAGCAGACTTGTTGCCGGGCGAGGGAGTACCGTAGAAAAGGTCCAACTGATGGGCGCCGTGTTTTAACCCGTTGCGTAGCGCATCGATCGTGCCGCGCTTTGTTATCTCGCCCTGCAAGCGGGCCAGAAACTTCCGCCGAGTTGGGCTATCGCGCTCGAGGTCGAGAGCATCCGCCAAGTCGCGTTGCGTCGCGCGCAGGAAAGTTCGAAGCTGCGCGAGATCGACGGCATATTCGCGGTCGTAGTCCTTAGGATCGCCTGCGATCCATCCGAGTCCAACCATGTTGGAGAAGATGAGCGTCTCCAGCCCTTTTTCGCTCATGTCCGTTTTGGTCGCCGTGACCAGATGCTCGGGTGACGCCAGTTCAATTCGTATCAAACCTGCTTCGCCACCTACCTCGGCTAAGAAGTCGTACAACCTGGGATCGCGATTCTGATAACCAGCGATTAGCCGTTCCGCTGCGCTTTTCGGCAGTTCCACGCTCACGCGTGAACTGTTCGCCGCAACGACGTCCACCACCCTCACGTCTGAATAGCTCACACCGGCATAAGCAGCAATCATGGACGCAAGACGGAGCCTCTCCTTGCCGGTCATGAATTCCGGGGGAACGGCCAAAATCAAATCAACCATCGCTTTCTGTTCGGGTGACATCACGGGCGGGGCATGCGACGCCAACGCGCAGGGGTTCTGCTTGTATTTACGGAGTATAGACTGCGGCCACTTTTCGGAATCAGCTCTCGTATGGCAGTTGGAGCAAAGCACAATCAAATTGGGTGCGCTGTGGTCTTTCGTGACGCACCACGGGTCGATGTGTGCCTTCTCGAGCGCGACCGGCTCGCAGCAGCAGGCACACCGATGACGGCATTCGTACAGTAGTTCTTCCCGAATGGCTTTCGGAATGGCTGGGCGGCTACTCATGAGCGATCTCGGTGTCGAGAGTTTCTTCGAGGTCTTCTTCTGCAAGGTCGGGAGCCTCGGAGGGTGCCGGGATTACTCCCGGCTCGGCGGGGAGCTTCGCTGCGGCTTCGCGAACGTCGACCTCGCCGGTGACCACGTCAGCGAAGAGGCGGGTGCGGTACTCGCTGAGGAGTTGGATCTCGCGTTCGAGGCGGGAGATGGCAGCGCTGATCGGCGAGAGCTCTAGTTGCAGACCAACGTTAATGGACACTTGCTCGTCAATGGTCGGTGGTACTGGGACGGGAATATTGGCCAGAAATCCTAGATAAATCCCAGGTTGAGCGGAGAACGCTACAGATTGCCACAGATGCTGCTGCAATCGTGGGCTTCGAAGGAACGTTGCCAAGAAATCGTGCGACATGAGCTCAGGGCGCGGCCTGAGAATCGACACGCTTCGCTGAATTTGGAATGGACCAATGTCGTGCACAAGTGCGACCTTCCCGAGCGTCGCACCTACGATCGCCATCAACACGTCATTGGGTCGCACGACGAAAGAAGTGTTTAGCTTCTCGAAATCCGCCTTTGAGATGAAGCTGTCATCCGGCCTTCGAACGAGGCGGCCGTCCACCATATTTCTCACGCTCAGCAGAGGGATTCCGGTCCTAGTCCGAGCAGGCGGTAGATGCGTGCCGTCTCGAACGAGGCTGCATGTTCGCTTTATTGGCATCACCTCCCAATGCTGCGGAATGTCGCCGAGCCAGGGTACACCGGAGGATTTGAGGGGGGCGGAGGGCCCGAGGCCGCGGGTGACAGCACGATGGATGATAGCCTGCTTTTGCTCGTTGAGCAGCGCAATCACCTTTCTCTTTGCCAGGATCGCTCGCTCCAGCCGGCCGTTCGCCCAGTCCAGAAAACGCACAATCGCCCACTGCTCTCCGGGTGGGGGCTGGGGAGTTCTCGTGCCCAGAAACCTCTCAGCGGGAATAGTCTTCCTTAGGCCAGAATAGAGCGGACTAAGGAGCTTTCGGTCGTCCATGGCCCGATAGAACAATTCGAAATACTCACAATTGCCTCTGCCCACGGGTTCGAAAACCGTGTACGCACCAGTGATCATGCCCTCGTGACGAGACAAGCCGACTGTTCGGGGCGTCTCTGGCACATCAAATAGGCAGAAGACGAGATCTCCGTTACGCACCTCTTGCGAGGTTCCCATGTCCGAGGAGAACTTGCCCCTTCCTGTCGAGATGTCGCGAACGATAACACCTTGTTTGGTGAGAGAGAGAAGTCGGTAATCGCTGTGATGCTTACCGACCAGAACCTTGTGTTTGTGGGCACGTGAACCGCTTGATCTATGGGGTCAGAATATCAGCCACTTAGCGGAACGGATTCGCGGGGGTAATTGGGCAAGCGGGAGAATGCAAGGAGCGCTACCTGACTAACACCACACTTCCTCCAAGAAGACTTCTGGCCCGCGTCGACACGCTGTCGTGAGCACGCCAACTCGCGACCTAAACCGAACGGGCCGCTCGTCCAGGATGATTACGTGCGATATGGGGATTTCGCGGCAGCTATTGGAGGCGATTCCGGAGCGTAACCCACACAGTCGGCAGCGATTGAGTTAGCGCCTAGGTTGAACGGGGTATAATCCAGCCCACCTATGCCCCTAGCCCCCGGGTCCCGGCTCGATTCCTACGAGATCATCGCGCCCTTGGGTGCGGGTGGAATGGGCGAGGTCTATCGTGCCCGCGACGCCGCCCTGAAACGCGACGTGGCTGTTAAGGTCCTTCCCGAGTACTGGTCGCGCGATCCCGAACGTCTGCGCCGTTTTGAACAGGAGGCCCAGGCCACTGCGGCCCTGAACCATCCCAACATTGTTTCTATATTTCACGTCGGCCAATACAACGGCTCGCCCTACATAGTGACCGAGTTGCTACAAGGCGAAACCCTGCGCGAGCGGCTTCGTAAAGGCCCGATGCGGCCGCGCGAAGTGTTGGACCATGGTGTGGAACTGGGGCGTGGACTGGCGGCTGCTCATGACGCGGGAATCGTCCACCGCGATCTCAAGCCAGAAAACATCTGGGTAACGAAAGACGGGCGCATCAAGATACTGGACTTCGGCCTGGCCAAGCTCGACCCGTCCAAGTCCGCCAGTCCAGATGGCGACACAGTCACGCTGCAACAGCAGACCAGTCCGGGACAGGTGTTTGGAACCGTTGGTTACATGTCGCCGGAGCAAGTGCGGGGACAAGTTGCCGACGCGCGCAGCGACATCTTTGCGGTTGGCGTGATTCTGTACGAAATGTTGACCGGGAAACCCGCGTTTCGAAAAGTGACGGCGGCGGAAACCATGACGGCGATCCTCAACGAAGATCCGCCCGCAGTTTCGCAGCTCGCCCCAAGCGTGCCGCCGGGCTTGCAGAGAATCGTGAATCGCTGCCTGACCAAGAACCCGGCGCAACGACTTCAGCATGCTTCCGATCTGGAGTTTGCGCTCGATGCCCTATCGGAATCCGGAACCTCGTCGGCAACCGCCATCAACCAGGATCAGCGATCGCGTTGGAAGTGGGCGGCCGCCGCGGCCTTCATCGTCGCCCTTGCTGCCTTGGGGGCTGCAATTGCGATGTGGATGACGCCAACCCCGCTGCCTGGTCCGCTCGATTCGAAACAGATTACATTCTCCGCAGAGCCTAAGAACGGGCCGCTCGTTACGGACGGATCGCGGCTCTATTTTGAGAGTCGTGGCGAGCCCTCCGAAATGGCAGTAAGCGGCGGAATCATCGCTCCCATGCGTGCGCTCGAACCGGGAATGGTGTTGCTGGACATCTCACGGGATTCGTCCAGAGTGCTGGCATGGAAGCCAGATCCTAACAACGAAGTCGGGGGCGGCTCGCTGTGGGTGGTTTCCGCGCTGGGGGGCACACCTCGAAGATTGGGCCATTCTGTGGCGCAAGCTGCGCAGTGGTTTCCCGATCAGAATTCGATCATGTATGCGGATCAGCGGACAATCTATCGCTGCGATCTGGACGGAGAAAATATAAGAAAGCTCTGGGACGCGCCCGGATTCGTGGAAGAATTCTACTTTTCTCCAGATGGGCGGAAAGTGACAGCAACGGTAAGCACAGCGGGGCGCTCGCAACGAAGGCTGTGGAGTCTGGACGCTGACGGAGGCAACGCGCATCCTCTGCTGCCCAACTCTCCTGAGAACCAGAGTCAATGGTCTGGACGGTGGAGCTCCGATGGACAGCACTTCATATTTACGTCAGACCGGGACGGCCGCGCGAACGTCTACGAACTGGTTCCACGCCGGTGGTTCGAGTTCTGGAGGGCTCCGAAGGTGATGCGTATCACCGGAAACCAAGTGGACATACAAGCCTCGGTGCCGGCGTATGAAGGCGAAACTCTCTTCGTGCTGGGACGAATGGACCAAGGCGCGATGCAAGCCTACGACCCGAACGCGAAAAAGCTTGTGCCGTTTCGCGATGGCCTGTCCGCACTTGAATTCGTACTATCGCCCGATCGGCAGTGGATGGCGTACACGGAATATCCGACCGGGTATCTCTGGAAGAGTCGTCTGGACGGGAGCGACCAGTTGCAGCTGACACATTCCTACGCGGTAATGCAGCAATGGTCGCCGGACGGGAAGTCGCTGGTGTACTCCGATTGGCAGAACTTATACATGGTCTCAGCCGACGGCGGCGCTCCGGAGAAATTGACTCAAGCCGGTGAATACGCGGTGGCGCCGACGTGGTCCGATGACGGAAAGTCAATAGCGTTCAGCTACTACAATTTTACAGACGAGCCACTGAAAGGGATACATGTTTTAGATCTGGCCAGTGGCAAGCTCTCGCCGATGCCGGAATCCCAAGGTTATTACGTACCGTCGTGGTCGCCTGACGGAAGGTTTATGGTGGCCATCGCGCAGAATCCTTCACGAATGATGTTGTACACGGCGGAAACTAAGACGTGGAAGGAACTGATTCGGTTCGACGCTACCTGGGGTTACTGGATCTGGTCAAGCGACAGCAAGTCGCTCTATATGGCGATGGTCCTGGAGCAAAACGGAATTTACCGGTTGACGGTCCCCGCTGGAAACTGGGGAAAAGTCACCGGTCTGGAAGGCATTGATACGCGAGCCCTGGATTCGTTCGTGAGCCTGACCCCTGAAGGACAGCCAACGATTATGAGCCACACGGGCGTGGCGCAAATCTATGCACTGCAGTGGAATCGTTAAGTGGGATGGTAGGTACGTTTTCTTAAAACCTCACCAGGGTAAGGACGGCGCAGAAAGGAAGTCGACGCGCTCACCGCGGAGTGAGGTGACGCACACATGGCCTTCTCCTCCGATTAGCATTCAGAGACTTATATGCGTTTGGGCCGCAGTCTGCACCAAAACCCCGCCTCGGCGCGGATTGCGTGAGACATGGCGATTTCTCGCCAGCTATCCGACTCGTTGTGCAGAGGCACTTTCGGCGCTGCCTACCATCGGGGACTTATCACACCTGGCTCGAATCGAAATCTTGAGCGCACTCGCTTGGAATAAAAATCCGGGACGGTTTAGAGCCGTCCCGGCAGGGCGGGTCCGAGCTAGCGCGCTGACTTGACCTTGATTGCCAGATCAGCCAGATTGCTCATTTCACAAGGCGCTTGGCGCTGGCGCCCATACCAGTAAGCGGAACCATCTGCGGACTATCCGGGGCATTGTCTGTGATGGTCAAGTTCGCGGTTTTCTGTCCTGTGCCACTCGCGGTGAAGGCCACCGCGATGGTGCAGTGGTCTCCGGGCGCGAGTGTGTTCGGGCTGATCGGGCAGTTGTTCGACTGCTCGAAATCGGCCTGATCGGTGCCGGTGATCGCGATGCTGTTGATCATCAAAGGTAATTCGCCGGTATTCGTTAGGGTGATAGTTTTCGTCATCCCCGGGGAACCGAAGCTTACGGCGGTTGGATTCAGACCAACGTTAGCTGATGGCGAGATCTTCGTGACGAAGGCATCAATGTTGGCGCCAGTATCGCAACTTCCGTTGCAGGCGCCTGAAATCTGATTCATCTGGGGAAAATCGGCTGAAAGCGTGCAACCGCTCAAATAGGCATTGTGTAAAAGGTCCACAGCGACGCTAGAGTTGCAAACGAAAGGGCCGCCGTTATCGTCACCATTGCCGCCCAGGTAGCTGGAGTAAACCAGCGCCGTGCCTGCAGCATTGATCTTGGTCACGAAGCCATCCCTGTTGGCGCCGGTACCGCAGGTTCCGTTGCAAGCGCCCGGAATCTTGTTCAGAAGTGGGAAATCGGCCGATTGGGTTTCACCCGTTAAATAGGCGCTGCCCGCGGTGTCCACAGCGATAGCGTGAGCTTGTGTAGCATTGCTGCCCCCGAAGCGGCTGGAGTAGACCATGGCGCTGCCGGCAGCATTGATCTTGGCCGCGAAGGCGGCACAAGAATTCTGAGCGCAGACGTCCGGGATCTGACCCACGGCGGGAAAGTCAGTCGAAGAGGCGCGGCCGCCCACATAGGCATTGCCCAAAGCGTCCACGGCGATGCCTCTGCCGTAATCCTGGTCGCTGCCACCGAGATAGCTGGAATAAACCAGGGCACTGCCCGCAGCATTAATTTTGGTCACGTAGACGTCGTAATTGAGCGAATTGCCGCAAGCTCCGTTGCACGCGCCCGGAATCTGGTTTACTCGTGGAAAATCGGACGAAAGCGTGAGGCCCGTAAGATAGGCATTGCCCGAGCTGTCCACTGCGATGCCGAACCCAATGTCGGTACCACTGCTGCCGAGGTAGCTGGAGTAAACCAGCGCTGAGCCCGCGGCGTTGACCTTGGTCACGAAGCTGTCCTGAGCGTTACCGCTGCCGCAGCTTCCAAGGCAGGCGCCGGAAATCTGGTTCACCCGGGGAAAGTCGGTAGAAAAGGTGTTGCCGGTGAGATAAGCGTTGCCGACGCTGTCCACGGCAATGCCAGCGAAGCCGCCGTCACCCTCGTCACCGCTGCCGCCGATTAAGCTGGAGTAAACCAGGGTGTTACCCGCACCATTGATCTTAGTCACGAAGGCGTCATTGTTGGACCCGCTGCCGCAACTTCCCTGGCATGCGCCCGAGATCTGGTTTACTCGGGGGAAGTCGGAGGAGTTGCCCCCTCCCGTTAGATATACATTGCCGGCGCTGTCCACGGCGATGCCGCCCACACTATCTCCACCGCTGCCACCCAGATAGCTGGAGTAAACCAGCGCGTCGCCCGCAGTATTGATCTTGGTCACGAAGGCATCATCGTTCCCGCCGTCGCAACCTGCTTGGCAGGCGCCGGAGATCTGATTAATCTTTGGGAAATCAACTGACTGAGTGTAGCCCGCCACATAGACATTGCCCGAGTCGTCGACCGCAATTCCGGCCGCCTGATCGGTGCTGCTGCCGCCGAGATAGCTGGAATACGTCAGCACGGGGTCGATGACTAAAGGTTTCGTTCTGTCATAGGCGCCCACTTGGAAGGTTACTTGGTTGCCCGCCTCCAGCACATAGCGGCCTTCTGAATATCGCCGTTGTATGGGCGAGTCTAAGCCGCCATCGTGCGGTTGGCGGAATAAACCCGCCTCTACGTCCTGATAAACCACGGGCTTGTGGAAGCGGACTTCGTCGCCGTTAAGGCTCACCAGGAGATCACCATTCGCCGCGATCCGAAGAGGCGTACCTACATGTGCGCGCTTGCGCCCGCCAGCGGCAGACGATGGGCGGACACCCAGGTTCGCCACCACATCCAGCTTGATCTCAGCGGGGTCCGCGCCTGGCGCCACCACAAAGTCATATTCGAGCTGCCCCTGATTACCGTAATAGACGAGATCGACACCGGGATAAACGTTCTGGTATCGCACCTTGGCGTAATTTGCCACGTCAGTCCGCCACTTCTTGGGATCGTTGCCGATGAAGTAGTTGCTCTTGCCTGGCAGCTGTTCCAGGCCACTCACCCGCGCCGACTCGCTCGCACCGACTAGGCTCATCCTCAGAACAGAGGCCGCATGGCGAGTGGCAAGCGGCGAGAGACGAGTTCCGAATTCCGATTTCCGAGTACCGCCGCCAATTTCTGCCTTGTTCAATGCCAGCACTGCTTCATTGCCAGTCAGGAACAGTGTGTATCCGCGGCCTCGCGAGAGGAACTCTACCTCGGAATTGGTCTGGCCTTGGTTGGCCTCAAAGCTCAACGGCAATTTACCGTAAGCCGCGTCCAGCCGCGAACGCGAAGCCGGATCCGGCGAAACGCTGGCTGTGACCCCGCTTGCGCTCGCATCTCTGGTTTTGGCGAGGCCCAGTGTTACGGCAGATTGTGAAAGTTGGCCCGAAGCGTTTCCGCCCACGAGACAGAATAAGGCAACAAGGGACAGTATCCCCGCCGCGCCTAGGAATTGGCGCCGGCAGATCGGCGAGTGCTTTTTCACGATGTCCTCTTTTCTGAGTCGGCCGGTGGGAAAACAGTCACTAGGGGCTATCCCCCATTGATGACCGGAAACGGTAGCACCCTTACATTACTTTTACAATCACAAAGACACATAGGGAACGCCTCAGTCTGAAATTTTCGGTTGAGTTTTATGACGCATCCCATTCGGAGAGGACCGATGCTGTCGTCACTACAGCCCGGGCATCGCCGGAGGACCATACTTCAACATCGCTATGTGATCGTAGTCGTAGAATCCGACGTCCCAAATTTTGGATACCGCGTTAAGTCGGGCAAGGATTTCGACAGTCCCCGTCGACCCCGCCGATGGCGCTTACCGCGTTTCGGGCGGCGGTTGACGGGCAATCGAAGCTGGGCTTTTCGCAGATGGCTGTCGTAAACAGGCCATATCACACTCTATCTGTCCCGGACAACATGATCAGCGAATCCCTGCTTGTCTTAATTGTCCCGAAACCGGCTTCCCGGAGATCTGCTTTTTGCAATTTGTGGCGCCTGTGGAACCGAGAGAAAGTGTCGGCAGGGCCGCCAGGAATCTCCTATGACCGCGCGCCACTCGTTTCCGCTATTGGACCGTTGTGCATCTCCGTGATGATGCTGACAGACGGCTCGGTGTTGGGCTTTAGGGGGCTGCCCGCCTTGTACGCGATGGTAATATTCGCATAGTCTCCGCCAACAGAACTCGGATTCCAGCTCGGGGTGAACGTTCCAACTGTCCCAGTGTTTTGCGACTCCACCCCGCTTGAATACCCGCCGGTCGTTGTGATGACGCCGAGCCAGGGGCTTTGAGCTGCCCAATTTGTCGAGCCGCTGTTATCAATACAGAAATTCAAGACCAGATCGTTCGCGTTCGTTGTGGTGAAGGCGCTGTTGCACGATCCTCCGGTAAACGTGTTGCCGGCCTGATTCTTTACATCCACGGGCGAGGGATCTAGCCC
>PLQW01000276.1 GCA_003160215.1 Acidobacteriaceae bacterium
TAGCAGGCCGCTGACAAAAGCGACGTTCGGGTAGTGCGGACCTTTAGGTCCGCGTTCAGACCGTTTGTTTTTGTCAGTTGAAGTCGGCTTCAGCCGACGGCAGTCTCGGTTTTCGGGCCTTTCCGGCGGCCTCTTCAATCCCTGTTTGCCGATGAGCATTTTCCTTTTCTGACTGCAGCTTTCCGCCGTCTGTCTCATCTATAATCGCTACTACTGTTTCCGACCTCCGTGCCTAACGGAATACCCAAGGCTGCGGCGGCGGTGTTCCGCGGATTTTGCGGAACCGAGGGTGTGAAGGGAAACGTTCACGCCTCCCGTGCTTGGAAAGGAAACGATTAGCAGCGCTGTGCCTTCCTGCGCGCTGGGTCTGTCCCTTCCTTGCACATTACAGGTTTTAGCTGAAAGCTGACGGCTGAGAGCTGACTGCTGTGTTTCTCACCGACAAATTCGGACGGCGCATCAGCGACCTGCGGATCTCCATCACCGATCGCTGCAACTACAAGTGCGTCTATTGCCGCTCGGGCACCGACGGGCCACAATTTTCCGAGATGCCCATTGCCGACTACGTGCGCATCGCGCGCATCTTTGTCGGGCTCGGAATCACGAAAGTCCGTCTCACTGGCGGCGAGCCGCTGTTGCGCAGAGGTCTCGTGGAAATGGTCCGCCAACTCGGCCGCATGCGTACTCTTGAAGGCGGCCCGCTGGACATCGCCATCACGACCAATGGACATTTGCTGGCCGAGATGGCGCAACCGCTTGCCGATGCCGGTCTGACGCGGGTGACGGTTTCGATGGACGCCGTGGACGCAGGAGAATTCGCACGCATCACGCGCGTGCCCAACGGCTACGAACGTGTGCTGGCCGGAATCCGCGCCGCGCAACGCGCCGGACTGGACCCAGTCAAGATCAATTGCGTGTTGTTGCGCGGTTTCAACGACGACCAAATCACCGCCTTCGGCCGCTTCGCACGGGAGGAAGGCGTCGCCGTCCGCTTCATCGAATTCATGCCGCTGGAAGAAGGCCGCGTCTGGTCTCCGGAGATCGTCGTGACCCTCGACGAGATCGTGCGCCGCATGGCCCTGTTCATGCCGCTGCGCGAAGTTGGCCACGCGCGCAGCGAGACCGCCCGCCGCTATGTCTTCGAGGACGGCATCGGCGAGATCGGGATCATCGCACCGGTTTCGCGTCCGTTTTGCGGCCATTGCAGCCGCATTCGGCTTACCTCGGACGGCAAGATTCGCACCTGCCTGTTCTCGGTCCGCGAACACGACCTGGCTGGCTTGATGGCGCGGGGAGCCAGCGACGAAGACATGGTCGAGTTCATCCTTGACGCCGTCGAGCACAAGGAGGAGCGCCACCACATCGGCGAACCCGGCTTCGTGCCGGCGTCGAGGACGATGGTGCATATCGGGGGGTAGCTATCAGCTATCAGCCGGATTCCGATTGCAGATCAGTCAGTCTCGCCTTTTCGCCCGGGTGCAATCCCAAGCCTTACCATCATGGAATCGAGTGTCGTAGGTTTCAGACCCAGGATCTCAGCGGCCCCGTTTTTTCCTCGGACACGCCATCCCGTCATTTCCAGCACATCGCGTACGTGCCCGCGCTCAGCATCCATGAGGAGCAGACTGGAAGCTGCGTCGTTGAAAGCTGATCCAGCGCCGACAAAAGTGCACAGACATCCAATTCACCCGATCCGGGTTCTCGAAGCTGCTGGAATTCAAGCCCAACGGCAACTCGGGCTGCGGCAAGTCCATTCATACTTGGAGTTGGCGCAGGGTTAGCAGGATTTGGTGACCATTTCCATGTTCTCCACGTCTAATGGCATGAGAACTCCCAGTGAATCCCCTCACAATTCAGTCGCAGAGTTGCGCCGACTGTATAATTTACATTTGGCTTGTTAGCCGGAGGACAGTTGATGGATCTGCAAGTTTCAGGTTTCAGGCAAAAGTTTAAGGCCAATCGCTTTGCCTCAACCTTGGTGGTCCTGGCGACCCTGACGCTAGGCATTCTGATTGGCACGGTTGTCTCTGGAGGCGTGAAGGGCAAGGAGAAGAATCCCTCCGCCGACGCGACTCCGCTGCAGGTTCCCTCGCCGGTGCAGTTGTCGAACCAGTTTTCCCAGATCGCTCGCCAGATGGAGCCATCGGTGGTCAACATCAGCACCGAAACGTCGATCAAGAACCCGCACCGCGGGCGTCATGGCATGCCCCCCGGCGACGATGGACAAGGACAGGGACCGGGCGGTGGTGACGAAGACAGCCCGTTCCAGGATTTCTTCAACCGCTTTTTTGGCGGACAGGGTGGGCAAGGTGGCCAGGGCAGTCCTGACCAGGGTCAGGGTCCCGACGACCTTCGCGAACGTTCCCTGGGTTCCGGCGTCATCGTCGATTCCAAGGGCTACATCGTTACCAACAATCACGTGGTCGAAAAAGCCGACCGAATCCGCGTCAAGCTCATGGACGATCCCGCGACCGTGACCTACGACGCCACCGTGATCGGGGTTGACAAGGAAACCGATCTCGCGGTCATCAAGATTGATGCCAAGAAGCCGTTGCCCGCCGCGAAGCTTGGCAATTCTGACGGCATGGCGGTCGGCGACTGGGTGCTTGCGGTGGGAAGCCCATTCGGTCTCGATGAGACGGTCACCGCCGGCATCGTTTCCGCCAAGGGCCGCAATATCGTTCCCAACCGGCAGTTTGAGTCGTTCATCCAAACCGACGCTGCCATCAATCCCGGCAACTCGGGCGGTCCGCTGGTGAACATGGCCGGTGAAGTGATCGGGATCAACACGGCCATCTACACCAGTGGCGGAGGATACCAGGGCGTCGGCTTCGCGATGCCGTCCAATACCGTGGTGCAGGTTTACAACCAGCTCATCGGACCGGAGCACAAAGTTTCGCGCGGTTCGATTGGAGTGGAGTTCAATGCCGTCCCGAATCCGGCAGTCGCCCGCGTCTATGGAGTCACGAGTGGCGTCACCATCGCTCACGTTACGCCCAACGGTCCGGCCGACAAGGCTGGCCTGAAGACGGGCGACACCATCGTTTCCGTCAACGGCAAGCAAGTGAAGACGGGCGATGAACTGGTGGCGGAGATTTCCTCTATCAAGCCGGGAAGCACGGCCAAGGTGGGCTATGTCCGCAATGGCAAGACCTCTGCTACCGACGTCACCATTGCTGACCGTTCCAAGCTCTTTGCCGCCCGTTTGGGCGATCAGGAGGAGGGCGGCGAGCAGGCCCAGCCACAGGAAAGTAAGTTCGGCATCAACGTTCGCAGCATCACGCCGGACATGGCCAACCGCTACCAATTGCCGAATACCAAGGGTGTCATTGTGCAGGACTTGAAGCCAGACGGCTTCGGCGACACCGTTGGATTGAGCCGCGGCGATATTATCCTGGAGATCAATAAGCAGCCGGTAGGCGGCGAAGACGATTTCCAGAAGATCCAGTCGCAGGCGAAGAGCGGCCAGGACGTCGTGTTCCTGGTTCGTCCGCGCGGCATTCGAGACAATACCACCGTCTTCATGGGAGGGACCCTGCAATAACTAACAGGTACCTCGATTGACGTAGACTGTTTACAAGTAAGCGAACAAATCAGCGGCACTGGCGCATCGGACTAAATGAGGTCCAATGCCGCTGCTGTTTCATTTTGGGATTCGGGCCTCTTTTTCTTGTTCCCCAGAGGTTAAAGCTTCATTACAATGGAACCGCATTTGGGAATTCATATATTTTTCTCTGAGGTGGTCGTTGCCTATCGGAAATCGTAAATCTCAAGTCGCCAGCATTCTTCTCGCGCTGTTGCTGATGGCCGGCGTGGCTTCGGCGACTGCAACAGCCAAGCCAAAAACCAAGCACGCACAACTCACCAAGACACATTCATCCTCCCATCATGCTTCGGGCAAATCCAACAAGAAGAGTGCTGCGCGTCCCCACGGGCAACGCGGGATCGACGAACAACGCACCTTGGAGATCCAGAACGCCCTCATTCACGAGCATTACCTTAGCGGTGGGCCTTCCGGCACTTGGGACGAGGCTACCCGCGACGCCATGATCCGCTACCAGGCGGCCAACGGCTGGCAGACCAAGCTCACACCCGATTCCCGGGCGCTGATCAAACTGGGTCTGGGGCCCGATCATAAAGGCCTGTTGAATCCCGAGACAGCGAATATTCCTTCGCCGCATGAACTCGGTGTGGACAGCGGAACGCAGCCCGGAGGCTCGACCGACCAGGAGTAACTTGAATTTCTTCCAGTCCAAGCAAGGCGCGGCACAACCCGCGCCTTTTCTGCTCTCAGGCCGAGGTTTTGAGATGCGAGCATGTTATAGTTGTCAACGAGTATTACTGAGTAACACTTGTGAGAACTACGCAGACCATGACAATTTCGTTGCCGCCAGCCCTGCTGCAACGGTTTGAGGAAGTCCGGAAGGCAGAATCCCGCACTCGCTCCGAATTGGTTCGTGAGGCGCTGCGAGCCTATTTTGAGGGCCGCTATCCCGCGGTACGGGCGACCAAGGCCGAAATCGCAGCGCTTCGCCGTGGCCGGCTGGCTTTTCGTCGGGGTGAAACCCTTTCCCTGGGACAGTTTCTGAATGAGTTGGAACCTGCAGCTAACCGGTCCCGCGCAAAAAGACTTTCGAAAGCTATCCCAAAAAGAGCAGCCTCGAGTTAGGGCCGCACTCCTGGCGATGCAGGAAGATCCTTTTGCCGGCGATATCAAGCGTCTCAAAGGTGAATCCACCGCCTGGCGACGGCGGGTTGGGCAGTATCGCATCATCTATGATCTATATCTCCAAGAGCACCTGATTGTGGTAGCCGGAATCTTGCGTCGCACCTCGACAACGTACTGAACTGCGCGCGATGGCGAATTGAGCCACTTCTGAAGATTTCAATACAGCTAATTGCTCACCGCCTTGTGCTAATCTCCATTCTTCGAACTTCAGCAGTACCAGAAGAGGGGCTATGAGCCAGCAAGAGCACAACTTCCAAATGGACTACATCGAATTTCCGGCAACCGACATTGAAGGGACCAAGCGCTTCTACCACCAGGTTCTTGGTTGGGAATTCAAGGATTGGGGCCCGGGATACACCAGTTTCCACGACGGCCGGCTCGCCGGCGGCTTCAACAGCGAGTCCCAACCGGCCGGAGCCGATGGCGCAAAGACGCGCGGCGTGCTGGTGGTCCTCTACGCGACTTCTCTGGACGACACCTACCGCAAGGTGAAGGCAGCGGGCGGCAGGATCGTCCGCGAAATCTTCGAGTTTCCCGGCGGCAAGCGCTTCCACTTTGCCGATCCCAACGGCAACGAGTTGGCGGTCTGGAGCGAATAACCACTGGCAGGCTTGGTGCTACTGGTTTTGCGAGCATTTGGTCGATAACAACAGAATTCAGGATCGGCCATTCAGTCATTAGGGAAGAGTTCTTGGGATTGCTTTGCGAAGAGCGAATAGCGAATAGCGAAAAGCGACCGCGCGTGAACACCAAACTCAATTCCTTGCTGGTGAAGAGCATCGCAGTCGGCGCGCTTGGCGGCTTGCTCTTCGGGTTCGACACCGCTGTCATTGCCGGCACCACGCAACAGCTCAACCTGGTTTTCAGCCTGACCCCGAAAGAGCTGGGCTTCACCGTATCGATCGCGCTCCTGGGAACGATCATTGGGGCCATGTTCTCGGGCGTTCTGGGCGATCGATTAGGCGGGCGCGAGAGCCTGCGCATCCTGGCGGGGTTCTACATCATTTCCGCTCTCGGCTGCGCCTTCGCGTGGAACTGGCCATCGCTGCTCATCTTCCGTTTTATCGGCGGACTGGGCATTGGCGGCTCTTCGGTGCTGGGGCCGGTGTACATCGCCGAGATCGCTCCCGCGCGTTGGCGCGGGCTGCTGGTGGGTTCGTTCCAAATCAACATCGTGATCGGAATCATGGTCGCCTATCTCAGCAACTATTTGATCGGGCTGGCCGGCTTTGGCGTGAACGAATGGCGATGGCAGCTTGGCATCGCCGCCGCTCCGGCCATCCTGTTCCTGATCATGCTGTTCGGCATTCCGCGGAGCGCGCGCTGGCTGGTTACGCAATATCGCATTCCCGAGGCGCGCCAGGTGCTGGAGAAGCTGGGGTCGGATGATCCTCAAGGAGAACTCGACGAGATCGTCGCCTCCATTCATGTTGAAGACGCGCCTCACTCCGAACCGCTCTTCCAGCGCAAGTATTGGCTTCCGATCTATCTCGCGTTTACCGTCGCAGCCTTCAACCAACTGGCCGGAATCAATGCCATCCTGTATTACCTGAACTACATTTTCGCCATGGCCGGGTTCAGCAAGGTCTCGGGCGATCTTCAGGCGGTCGCGGTGGGCGCGATGAACCTGCTGGCCACGCTGTTGGGCATGTCACTCATCGACAAGTTGGGCCGCAAGACCCTGCTGCTAATCGGCGGTTTCGGGATGACATTCTGTTTGAGCGGCGTGGCCACCGTGTTCTTTACCCACCGGCACCAGGACCTGCTAGTTTGGCTTCTTGTCGCCTATATCGCTTTCTTTGCGATTTCGCAGGGCGCGGTCATCTGGGTGTACATCAGCGAAGTGTTTCCCAACCGCGTTCGCTCGAAGGGACAGAGCCTGGGCAGCTCGACCCACTGGATCATGAACTTCGCCATCTCGCTGGTCTTTCCCTATTTCGCGGTCCGCTTCGGCGGAGGATATCCCTTCGTATTCTTTGCCGCGATGATGGCCCTGATGTTCTTCGTCGTGCTGTTCACCTTCCCCGAGACCAAAGGCGTGACCTTGGAACAGATCCAGCATAAGCTGGGGATTGAGTATTAGTGGCTAGTGGTTGGTGGTTTGTGGTGTGACCACAGTCAGCAGAGGATAGTGAGATGTTAAGATGTCGCTCAGGATCGAAGCCATGAGCGAAGCGGAATTGAATTTTGGCGACCGAATCGTGCGCAGCCAGCAAATTTGCGGCGGCGAACCCGTGTTCCAAGGGACGCGCGTTACTTTGCGTACAGTTCTTGCGAGCGTGGCTGCGGGAGATACCGTCGAAGTGATCCTCGCCGATTTTCCTGGTCTAAAGGCTGCGGACATTCAAGCCGCCATCGCATTTGCAGCGGCGTCTGCCGAAGAAGATCTACCCGTTCCGGCAGTGCCGCACATCCGATGAAGATCAAGCTGGATGAGAACCTTCCTCTCCGATTGGCATCCGTCCTAAAGAACCTAGGTCATGATGTTTATACGACCCGTGACGAAGGTCTCTCTGGCCACGCGGACCGCGACATTTGGGTGAGAGCACAGGAGGAATCAAGATTCCTGATCACTCAAGATTTGGATTTCTCCGATTCCCGAGTTTTTGCCCCCGGATCCCACTGTGGCATTCTCCTTGTCCGACTTCACTCACCGAGCCGAAGAAATCTAATCGAGCGCGTCAGCGCTCTGTTTGAGTATGAAAATGTCGATGACTGGGCGACCTGCTTTATTGTCGCGACGGAACGCAAACTTCGCGTCCTGAGACCGCCGTCTAGGGTTACTTGAGTTGCTAGATTTATGGCCTGCACGGTAAGCGTTGTTTGAGGAGGCACAGGCTTCATGAATCGCATGTCGTTTCTTATTCTCTTTGTTTTCGTCGCTGCTTCCGCATTCGCCCAATCACCCTCCACCACTCCCGATCCCTACAAGCCGGTGCTCGATCGCCTGCAATCTATTACGGTCATTCCTCTGGAGACTTGGCAAGCGCACGCCGCCGACCTCCCGCACGGAGAATATCCGGCGTTAGGCACCTCCGACTGGCAGCCGGTCAAGCTGAAGGAAGATTGGAAAGGCTCGCGCTGGCTCCGACTCACATACGAGATCCCGGCGCAGTTGAACGGCTACAGTCTGCAAGGGGCGCGCATTTCTCTCGATCTGCACGTCAGCAGCGACGACGCCATCCAGATCAGCATCTTCTCTAACGGCAACATGGTGGCGCGCACCGACGAAGACGGGCAGGTGCCAATCACCCTGATCGAGAATGCCCAGCCGGGGCAGACGCTTGTGCTGGCCGTTCGCGTCCTGGACTCCGGTGGCGGCGGCTGCTGTGGCGGCGACTCGACTCGCATCGAGCACGCCGAGCTTTCCATTCAGCCTCCGCCCAACCGCCCCGATCCCGCGCTGATGCGGCTGCAAATTCTTTCGGCTGAGCCGGTCATCGCCGCGTATCCCGACGGCAATGCCGAGCGTGAGCAGCAACTGGACGCGGCTGTGAAGGCCATCAACGCTACGGCGCTCGACCAGGGAAATCAGCAGGCGTTCGACGCCTCGCTCCGCGATGCGCAAGCCAAGCTCGGCGTGTTGCGCCCGTACATGAAGCAATTCAGCATTGCAGCCGTCGGCAACAGCCACATCGACATGGCATGGTTGTGGCCATGGACGGAGACGGTCGAAGTCGTCCGCAACACCTTCGGCACCGCGCTGCAACTGATGCGCGAATATCCCGACTTCAAATTCACCGCCAGCACCGCGCAAGCCTACGAATGGATCGAAGAAAAGTATCCCGCGATGTTCCAGGAGATCCAGCAACGGGTGAAAGAAGGCCGCTGGGAAGTCATCGGCGGCATGTGGGTCGAGCCCGACCTCAACATGCCCGACGGCGAGTCGCTGGTGCGCCAGGTCCTCTACGGCAAGCGCTACTTCCAGCAGAAGTTCGGCAAGGACATCAACATCGGCTGGAATCCCGACTCGTTTGGCTACAACTGGCAACTGCCGCAAATCTACAAGCGTTCCGGCATCGACTACTTCGTCACCCAAAAGCTGCTTTGGGCCTCGGAGTTCACCAAGTTTCCCTACCGGTTGTTCTGGTGGCAGGCGCCGGACGGCAGCCGCTTGCTGACCTACTTCCCCAGCGACTACGCCAACCCGATCGATCCGCAGAAGATGGCACGCGACTCGGCCACCTACGGCCCAATGATGTGGAAATACAACGGCGGAACAAACTCGGCGCCCGCCGGCGGCCTCGACATGATGTACCTGTACGGCGTGGGCGATCATGGTGGCGGACCGACGCGCCAGGACCTCGACACCGCGCTGCGCTGGCAGAAAGGAGATCTGGTCTATCCGAAAATTAACTTCTCCACCGCGGCGCAATATTTTGCCGACCTGGAGAAGAACAAGAGCGAGCTCAACATTCCGACGTGGGACGGCGAGCTCTATTTCCAATACCATCGCGGGGTGCAGACTACGCAGTCGGAGGAAAAGCGCGGCAATCGGCAGAATGAAGAGTTGGTGCTAAACGCGGAGAAGGTGGCCTCGATCAATACGTTATTTGGCGTTGCATGGCCGCAAGGGAACTTCGATACTGCGTGGAAAGGTATCCTGTTCAACCAGTTCCACGACATCCTGCCGGGCTCGGGAATTCACATCAACTACGTGGACGCAGCGCGTAAGTACGCGATGGCGTCGCAGATTGACAGCGACATCATTCACGCGGGCCTGGCCGACCTCGCCTCGCGCGTGCAGTCCGACGGCGTGAGTGTGCTGGTGTTCAACCCACTGTCGTGGCCGCGGACCGGTGAGGTTGAGGTCGAGGTGCAGTTCCCGACGGCTGTGGAGCGCGTTGAAGCGGTAGGACCTGATGGCAAATCGATGCCGGTCCGAGTGCTTAGTCACGATCCGCTTACTAATCGAGTCGCGCTGAGTCTTCTGGCGAGAAACATCCCTGCGACGGGGTACAAACTGGTAAAACTCATACCCGTGAAGCCAGAATCGCGCCTACTCGGCACCCTTGTGCCTCCCGGTTTGCTAACCACCAGCGCCGAGTTCCTTCAGAACGAGTTCATTCGCCTCAAGGTCGATCCCAAGACCGGCTGCATCACCAGCCTCTTCGACAAGCGCAGCAAGATCGAAGCGCTAGCGCTGCCCGTGCAGAGCGAAGGCTCGCCCGCGGCATCGCCGGATGGCCTGCCTTGCGGCAACCTGCTCCAGGCCTTCGTGGACAAGCCCAAGCGCTGGGACGCGTGGAACATCGACGCCGACTTCGTCAAGCAGCATTGGGACCTGATGCAGGCCGACGAAGTGAAGCTGGCGGAGAACACGCCGCTGCGCGCCGTCATTCGCGTGAAGCACCACTTCCAGAAGTCGACCTTCGTGCAGGACATCACCATGTATCCCGGCGTGCCGAGAGTTGACGTCCACATGCAGGCCGACTGGCACGAGCAGCACATCCTGCTGAAAGTTGCGTTTCCCGTCAGCGCGCGCAGCGACAAGGCGACCTTTGAGATTCCTTACGGCAGTGTCGAGCGGCCCACGACGCGCAACACGCCTGCCGAGCAGGCGCAGTTCGAAGTTCCGGCGCTGCGCTGGGCCGATATCTCGGACGCCATCCACGGCTTCAGCCTGCTGAACGACAGCAAGTACGGATACGATGCAAAGGACAACGTGTTGCGCCTGTCGCTGCTGCGTTCGCCAACCTGGCCCGATCCTGAAACCGATCAGGGACAGCACGAGTTCACGTATTCGCTCTATCCGCACGGCGGCACCTGGCGCGAGGCGATGACGGTGCACCAGGGCTACGAACTGAACTATCCGCTGATGACACAGACGACAACCAAGCATCCCGGCATGATGATGCCGCAGCATTCATTCTTCTCCACGGAGCAGGACAATGTGATCATCACGGCAATCAAGAAAGCCGCCGACGATGATGCGCTCATCGTCCGATTCTATGAGTGGGCCGGCAAGAAGGGGGATGTCGTTCTGCGGCTTCCCTGGGCGGCAGCGCAGGCTTGGGAGACGAACTTGATGGAGGTTACGCCAGTCCCACTCCAGTTGGATTCGACAGGCAATGCGGTGACCGTCCCGACGAACCCGTACGAGATCAAGACAGTGAAGGTGCGGTTCGCCAAGTAGCCTTGCTATGAGCTTCACTCTCCTCGACTGGTCGGCGATCGTTGGCTATCTCGCCATCACGCTCATCGTGGGCCTGTGGTTCCGTCGCCGCTCCAGCCGCAGTGTTGACGACTACTTCGTCTCCGGACGCAACGTGAACTGGTGGCTGGCGGGGACCTCGATGGTGGCGACCACCTTTGCCGCCGACACGCCGCTGGTGGTCACTGGCCTGGTCTACTCGCAGGGAATCTCCGGGAACTGGCTGTGGTGGGGCTTCCTGTTCTCGGGCATGATGACGGTGTTTCTGTTCTCCCGCCTGTGGCGCCGTTCTGGATTGCTCACTGACGTGCAATTTGCCGAGATCCGTTACTCCGGCAAGCCCGCTGCATTTCTTCGCGGCTTTCGCGCCCTCTATCTCGGCCTGCTGATGAACTGCGTCATTCTCGGATGGGTGACGAAGGCGATGACCAGCATCATTGCGACCACGCTGGCGAACACGCCGATGCTGGCGCACATTAGCCGCTTCATGAGCGCGCACTTCGGCTCGGTGTGGAGCGGCAACGACGGCGCGGCGCTTGCCATCTGCGTATTCTTCCTGATTCCGTTCACCGGGCTGTACGTTGCTCTTGGCGGGCTGTGGGGAGTGCTGTGGACCGACTTGTTCCAGTTTGTGCTGAAGATGACAATCGTCATTGGCGTTGCTTACTTCGCGGTCGTCGCCTGCGGAGGTATGACGGCCATGCTCGACAGCCTGCGCAGAATGCAGGCCGCCGCGGGCACAAATGCCGCCAATCCGCTCGGCTTCTTCCCCGAATTTTCGCGAGGCCTCACGGCCGAGCCGCTGTGGATGGTCCCGGTCGCGAACATTCTTGTGTTCATCGGGCTGCAATGGTGGGCGTTCTGGTATCCGGGCGCAGAGCCAGGCGGCGGGGGCTACATCGCGCAGCGCATCTTCAGCGCGCGCGATGAGAAGCAGGGTCTGCTCTCGGTGCTGTGGTTCAACATCGCGCATTACGCCATTCGCCCCTGGCCCTGGATCATTACCGGCCTCGCGGTCATCGTTCTTTATCCCGGTCTGCAGCATCCCGAGAGTGGCTACATGATGGTTCTGAATGCGCACCTGCCGTACCAATACCGGGGTATCGCCATCGCCGGCTTCCTGGCGGCATTCATGTCAACTATTGCCACGCAGTTGAATTGGGGCGCGTCTTACCTGGTCGCCGATTTTTATCGCCGGTTCGTGAAGAAGACTGCCTCCGAGGGGCATTACGTCCTGGTATCGCGTCTCAGCACGGTGCTGCTGGTCATCGTTTCTGCGTGGGTGTCGGTGCAGCTTGGGTCCATCGCCTCGGGATGGCAGGTGGTGCTGCAAGTAGGAGCAGGCACGGGAGCGGTGTACATCCTGCGCTGGTACTGGTGGCGGATCAATGCCTGGAGCGAGATCTCCGCCATGGCTTGCTCGCTGTTTGTGACCATCGTCCTGAACCGATGGCAGCCGTTCACCGGCAACAGCTCCCTGGTTTTTGCGAAAAGCACATTTGCGACCACGATTGTCACCACCGTGGTCTGGCTCACGGTAACGCTGCTGACGAAGCCCGAGCCCGATGAAGTTCTGGTGCGCTTCTATCGCCATGTGCGGCCCGATGTCCGCGGTTGGAAGCGTGTGGCGGCGCAGGCGCCGGAAGCCGGGCAGCACCGTGACATCGGCAGCAACCTGGTGGCGTGGCTCCTTGGCTGCGCTATGGTCTATCTATGCCTGTTCGGCGCGGGGAAAATATTGTTTCGTCAGCCCATGCTCGGAGCCGTTTTGCTCGTTGGATCGGCGATCTGTGCTGTGCTGCTGTATCGCGGCGTAGTACAAAACTTCAAGGTCGAGCCGCAGGCGGCGAGCAGTGGAGTACCGAACTGGGAAGAGGTCACTGCAACGACCACGCGCTAAGGTTTAGAATTTGCATGGAAAGTCAGAGCATTGCCGCAATCGTCAAGGCAAAAAACGGGGAGAGTTCTCACTCTCCCCAACATGCGACAGAGGCGACATCAATTCGTGTGATTCTCTGACCGACGGATTGGTTGCACGACATGCCAGAACTAGACACGGCCGAGCAAGCTGGAGAGATTCCGGAACTGGCCAAAATTGTCGGAACCGAAGAGTGCAGCCTGACCCTCGATGGAGTGCGGTGGCGCTATCTACGTGCAGGCTCCGGTCCTCCACTTCTGCTAATCCATGGGTTTATGGCCTATTCTTTTTCCTGGCGCTTCAACATGGAGGCGCTGTCCCGGCATTTCTCGGTGTATGCCATCGATCTGCCGGGCTGTGGATTCTCGCAGCGTCCCGGTGACGCTCAACATTCGCTGGCCAGCGATGCCGAAGGCGTTCTGCGCTTCATGGATCATTTCGGAATGGAGCAGGCGGACGTGCTGGGCACTTCTCGCGGCGGCGGAGTGGCGATTGTCCTGGCTGCTCTGGCCGCGCAACAGTCAATGCGACAGCGCATCCGGCGGCTGGTGCTGGTTTGTCCCATCAATCCCTGGTCGAGCTACGGCCGGCTGTTGACTCGCTTGCTTTCCACCGCGCTGGGCGGCTTCTCCGTCACTCATATCCTACCTAGGTTGCAGGTGGTGATGCTCCGGTACTTTCGCAAACTGTACGGCGATCCGCGGCGTATTTCGCCGGGCAGCGTCGAAGGCTACACTGCGGGATTGAACGTGCCGGGAAGCTTTGAGCACATGCTGCGCATTGTGCGGTCGTGGCATCGCGACCAGGCACTCATCGAGGAGTCTTTGCCAGCGATCAGCGAAGTACCCACACTGCTGCTTTGGGGTTCCCGCGACACAGCGGTGTACCCCTCGTCAGCCTATGCCCTGCAACGCCGCATGAAGAATAGCGCGCTGATGATCCTCGATGGCGTCGGCCATGTTCCCTACGAAGAGGTCCCCGACGAGTTCAACCGGGTGATCTGCGACTTCCTGTTGCACGACACGCCGCCAACGCCACTCGAAACTGCGCCCGGGGCACCCGCTTCATCGCAGATTTCATCGGTTACCGCTGGCCGGGCGGATTGATCGATCACAGAGTCTAGTCAGCGGCCGAATTGTCCCGCTGATAGACCTTGGCTTCGGCATGTCGGGCGGGCCACCACGCCGCCAGCCCGGCCCCCAGATACATGGCTCCCACGATCCAGAAGCCGTAGATTAGCCCGTGTCGATGGGCGGCTTCGCCCGCCAGCAACGAAGTTCCGATCTGTAGGGCGCTGGCCACGAAGGCGAAAGTGTTTTGCACCCTTCCCATGAAGTGACGCGGCACCATCTGCATCATCTCGCTGGAAAGAGCAATGCCGCCAACTCCACGGCTGGAGCCCATCATGAAGTAAATGGGCACCGCCAGCGCCAGCCAATGCGAGACTGGCAGCAGGAAGAGCGACAACGCAATGATGGACATGGTCACGGTGACCGAACGGGCCCCATGGCGCCGGATAAACGTCGAAGCGTAGAAAACGCTCACGAAGGCCCCGACTGCCCAGCCGGCATTCAGCCACCCGTAGCCCACGGCTCCGCTGTGCAGGATGCGCTCGCTGAGCGGGGCTGACAGTACACCCTGGGTCATCATGGCCGCGACAAAAAGCGCCCACGCGATACCTATCAGCAGCACGCGCCGGTTTTGCCGGACGTAGCGGTAGCCTTCTCCGAGTTCGTGGATATAGCGCGCGACCGCGCCGGAGGGTGAGGCCGATGCCGTGGCCTCCGCTATCGGACGCGAAACCGTCACTCTACCCTTGCGCACCTGGAGGATGCAGGCCAGCGAGACCGCGTAACTGGCGCAGTCGATGAGCAACACTCCGCCCAGACCGACGTGGTTGTACATGAAGCCGACTACAGCGCCCGCCATCAGCCATCCACCCTGCAACGCCGCTAATAACAGCGAGTTTGAATCCAGCATCTTGTCGTCCGGCGTCAGCTCCTGGATGAGTGCGTTCACCGTCGGGAAGAACATCCAGAAACCGATGGCGACCAGGATGTTCATGGCGTATAGGTGCCATAGCCGCACATGATGGGTGAACACCAGCATGGCGACGAAGAAGATGATGGCCCCGCGCGCCGAGTCGAGCCACAACATCAGGTGACGACGGTCTTCGCGGTCGATGAGGACGCCGGTAAAGGGCAGCAGCACTAGCGAGGGAAGGGTCTGCAGCGCGATGAGCGCCGCTAGGGACACCTCCGAATGCGTGGCCTGCAGGATGTACCAGATCACGGCAGCGGAGTTCATGCCGCTGCCGATCATGGAAATGAGATTGGCTACGAAGATCAGCCGCATCCCACGGTGCTGGAACATCTCCCTCATACCGTTCAACTGTAACCCAGTGGTGGTGTGCAATTCCGCTAACCCATTCTGAAGACGCGAACATTGCCGTTCAAGACGCACAGCTCTCCGGTGAACGGGCATTCGATTCACATGGAATGCTCTCTCTTCTTGAACGATCGGCAATCTCACTCACCGGTGTGCGGTAGCTCATAGCGAGTCGCGGCCTGAAGAGCTACGATTTGCGGGAATAAGACTCTCGGCATTCGCTAGGTGCGGATAGCGAGCACAAACCGTCCGGCGGCTGCCCGGTCAGTCATCGAGGTGCACTATGCGTTTCGTGCGTCAACTGATTTTCTGTGGGGCGCTGATTTCCTCCCTTGCGGGTTGGTCGCAAGACGTCAAGATCGTCATTCCTGCTGGTTCGCCGGAGGACAAGGAATTAGCGGCGATCACCGCCGAGTCCGATGCGCAGAAGCGCATAAGCCTCTACCAGGAGTTCCTCAAAACGTATGCCGACAATAAGCCTGCCTTGGCTTATGCGGAGTGGCAACTCTCGCAACAATATCTCTCCGCGGGCGACACTGCCAAGGCGTGGGAGTATGGCGACCAGGCGGCGGCGCTCTATCCCAACAACCTCGACATAATCGTTTCGCAGGCCGGGGTGGCGCAGGCCATGAAAGACAACGGCAAGATCGTTGATTACGCCGGGAAGGGAGCAGCGGTGTTCCATTCCATCTCCACCCAGGCGAAGGCCGCCGACGTCTCCGATGCGGACTGGGCCACTCACGTGAGTGAGGAGCAGAATTCGGCGCGCCCCAGCTACGAGTTCCTGGAAACGGCTGCCTACAACGCCATAGCTGCTGAGCAAGATCCAGCCAAGCGCATGAGCTACATCGAGAAGTTTACTCCGGCGTTCCCTAAATCGCAGTTCGAGCAGCCGGTGTCGCAACTTGCACTCTACAGCTTGCAACAGCTAAACCAGCCGCAACGTCTGGAGGCCTATGGGGAAAAGGAGTTGGCGGCCAATCCCGATAGCGTCCCCGCGTTGCTCATGCTGGCCAACGCCTACGTGGACGATCCCAAGCAAGTGGCCAAGGCAATCACGTACGCGAACAAAGTGATCGCCCTCGAAGGTCCAGATGCGGCCACTGCCGACAAGTCGAAGAAGCTATCGGCGGGAGTGGCACACTCTACCCTCGGTTATGTGTATTTGAAACAGGACAAACTGGCGGCAGCCGTACCGGAGCTCAAAACCGCGGTGGGCCTGTTACAGGAAGATCCCCAAGCCCAACAGGCTGCGCTTTTCCGGCTGGGTTATGCCTACGCGAAGCAGAACCGCAAAGCCGATGCCGTTGCTGCCCTGCAGAAGGCTGCCGCGATGGATGGTCCGTATCAGGCACTCGCACGCGACATGCTGGCCAAGGTAAACACGGCAGGGAAGAGGTAACTGCGCAAAGCCGCGCTTATTTCTTGACCAGTGCGTCGGAAAGCAGGCGGGCTTTCGTGGCCAAGTTATATGCGCGCTCGAAATCATTGTCCGATGTGGCCTTGTGCGATTGAGCAATGTAGGTCTTGATCTGCGCAACCATGGCTTGTTCGTCGTGACTCAGTTTGCGATTCACGCTCGTCAAGTTTTTCTCGGTGGCGGCAAGCAATTCAGCGGTTGTCTGTTTCTGATGGCTCACCTGCTCGCTGCTGACGTCAGCGGCGATTGCGGTGTCGGGGGCGACCTCAGCCGGATTAGGTAGAGGATGGGCAGCGGCAACGGTAGAATTGCTGTTGCCATTCGCGGGAGTGGTGTCTGGGCTGCTGGCCGGGGGCTGCGCCGGTTTCTTTCGGTGATGCGGCTGTGACTTCGGCTTCTGCGGTTCGGGGGCGGGCACCTCCTGTTTCGGCTCCGGCGGCGGCGGAGCGGCCTCGGAAATTTCATCCGGTACCGGGACCGAGATGGTCGGAGCCTGCGCCTGTGGCGGAAGCTGTGGCTTTTTCTTTTTACACGCCACGCTAAGGAACAACGACAAGACCAGGACCGAAGCGGCGAGTTGGCGCCAAATGTTCATGCGAAGTTCTGCAATACCGCTGCCGCGCTAGTTCTCTGCATGGACGACTGCCCAAGAGCAAGCGAGCAGAACAATTGCTCTCCATGATAAACCTCTGGCCGCAATACCTAACACCGTAGTATTACGGTTTCTCCCCAGTGCCTCCTCGGGATCAGGTGCGAGTCGCGATTTCCGCGTCTTTCAGCTCCTGCGCGCCCGCCAAAGGGAGGACCAGGCGGAAGGTGGTTCCTCGACCCATTTCGGTCACGAAATGGAGAGCGCCGTTGTGGAGTTGCAACACGCGGTAGCTCATTGCCAGGCCAATGCCGCTGCCCGCCTTCTTGGTGGTGAAATACAGATTGAAAATCTTGTCCCGAATCTCTGGGGGAATTCCGGCGCCCTGATCGCGGACCTCGATGGTGGCTGCCGTTTCGTCGCGGCGTGCGACCATACTGAGCACGCCCCCGTCGCTCATGGCCTGCACTCCATTGAGGACGACGTTCAGCAGGGCCTGCTTAATGAGGTCGGCGTCGGCCCTCACGGGCACCGCCTCGCTGCCCAGGTTGATTTCGACCTTCACGCCCAGGAGCGCCGCCTCCGGTGATGCCAGCAGGGCAACGTCCTCCATCAAACGGCGCAAATCGAAGTCGGAAAGGCGCAACTCCAAGGGACGATTGAAGTCCACCAGCGTCTGCACCACCCGATCCAAGCGATGAATCTCGCGTCCGATGATGTCCATGTGGCGCCGCGTGTCAGGATCGATCTCCCGCATCTTTTCGCGCAGCAGCTCGAGGTGAACCACGATGGCGTTGATGGGATTCTTTACTTCATGGGCAACGCCGGAGGTGAGCCGCCCAATGGCCGCCAGACGGCGGGACAGTTCAATTTCGTTCTCGATTCGGCGCACCGATTCGGCGTCGCGCATGGTGAGAAGCGCCCCTATACGCTCGCCGCGCTCGGCAATGAAATCGAGCGCAATTTGTATGCGCTGTCCGTTCTCCAGCTCGATCTCACGTTGCGGGATGGGTTGGTGCAGAGCGAAGGCATCCAGCACGATGCGGCCCAGCTTGTTGGCATCGTTGAATACCTCCTCCACCACGTTTCCCAGAATCTCTCCCCGCGGCCGCCCGACGAACCGTTCGGCCGAGGCGCTTACCAGCACCACGCGCGTGTCGCGAGTAAACAGAACGAGTCCGTCCTGCAACGTGCCCATAATCTGGTCGAGGTTCTCTTTGAGGGCGCTAAAGACTTCTTTCACGTCGCGGATCTGCCGGCCCAGGCGGTCAATCTTGGTATTAACCAGCCCGTATTCGTCGGTCCCCCTCGGATCAGGCTCGGGTGTGATGTCGGGCACGCCCGCGGTCATCTGGTCCAGACGACGGCCAATGGCCTCCAACGGGCGCAATGCAATGTTCGATACCCCGGCTGCTAATGCGAGTGATAGCAGGATGGCAATGGCGGAGAAAAAAAGCGCGCGTGTGAGTTGCGGCTTGACCGCGCTCTTCAAAAGCACGGTGGAGATGCCCACACGGATATCGCCGAACGGCTGCCCCTCGCGCTGGATGGGCAGGTAAACGTCGTAAACCCTCGGCGCGCCATACACGACCTCGAGCTGGCGCCGGAAGCTTCCATTGCGCACATTCTGGAAGTCCTCACGCGGCTCTAGTTGAGTGCCGATGGCGGACGGGTCGGTGTGTACGATGGCCCGGCCGTTCACATCGGTAATGGCCGCGTCGGAGATGGTGGGAGAATAGCCAACGATGGATTGCAGCAGAGTGTTAAGCCCGGGGTCAGTCTGTAAGGCTTCGTCCAACACCGCCTCGACTTGCTTGGGGTCGTTGGTATTGACAAAGGTGCTACTGAGGTCAACCTGCGAGGCTTCGCGTGCGCTCTCCCGGATCTCCTTGGCCACGAAGGCGGCATTGTCATAAGCCTCCGCCGTGCGCTGCCGTGCCACGTGCGACACGTACAAATAAGAAAAGGCCGCAACCAGCGCGAATACCATACCGCTGATAGCAAGGACCAGCTTTGTTTTCAGGCGGATTTGAGCCATGGGGACACTCGCATTGCGTGGGATATTGCCGGAATCATACCAGCCGCAGAGGACAGCGGAAAGGTCGGGGCCTTCCGGAAGGGCAAACAGTTCCCAGATTTTTCCGTAAGCGACACATCGGCAGTGGTTTAGGTGGAGGACACCAAGGCTCGGATGCAGCCGTTGTGGTAAGGTTGCATGGGCATTGCGGCGCCTGAACAACGAAATCTGCCAGATCCGCGTCCAATGTCAGAAGCCCACGGGGGGAAGCAATCCGCGAGGTGTGGTTGGTACGGCAAGGCAGGAGAGAACAAGGTGGCCCAACCGGCAATGGAAGAAAGCAAGAAATTACAAAGCGAGACGATTACCAAACTGCGTACCCTGTCCCACGACCTGAGCAATTACATCGAAACCATCATGCAGGCTTCCTATCTTCTGGCCCAGGCGAAACTCGACGAGAACAACAAGAAGTGGCTCGATTTGGTCGACAAAGCAGCGCAAGATGCGGCCCGAGTCAATCGCGAGATTCGCGAAATGTTGCGTTCGCAAAATTGACGATCATGGCTCACCCCGCGGAGTCAGGACTAGCAACTTCAGAGTGCAAAACCACGGCAGTGCGGACCGACTTTTCCCTGTACGCTGGCCCAATTGTCTGACACGTGTGCCTCCGCCAGATCGTTGTTGGTAGTCGCGGCTATGCTTGCAGTTGGCGCGAGCTGGCGCGGGCAAACACGCCAGCTCCCTACCTATGATGAGAGATTGCCGGGGTCTATATAGTTCATGAAGACGGAAATTCCCGGCAGGACGAGGACCGCCGACGGTTTGCTGGTGAGTGGCTGGCCCTCCCGTAGGGTGAAGGTTGGCATGAATAGCAGTCGCGTCGAACTGGATTCAGGGAAACGTTTGAGCCCGCACATCCAGACGTGGTGCGGCCCACCAGGCCGGCGGAGACGAGACGTCTCCGCCAAACCTATGTGGGGCTCGTTTCCTAATTGCTACATTTTGCCGGCTTTGCTGTCGAGCAGCGAAACCAGGGACTGGCCAGCGGGCGTGGCCTTAACCCCGCCGCTCACGACCTCCCGCGCGCTGACCGTCTTCCCGTAGAGGCGCTGGTTAGCGTCGCTGTCCGGGTCGAGCGAGGCGCCGCCCAGTGACACGCCCGCAAAAAGGCCTGAAGTCCGGGCATAGGTCAGCATGTCAGCAGTACTGGTACTCGCGCTGGCTCCGGACCCAGCCGCTGCGGTCGCGTCGGTGCCGATCTTGACTTTGCCGTCCAGCACCTTGTTCGCCGCCGACGGTGCCATAACGAGGATGACGAAATCCTTAGACGTGCCGCCGATCTGAAAACCGGCACTGGCGCCGCCGATGCTGTACATGGCGGGTGCTGACCATTTGCCGCTGAAGTCCGCCCCCTCGCGGCAAGTCATCGGACCGCGACCTCCGGTTCCGCCGATACCCACGGCGAACTTTTTCACGCTGGGCAGAATGATGATGCAATCAGCCTTCGCGACTGTGCTGAGTGGAATATCCTTGCTGCCAACCATCGCCTGCAACACCGTGGTGGCGTTTCTGATCGTTTCTTCGTCCTTGTTCTTGTCGGCGCCCCAAACTGGCAGGGCCAAGCATGCAATCACTGATACGAGCAGAATAGGTACGGATCTTTTGGCTAAACTTTTCATTTTGGTCTCCTAGGTGCTTAATTGTCCAGAATGCTCTTCGGTATGTCCTGCTTATCGAGGATGGTTTTCAGAACGGCGGTCGACTCGGACAAACGTTTCGACATTTTGTTCTGGGCGAAAAGGGGCAGCGCAACTGCGAAGCACACCATCAGCAAAACAATCTTCTATGTCACGGGAATCCTTTCGTTGACCCGCTCTAGAACTTTAAAGCACCGGCAAGATTTCCACAACCGGAAAGCGAGACTACCTTGCACACCCGCCGGGTAGTAGGCGTGTCCTTCTCGAACAATGTGACACGGACGCCCCGGCACGATGGGCACGCATCGCACAGCAAGCACCGGTGCGCATATTTCCCCGGGACGACGAGATGGTCAATCGGAATAGCGAGATCTTGAACCGGTCACCGAAACAGCCAAATATTGGGCCGAGGAACACAGCTCTTGCGTCAAACCTTCTACGTTTTCGAGGGAGTCCGGCGGAGGAACGTTGGCTGCCCAGTTCGAGCCGGGCAGCCGTCAAGAGGATTAGGAAACGAGCTTCGCGTCCATGGTGATGTCGGCGTTGAGGACCCGGGAAACCGGGCACCCCTTTTTGGCATTTTGGGCGGCCTCGTCAAACTTCGCCTGGTCCGCACCGGGGATCCCGACCTTCACGTCGAGGTGCACGCTGGTGATGGTAAAGCCGGCATCGGTTTTGTCCATGGTCAAAGTCGCCTTGGTATCGATGCTCTCCGCGGTCATGCCCGCGTTTCCAAGCTGTGCGGACAGCGCCATGGAAAAGCAACCGGCGTGCGCCGCGGCAATCAGTTCTTCCGGATTCGTTCCGGCCCCGTTTTCAAAACGTGTGCTGAAGGAATACTGCGTTTCGTTGAGGACGCCGCTCTGTGTCGAAACGGTGCCTTTTCCGTCTTTCAAACCACCCGACCAGTGGGCACTGGCTGTGCGTTGCATTTGGTCCTCCTGGGAAGCGAGTCAATTGTATCTCCACGTTACACGAGTGGCCATACTTGGGCGAAAAGCGTAGGGAGGGTAGTCGTTCCCCCAGCGTTCGATTAGCAAACCCCGAGAAGACTGTGATGATCAGCTTGCAAGGGGTTCAGTAGAAGTCGGAGCAACTGAGGAAGTATCCGCACTGCGGACAGACCAATTTGCAGTGGTTTTGCTGCAAGCCGGCAGAGCAGTTGGGACAAACCTGTGGGGGCTGCACCGAGGCATTGTGATCGGCTTTCATCGCAGATCGGCGCGGAGCATGCGATTCGGATTTTGACGTGCGCCGTCCGTCATGTTCTCACCGAGGTAGAAGCCAGACGTTCCCAGCATAGATGAAATTCTTTCCCGGCAGCGGCATAAATTGCGCAAGAGTTGGCACTTTGAGAGCCGCCCCCCCATTAGTACATGTACCTCTGTCATTAAGGGACCACCCGAAATTCTGTGAGACTTTGCCCATCGGTCTCTATAATGCGAAATGTGGTAGTGGGTCCACGGAGCCTCACACGCGCGACCGAATAAGCCCCAAAATCTTTGGGAAAAAGAGCGCGTGTGGAACTAAAGTAGATGCGACACAGCCGTGTTTACTAAGTATCTAATGTAACTATAGTTATCACAGTTGCCGGATTAAGACAGAGGATTCGCCGGTAGGAGATTGAGCCACTCAGGGCTAAAACGTAGCGCGCAGAATGAGTTCAATTCAGGAGGTCACAACCAAACCGTGAAACAGACAATGATTGCAGCCCTAGCCGCCTTAATGTTAGCCGGAGCTTTTGGTGCCGTGAGTGGTGCGACCTCCATCAGTCCTTGCAATAATGCAGTTGTGGTCATTGGGGAGGGATCTGCACCTATGCCCACGACTTTGCCCCTCTGCGATGAACAAGAGTGATTGGACATCGCGCTCCGATACTTCTTGAGAACTCAGCTCGAGAGCGACAAGGAGAAACTGTATGAGAAGTATTCTGATTCTCGTCATTTGTACACTGTTATCCGCCGGTGTCCTGTGCGCCGCTACCAGTGCGCTTCCTGCGAGCGTCATGCCCCAGCCGGCCATCGCGAGTGAAGCTGCATTGTCGATGTCATCCTGCACCGCCGGCGAATTCTGCAGTAGCGGTCACGCCCTATTAGCTCCCGGCGATGGCGGGCCGGCGCCCTATTGCGCTCCGGTCAAGCCCTGTAACAACGACCAGGAAAGGCTGCAGATGGTGCTATAGCACAACTTACCAGAGGTGGAAAGGCATTCTGGAACCCATCTGATGTAGAGTTCAATCAAGCGAACACGGTGTTTACGGTTCGGAGATTGGCGCTTGTGTTGTGTCAATTTCAGAGATATGCTTAAGAAACCTCATGCACCTACGCCTGATTGATTACGTCCTTTGGTTCGTAGGCCCCCTCATGCAGTTAGGGGTGCTGGCGGCGATGTACAGGCGTGGACTGCATCGTGAGTATCCATACTTCTTTAACTATACGGTCATTCAAGTTCTTAGCGAACCGATCCTCTTTGTAGTCCACAGGCATTCGGACGCGATGTATTACTGGGGCTACTGGGTTTCGGTAGCACTCAGCGCTCTGATTTCGTTTGCTGTTCTACAGGAGATCTTCCGCGACGCATTTCGTCCCTACGAGGCCTTGCGAGACCTGAGTGTCATCCTATTTCGCTGGTCGGCCCTTGTCGTGCTTTTGATCGGGGTCATGTGGGCCATCACGGCCGCGCCGTCGAGCCGGCTTGACACGATCACCGATGGGATTGTTCTGGTACAACGCAGTGTCCGCTTAATGCAATGCGGATTGGTGTTTTTCCTTCTGCTTTTCAGTGAATATCTTGGCATCTCGCGCCGCCACGTTCTGTTTGGCATCGCGCTGGGATTCGGTATTTTCGCCTCCGTCAGCATGTTGGTTGCGGTAGCTATGTCGCACGGGACATTTGTGCATGTGTCAGTTTTGCGACGGATCAACAATGCTGCGTACGACTTCTCTGCCTTGATCTGGCTGGGCTACACCGCACTGGCGCCAGTTCGTAGCCGCGTTCCTCCAGGCTCTGCTCGGTCGAAGGACTGGAATAGCGCGCTGGAAGATGCCAGGGTTCAGCCTGCAGCGGACAGTCTGCTGGACACGATGGATCGTACGGTTGAGCGTCTGCTCTATCCAGAAGTTAAGGCCACCAGTATTGCTGCCGGCCATCGATCTTTGGGGTGACGGCTTACCGCACGTCTAAGTTCTGCCGCTCCACGTGAGCCTGTCTTTCTTGATCGTATCTAAATGGGCGTCTTGGTTTTGCGCGGTGGATTGAAGAACGGCAGGGAACGGACGGTGGCTGACACCTTGTGCCGAACCGCTTCTACGGTCATTTCCATTTGCAGTCTGGTGCCCGGCATTGCGTGCTGAGGCTCCAAACTGGCCAGCGCAATCAGTTTTTTCAGCAGAGGCGACCACGTAGTCGAGGTCGCCTTCCCGACCTGATCGCGCCCCTTGTAGACGGGTACATGTACGCGCGAAGCGGTAGCGGGCGTCTGTGGCGCGAGTCCCATCCGGTCGAATAGAGTTTCAACTTCGTTCCAGTCGATTTCCAGCCCCATCAGAAGTCGCCGAGGTCCAGCCTGCTTTTCTTCCAGAAGCGCCTGCCAGCCGATGAAATTCTCTTTCTGGTAGTGGACGAGTTTGCCCAGGCCAACTTCGGTGGGAGTGTATTTTTGCGATGCGATCAGCGCCTTTTTGCTGCTGATACAGTCAACGTCGGCTAAGATCAGTCCGGCTTCGATGCGGGCCACATCGAGAGCCAGCATGCCCGTGGGGTGTATATCGAATCCCCGGCTTGCTTCCATCAGCGCGTCCCACACCTTGACTGCGTCTTGCCACGGGATCCAGATCTCGTATCCCAGATCGCCGGTGTAGCCAGTGCGCGAGATGTCCACAGGCACACCACCGATTCTGCCGCTGGTCTTACGGAAGTACTTTAGGTTCTCGATGTCGGCCTCGGCGATGCTCTTCAGCACTTTTCCCGACGTTGGCCCTTGCAAGGCGAGTGCGGCGACCTGCTCGGTGATCTCCTCGATCTGCACGTCTAGTCCGATGGCGTTCTGGCGGAACCAGCGGAGGTTTGGGTCGGCAGCAGTCCAGCGATAGAGGTTCTCCTCCAACCGCGTAATGGTGCCATCGTCGATGATCTTGCCTTCTTCGTCGCACCAGCAGCAATAGATCACCTGAATGGAACGCGCCTACGACGACGCCAAATACGGCAACTATTCGCGGCGACCGTACATTGATATGGTGATTCCCAGCCTCACCGATCCTTCGGTCGCGCCTCCGGGCAAGCACGTGATGTCGTGCTTTGTGCAGTACGCGCCCTACAAGTTGAAAGAGGGCACGTGGGACGAGAAGCGTGAGGCCTTCGGCGACAACGTGATCGAAACCGTTGCCGAATTCGCGCCCAACCTGAAGAACATTATTGTGGGCCGCCAGGTGGTCACGCCGCTCGATCTGGAGCGCGAATTTGGACCGACTGAGGGAAACATTTTCCAGGGCGACCTCTCTCTGGAGCAATTGTTCTTCTTGCGTCCCGTGCCGGGTTTTGCGCAGTACAAGTCGCCCATCAAGAACCTGTGGATGTGCGGCTCGGCCACGCATCCGGGTGGCGGCATCATGGGTGCTCCGGGCCGACTGGCGGCGCTGGAAATCCTGAAGCACGCGAAAGGGAAAAATTAGCGATGGCGCAGCCGCGCGACGTCGTAATTCTCGGGGCCGGCCGCAACGGGCTGGTCACCGCGTTTTATCTCGCCAAGGCTGGGTTTAAGCCGCTCATCCTGGAGCGCAGACCCAGTGTCGGCGGCTGCGCCATCACAGAGGAGTTTCATCCCGGCTTCCGCTGCTCCCGGCTGGCCCACGGTGCCGGGCCGATGAGGTCTGACATTGTGAGAGGTATGGAGCTGGAGAAGCACGGACTGAAGACCTACACGCCGGATGTGCGAGTGCTGTCGCTATGGGGCGACGGTAAGCCGCTCGTTCTGCATAGCGATGTGGCAAGACGCAGCAAGAGATCGCCAAGTTTTCACAAAAGGACGCCGCGAAGTACGCTGAATTTCAGAAACCCCTGGCCCGCATCGACGAAGTTGCCAATCTTCTGATGACGATGACGCCGCCTAACCTGGAAGATCCGGCAGTAGGTAATTTGTGGGAACTGATAAAGGCTGGCCGCAAGCTACGCGGCCTGGGCGAGAAGGACCTCTATCGCATGATGCGATGGGGACCGATGGCCGTGGCCGATCTGGTCACCGAGTGGTTTGAGACTGAATTGTTGCGCGGCACCATCGCCGCCCAAGGAATCTTTGGAACGTTTCTCGGGCCGTGGTCAGCAGGTTCCACTGCAACGTTGCTCTTACGCTGCGCGTCGGATGGAAATCCGGCAGGACCGTCATCCTACATTGTGGGAGGTATTGGCGCGCTCACGGCGGCAATGGCTGCGGCAGCGACAGAAGCCGGGGCTGAGATTCGGACATCCTGCGAAGTAACAAGCATCAAGGTGAAGGACGGCTCTGCCACCGGGGTCGTTCTCGCCAATGGTGACGAGATCGATGCCCGCACGGTCGTTTCCAATGCCGATCCAAAGCGCACGCTACTCGGACTTGTCGATGCTCAATATCTGGAGCCGAGTTTCCTGCAAAAGCTCCAGCATTACCGCATGAACGGGACCGCCGCCAAAGCGAACCTTGCTCTCGGCGGCTTGCCGAAATTCAAAGGCGCAGATGATGATACGACCGTTTTGGCCGGCAGAATCCAGGTCTCACCCGACATCGACTACCTGGAGCGGGCCTTCGATGCCTCGAAGTATGGAGAGTTCTCGCAGCACCCCTACCAGGAGGCGACCGTTCCCACATTGTGGGACGAATCGCTCGCGCCGGCCGGGAAGCATGTGATGTCCATCTACATGCAATATGCACCGTTCCATCTACGCAACGCCGACTGGGACTCGCAGCGCGATGCTCTGGGCGACGTGGTGGTGAAGACTTTCGCAGAATACGCCCCCGATCTGCCCGGGCTCGTCGAAGCCGCCGAGGTGATCACGCCGCAGGACCTTGAGCAAACCTACGGCCTGACTGGCGGGCACATCTTCCACGGAGAGTTGGCGCTCGACCAGTTGTTCACCATGCGGCTGCTGCTCAACTGGGCGCAGTATCGCACGCCGATCAAGAACCTGTATTTATGCGGGTCGGGTACGCATCCAGGGATTGGACTGACAGGCGGGTCGGGCGCGAACGCGGCAAGAGAGATACTCAAAGATTTGCCCAAGTGAAACGATCCTTGATGTGAATTGTCATCACGAGCGGAGCGAGGGATCTGCTTGTTGCGGCTATTGTCGAGCAGGAGATTCCTCGCGCCCCAAGTTCGCTCCACTATCAATTGTCATTACGAGCAACGGACCTGCTGGGGCAGGTTGAAACAGGAATGACAAAGGTCAAAACGCATATTGGTTCTATTGGGTTTGCGTCTTTGTCATTGGGAGAGCTTCGCCGCCTACGGTATCCCGGTCGTGTTCTCCAACCCTCGTTTCAAGTCCGCCGCCAACAGTCGATGAAGAAGATGCTCGCCGGCTTCGCGCCGCACCGATAAGCGCCCTGCTCCGTAGGCTCGCGAGTGTAATCCTCGCTGTACGGCCTCGCAGATGCCCACGTCTTCATCGTTTATGCGCTCGCCGACGGCAATGCTCTGCCGGTTGCGCTCGGCGGCGGAATCGCTCACATCGTCGAAGTAGAAATCGAAAATGACTTTGCAGCGATCGACCCCATCGGGCAGCACCAGGTTCGTATCCATGTAGCCCTGGTAGAGATTGATCATGAAATTGGGATACTGCCAGAAGTACCAGGCGCGATCGCCCTTGCGCGTTGCCGAGGTGGCGGCGTCTTCGTTGGATGCGACCATCGGACTCGATTGCAGGCAGTAGCGGTCTTCATTCTCGATGGTGTACTGCTTGTGCTCCAGTACGCTGTTTAGCGCCTTGTGCAGGTGCGGCACGTGGTAGCTACCGTCGAGGTAGTTATCCACGAACACTTTCCAGTTGCAGTTGAGACTGTAAGACCGGCGCTCGAAGAAATGAACTGAGCCGAGATCGAGCGGAGCTACTCGCTGCACCAGCCTGCCCAGAAAATCTGCCAGGGGCGAGGCTTTCGAGTCAAGGTTCACGAAGACGAACTGTTCCCATGTTTCCACGTGCACGGGGAGCAGGCCGTTCTGCGCGCGATCGAAGGAGCAGACGCCCTCAAACTCCGGCGCGCCCTTCAGCGAACCATCGAGGCCATAGCTCCGTCCGTGATACGGACAGCGAAGGATGCTCGCAGTGCTTTGCGCCTCGGTGACGACGGCAGCGGCGTGGTGCCGGCAGACGTTGTAGAACGCGCGCAACTGGTGGTCGTTGCTGCGCACGATGACCAGCGGTTCGCCGGCGAGGTCGCTGGTGACGTACTGGCCCGGCTGCTGCAACTGATCGGCGCGCGCCACTACTTGCCACGTGCGGCCAAAGACATTCTGGCGCTCCAGTTCGGCGACGCGTGCATCCACGTACCACGAAGCCGGGATGGTGTAGGCCTGATCGAGCGGGCTCCGGTCGCTGTAGGACGCGAGGATGTCGTGCAGCGAACTGTCCTTGACTGGCTCAGCTAATGCGGCTCGCCGAAAATCATAGCAGGCATGGGCGCAACAAAAGAGTTGACGGCCAGCCGCCGTCGTGTTTCCTTGTCCCCATGCGTTCCCCAACAGAGTCTCTGGAAGTTGTACAGGCCACGCCGGCCGATGTCGGCGAAGTGGCGCCGCTCTTCGATGCCTACCGGCAGTTCTACAAGAAGCCTCCCGACCTGGAAGCGGCGCGCCGCTTCCTGTTCGCACGATTGAGCAAAGGCGAGTCGGTGCTGTTCCTCGCCCGTCACAACGCGCGAACGGTCGGCTTTGTGCATCTCTATCCCGTGTTTTCGTCGGTCAACCTAACGCGACAATGGATCCTCAACGACCTCTACGTGGTTGCCGATGCGCGCAAACTTGGGGTGGGACGCGCCCTGATGAAGCGCGCTCATCAACTGGCAGAGGACACGCAGGCCGACAGCCTGACCTTGGAAACGGCGATCGACAATTATGCGTCCCAAAAGCTTTATGAAAGTCTGGGCTGGAAGCGCGATGAGCAGTTCTATCGGTACTGTTTGCCGTTGTGACGGCGGATCCTGACGGTTTGAAGGGGGCACAGCTTTAGCTGCGCCGATAAGATTGCATGAAAAAACCACGGCTTTAGACTAGAATAAATATACAGGCCGCTAAAGCCACGACATCCTAGTTTGCCGCGCCGGAAGGACATCCGGCGCGGCTTTGTTTTGCGATTAAGCCGACACCGCTTTCGCTTGCGGTGCCACGAAGCGAATCGCTTTGGCGAGAAGGATGGTCTCGATGCAGCGCAAGGCTTCGAGCACCTTGTCGCTGATCTCGCCATCCACCTGCACCACCGCGACTGCCGAGGTCTCCTGCCCATGCCGGCCGCGACCGAGGGAGAAGTTGGCGATGTTGACATTGTGCTGCCCGAGCACCGTCCCGACGCGGCCCACAACGCCGGGCACGTCGAGATTGCGCAGGTAAATGAAGGTGCCCTCCAGCGGCGCCTCCACGTCAATGCCGTCGATCTCCAGCAACCTTGGCAAGCCACCGGCCTGAACGCAACCGGCCACCGTGTTTTCCCGCTGGCCCGTCTTGAAGGTCATGCGAAGCACGTTGGCAGCGCCGCCCGCGTCGCGCGTTTTCTTGCGCTCGGTTAGGCGGATGCCACGCTCCTCGGCGATCGACGCCGCATTCACCAAATTTGCCCGCTCATGAGCATGAGCGATCTGGTTCAATGCGCCGGCCACGGCGGCGTTGCGGATGAGTGCGGTCTTCCATTCGGCGATCTCACCGCTGTAGCTAAGACCCATCTCTTCCACGCCGCCTTCGCCGGATTGCGCCAGGAACGCACCCAGGCGCTCGCCGAGCAAGATGTACGGCAGCATCTGCTGGTACTCTTCTTCGCTGATCGAAGGCACGTTGACGGCGTTTTGGATAACGCCCTTCAACAGGTACTCGCGGACCTGGAGCGCGATCTGCACGCCGACGGCCTCCGACGCCTCATGCGTGGAACCCGCGATGTGCGGCGTCAGGATGACGTTCGGCAGGGTAGCGAGGGGAGAGTCCTTGAGCGGCTCATGGCTGTAAACGTCCAGCGCAGCGCCACCCAGTTGTCCGGACTGCAGGGCTTCGATCACAGCGGGTTCATTCAGCAACTCGCCACGAGCGCAATTGATCAGGCGCACGCCCTTCTTCATCTTGCGGATGGACTCGGCGTTGATCATGCCCTGGGTCTGCGGCGTGAGGCCTACGTGCAGCGTGATGTAGTCGGACTGGGCGAAGACCTCATCCAGCGACCCCAGGGTGATGTTCAATTGCTGGGCAAGACTGGGCGCCACATACGGATCGTGTGCGACGACCTTCATGCCGAACGCGAGCGCGCGGCGGGAGACCTCGACTCCGACGCGGCCCAGCCCGACGATGCCAAGGGTCTTGCCGCGAAGCTCGGTGCCTTGCAGCGTCTTCTTTTCCCATTTGCCGGCATGCATGGTTGAGTCGGCGCGCACGAGGTGACGCGCCAGGGCCAGCATGAGAGCAAGGGTGTGCTCGGCGACAGCGACAGCATTGCCGCCAGGAGTGTTCATTACCACGATGCCGCGCTTGGTGGCAGCGTCGAGATCGACGTTATCGACGCCCACACCGGCGCGTCCGATGACGCGCAGCTTGGGGGCCTTGTCCATCATGGCGGCGTCGACGAACGTGGCGGAGCGGACGAGGATGGCGTCCGCAGTGGCCAGTTCACCGGGGAGAGTCTCTTTGTCGGTGGTTACGACTTTCCAGTCGCCGTGTTCGCCGAAGATGGCGGCCGCGGAAGAAGAGATTTTGTCGGCGATAACGATCTTCATACGGTAGCCGCCTCGGCGAATTGTCCGGCAAAAACTTCTTGCACGGCGCGCACGCCTGCGCCCAGTTCGATGTGGTGAGACGGCGCAACTTTCAGTAGCACGTGCTCTAGTGCGCCGATGACGCCGATGGCGTCGAGATAGTCGTAGTAGCCAAGATGGGCGATGCGGAAGAGTTTACCCTTCATCTCACCCTGGCCGTTGGCGACCACCATGGCAAAGCGCTCACGGAACTCTTTCACGATGGCGCTGGAATCCACACCAGCCGGTGCCAGCACGGCGGTGACGGCGGCGGCAGGACAAGTGGGCGCGAACAGCTTCAGGCCCAGAGCCTGCGCTCCGGCGCGAACCATTGCCGCCGAAGTTTCCGCATTGTGGATGAGGGCCTCGCGCCCATCGGCAAGGTTGCCGTTTCCGCAGCGGCGTATGTAGTCGAGGGACGCGGCCAATCCCGCGATGAGTGCGGTCGCCGGGGTAAAGGCCGATTCGCCCTTCGCCGCCGATTTGCGCTCCTTGCGCAGATCGAAATAGAAGCGCGGCTGCTTGGCAGTCTCCATACGTTGCCAGGCACGCTCGCTCACGCTGAGATAGGCGAGTCCCGGCGGGATCATGACCGCCTTCTGCGAGCCACCGATGATGATATCGATGCCCCAATTGTCCACGTCGAAATGGGTCGTGCCCAGTCCGGTGATGGCGTCGACCACGAATAGGGTGTCGGTGCCCTTCAGCAGCGCGGCGATGGCCTTCACGTCGTGACGCGCCCCGGTGGAGGTCTCAGTGGACTGCATGTAAAGCACACGCGCGCCATCGAGCTTGGACTTGATTTCACGGAGGTCGAAGGTCTGTCCGTAAGGGACCTCGATCAGCTCGATCTGGCAGGCGAAGGCCTTGGCGAGATCGCGCCAGCGCTCGCCAAACTTTCCGGCGGTGAGCACGACAACCTTGTCGCCGGGAGAAGTGAGGTTAGAGACCGCGGCCTCCATGGCGCCACTGCCGGAGGAGGCGAGAATGAGAACGTCGTTCTTGGTGCCGATGAAGGTCTTGAGATCGGCAAGTGTACGGGTGAAGATTTCACGGAATTCGGCCGTGCGGTGATGCATGTCCGCGGCGGCAATTGCATTTTGAGCGGCTGGAAGAAGAGGGGTTGGACCGGGAGTGAATAGCCGTGTCTTACGAAGCATGGCATTACCTCTGCTGATTGATTGGCGGCGCAGTACGAGCGCCGATACTACAAATATAGGCTTCCGCGGCTGGGCAGGCCACAACAAGTGGGTAGTGGCTCTGTGTTCCGAATCACAAACCAGTGTGACCCACTACTCTATAATTACGCCATGAGCTTGACCCAGCAGGTCCAAAAAAAAATGGTTGATGCCATGCGCAAGAAAGAAGAGCTGCGGCTCTCGACCTTGCGCATGATGAAAGCCGCACTCCAGAACAAGCGGATCGACAAGCGCGCCGACCTCGACGACAAGGAAGAGCTGCAGGTCTTCACCACCATGATCAAGCAGCGCAAGGACTCCCTCGAGCAGTTCGAGAAGGGCAACCGCCCCGAGCTGGCCGCCAGGGAGGCCCAGGAGATCGTGATCATCGAGGGCTATATGCCCAAGGCGGTCGGGGAAGAAGAGATCGTTGCCACCGTCCGTGCCGTCATCGCGGAGATGGGATCTCCGACCATGAAAGACATGGGCGCCGTGATGAAGAATGCCAAGGCCAAGTTCGGAGACGCGCGCGTGGACGGCAAGCTTCTGAGCGAAGCGGTCAAGAAGGAGCTGGCAAAGTAGCATCTATGGATCGCTGCGTAAGTAAAGTCCCGTGTGGGGTACTTGGAATTCACGGTCCGTCTTTTGAATTGTCATTACGAGCGAAGCGAGGAATCTGCTATTCTTTCCGCCTGGAACGATGTTGGGGAAACAGCAGATCCCTCATGGCCTGAAGGCCGTTCGTGATGACAATTCAAAATCGCGAAGCCAGACATTGCTTATGCAGCACTCAATATTGATTGCAATTCGCGGGTAGACGTTCCGTTAGGCACCAGGTCCACAGAGAACGGGTACAATTCTCACAATGAGCGAAGAAGCCACTGAACTATTGAAGAGAGCCTTGACACTTCCGTTAAAGGAACGGGCAGAACTGGCCAGTTCCTTGATGGAGAGTCTCGATCTAATTCTTGACGAGGACGTTGAGGCGGCCTGGCAAGAGGAGATAGCTCGGAGAATCGAGGATCTGCGTGCGGGGAGAGCGAAAACGGTTCCTTGGGCAGAGGTTCGCAAGAAGGCACACGTAATCCTTCATGAAGAAACCCATTGAGTTTCTAAGTGAAGCCGAAACGGAATACCTGTCGGCGTTGGCGTGGTACCGCGAACGTAGTCCGGCGGCGGCGATCAAGTTCGAGACTGAGCTCAATCGATCAATAAAGCAGATCCGGGAGACTACCTGGCGCTGGGCTCCTTATCTGCGGGATTGCCGACGGTTCACTTCACCAGTTTCCATTCGCAATTGTCTATCAAGACACCTCAACAGTTATTCGTGTCGTAGCCGTCGCTCATGGCCATCGGAGACCTGGCTACTGGAAAGATCGGACCTGAGCGCCGTCACTCAATGGGTTCGTCTTCTGGAGACGTTTCTGAACTTCCGAATGTTGTAATCTGAAACTGCCCGCATGACCTACCAACGCACCGTGGAGCAGCTCTACGCGCTGGGACACGAGCTCGCCAGCACGCCTGCGCACAAGTTTGACCTGGCCTATGTGCGCGAGATGCTGGACGCGCTTGGCCATCCCGAGCGGCGTTTCGCCAGCGTGCTCATTGCGGGAACGAACGGCAAAGGTTCGACCGCCGCGACCCTATCGTCGATTTTGCGCGTTGCCGGATACAGGACCGCGCTCTACAGTTCGCCGCACCTGATCCGCATCAACGAGCGGTTTCGCGTCAACGGCGAAGCCATCTCCGACGCGGAGTTCGGCGAAATGCACGATCGCGTCGAGCGCACTGCGCAAGACCTGCTGCACTCGGGCAAGTTGCCCTGGCATCCGAGTTTCTTCGAGATGCTGACGGTGATGGCGTTCGAATATTTCGCCAGCGTCGGGGCCGAGATCGCGGTGCTCGAAGTCGGCATGGGCGGACGACTCGACGCGACCAATGTCGTCGAACCGATGATCTCAGTTATCGCCGATATCGCGCTCGATCATCAGAAATATCTGGGCGACACGATCACCGAAATCGCTCGCGAGAAGGCGGGTATCATCCGGCAGAATGGCATTGTGGTCACGCTGCCGCAACATCCCCAGGCCAACGATGTGATCGGCCATGCCATCCTGGAGCGGAATGCGCATGGCGTGAGCGCCGTGAAATATGTGCCACCGGTGTTGCCCGGCGCTGCGGAGTATCTTGCCGAAAGCGCAGTCGCTGTTCCCGGCCACAGCCGTTACCCGCTCATTGTGATGGGCGAAGAGATTGCTGTGGATTCACCGCTGGCCGGACGGCATCAACTTCGCAACCTGGCGTTGGCGATCGCGACTGCGGAAGAATTGGCGCAGTTCGGGTTCAAAGTGACGCCGAAGCAAGTGGAGCAAGGAATTCGCGAGACCCACTGGCCCGGCCGTTTTCAGGTGCTGCCACCGTCGGCAGCGACCCATCACCGCGAGATGGTGCTCGATGTGGCGCACAATCCATCAGGCGCCTGGGCCCTGCGCTCTGCTCTTTCGGAGAATTTTCCCGGACGCGAATTGACCCTGGTCTTCGCCGCCATGCGCGACAAGGCGGTGCAGGAAATGGCAGAGATACTGTTCCCCATTGCCGAGCAGGTAATCGTGACGAAGGTTGTCAACCCGCGAGCGGCGACCACCAGCGAACTGCGGCAAGCTGCCTCGCGCACCGGAACGCGGCTGTACGAGGAGCAGACCGTCGCTGCCGCGCTGGCGCGTGCGTGCGAGGTCGGCAAGCCGCAAGGACTAATCGTAGTGACGGGCTCCATCTTCCTGGTCGGTGAAGCGATGTCCGCGATGGATATTTCGGCATGACGCGATGACGAACACTGGACCACAAATCGCAAGCCGCGAACCGGGACGGGGCTCGCTGCTGAGCCGTCTGCGCTCGTACTTGTTTTTCGCGCCGATGGTCTATCTGTACACGGGGGTGATGGGAACTTTTTCGTTGCTCTCGTCGCTGTCCGACCGCGAGGGGCGCATACAGCACTGGTTCGCGCGCACCTGGGCGCGCATGATCCTGAAGACGGTCATGATTCGGGTGCGTGTCGAAGGACTCGGCCATATCAACCCGGCGCAGACGGCCATCTATGCCGCCAATCATCTGTCGGCGTTGGACATTCCCGTGCTCTACGCGTGGCTCCCAGTGCAGTTCCGTATCATGGCGAAGAAGGAGCTGTTTCGTTATCCGTTTCTAGGCTGGCATCTAAAACGGTCAGGGCAGATCCCGATTGATGCGGGCGATGCGCGCGCTTCGCTGCGGAGCCTGACCTACGCAAGCGAGTCCTTGCGCCACGGCACCCCGCTGGTTGTGTTTCCCGAAGGCGGGCGCTCCGCCACGGGTCACCTCCAGGAATTTATGGGTGGCGCGGCTTATGTTGCGATCAGGGCGCAAGCGCCGATCGTGCCGATCGCAATCGTGGGAACGAACGAAGTGCTGCCCATGAATAGCTTCCATCTGTTGCCGGGAGTGGTGGAGTTGATCATCGGGGAACCGATCCCCACCACCGGGCTGCGCGTGCGTGACATGGACAAGCTCACGATGCAAGTACGACAGGCGATCGCGGAGATGTACTGTTCGCGCTCGAAGACCGCGTCTTTACCGGAAACGAGCGGCGAAGCAAAGCCCAAACCGCTGCTCACGCCGAACTAGTAGCTCGAGCGAAAAGAAGCGACGATATGAAACCGCGTATTGCCATTCCACTCCCCAACTCGACGCGGCCGGACTATGTGTTGCGCGCGCTGCCCCAATATGAGTGGGCGGTTCGCTCGGCCGGAGGAGAGCCCATCGTCATTGCAGCGACGGCTACCAACGCGGAGATCGCGCAGGCCGTTAAGCGCTGCGATGGCGTGCTCCTGCCGGGCAGTCCGGCGGATGTCGATCCCGAGAAATATGGTGCCCAGCGGCATCCTAAGACCGCGCCCGCCGACGCCTTTCGCGATAACGCCGATGAGCTGCTGTTGCAAGATGCCTACAACATGCGCAAGCCGATTTTCGGCATCTGCTACGGGCTGCAATCGCTCAACGTGTGGCGAACCGGCACGCTCGACCAGGTATTGCCTGCGGGAGTCAACCACAAAGCGGGGAGCCGGGTCGCTCAGGCACATCGCGTGCAGGTCGATCCGCAGTCGAAGCTGGCCGGAATCTTGCGCGACGCGGGCGCTCTGCCCGCCGGCAACGAACTTGTCATGCCGGTAAATTCCAGCCATCATCAAGCGCCCCAAACCCTCGGCGATGGATTGCGGCTGGCGGCGTGGTGTCCGGAGGACAGAGTGAAAGAGGCGGTGGAGGGAACGGCGCCCGATCAATTTGTGTTGGCAGTGCAGTGGCACCCCGAACGCACCTATGACAGCGACGAAGGTTCGCGGGCCATGTTCCGCGCGTTCGTTCAGGCTGCTGCCCAGTGGCATAAGAAATTGGCGAACAAACAGCAGGACTTCGAGTCGGTGACGCGGAAGAGCTAGGTCACCACCGAGGCATACATCCTGTGTAAGGATAGGTGCTGCCGTGCCTTTAGCTTGTAGCTCTTAGCTTTTAGCAAACAAGAACTCATGAAGCTCCCTTTTGCTAAGAGCTAAAGGCTAAAAGCTGAGGGGCCCCGGCTCTGTGTCTCTGTGCCTCTGCGGTGAAAAACACTTTCGTGCTTTTCCGTGCGCTCCGTGAACTCCGTGGTGAAAATCAGGACCCTGTAATAGAGTCTCCTGCTTGGTGATCGGCAGCGTCTTCGAGTAACCTGATCTCTTATGCTCGATCTAGGCTTTGTACGCGATCATCTCCCGCTCGTCGAAGAAAAACTGCGGCAACGCGGCATGGTTCCCGCCACCATTCTCAAGGATTTTCACGCCATCGATCTCGAGCGCCGCGCCGCCATCACCAAGTCCGAAACCCTGAAAGCTCAGCGCAACCAGGCCACGGAAGAAATCGCCAAGCTCAAGAAGGACAAGCAGGACGCCACTGCGCTGATCAACGAGACCAAGCAGCTGCGCGAGAAGATCTCCGAAGCCGAGAAGCATGCCGAGGAGTCGGACGCAAAGTTGCGCAACATCTTAACTGGCATTCCCAACCTGCCGCACGACAGCGTGCCCCTCGGCAAGAGCGAAGCCGACAACGTGGAGGTCCGGCGCTGGGGAACGCCTCCTCAGTTTGACTTCACTCCCAAACCGCACTGGGAACTGGGCGAGCAACTCGGCGTACTCGACCTGGAGCGCGCGGCCAAGCTCACGGGAGCGCGCTTTGCCGTGTACTGGGACATGGGAGCGAAGCTGGAGCGGGCGCTGATGAACTTCATGCTCGACCTGCACACGCGCGAGCATGGCTACACGGAAGTGCTGCCGCCGTTCCTGGTCAACGCCGAGTCGATGTACGGTACCGGACAATTGCCCAAGTTCGAAGCGGACCTCTTCAAGGTGCCGCATGGGGACAAGAACCTGTACCTGATTCCCACCGCCGAAGTTCCGGTGACCAATCTCTATCGCGACGAAACGCTCGACGGCACGCGCCTGCCGATCTCACTCGCGGCGTACACGCCGTGTTTCCGCAGCGAGGCCGGTTCGTACGGCAAGGATGTGCGCGGCATCATCCGCCAGCATCAGTTTCAGAAGGTGGAACTGGTGAAGTTTACCAAGCCGGAACAATCGTGGGAGGAGCACGAAAAACTCACGCGCAACGCGGAAGCTGTGCTGCAGAAGCTCGGCCTGCACTATCGCACCGTGGCGCTTTGCACCGCAGACTTGGGTTTCTCGGCGGCGAAGACCTATGACATCGAGGTATGGCTACCGGGACAAGGTCTCTTCCGCGAGATTTCTTCGTGCTCGAACTTCACGGACTACCAGGCGCGACGTGCAAACATCCGTTATCGCCCTGAAGGCGGCAGGAAAACGGAGTTAGTGCACACGCTCAATGGCAGTGGACTGGCGATTGGGCGGACGTGGGTTGCGATCGTCGAGAACTATCAGCAAGCGGACGGCAGCGTGCTCATTCCCGAAGTACTGTGGCCATACATCGGCAGCGATCGCATCACGGCGAAGAAGTTCTAGAATAGCGAACCGCGGCCGTTCGCCATTTACAATGATTCCGGAGGTCGTTTGCACATGCGCAAAGCTGTCCGCTTTTTTCCTCTCGTTCCAGCGATAATGCTCCTGATCCCTGTTATTTTCGGTTCCCTTATGAGTGCACAGACAAGTTCCGTTGCCACCCCGTCGCAGACCACAGCCCAACCAGGTACTCCCACGGTCGCCGAGGCGGAGGAGTTCATTCACCAGGCCGAGACGCGGCTCAACGATCTCACGGGGAAGGCCAGCCGCGCCGCGTGGGTGCAGTCGAACTTCATCACGGACGACACCGAGCAGATGGCGGCCGATGCCAACGAGGTGCTGATCGGCGCTACCACCGAGCTGGCCAAGCAGGCCACGCGCTACGACCACCTCAAGCTTTCCGACGAACTGACGCGCAAGATGCTGCTGTTGAAGCTTTCCGCCGCCGTACCCGCGCCCGCGCCGAACGATCCCAAGGAACTCGCCGAGATGGCGCGCATCGGAACTTCGCTCGAGGCCGACTACGGTAAGGGCAAGTACTGCCCCAAGACAGGCAAGCACGCCGGAGAATGTCTGGACATCACGGCCATTGAGCGCATCATGGCCAGCAGCACCGATCCCGAAGAACTGAAGGACCTGTGGGTTGGCTGGCACACCATCTCCCCGCCCATGCGCAAGCGCTATGCGCGCTGGGTTGAACTCGGCAACAAGGGCGCTAAGGACATGGGCTTCAGCGATCTCGGCGCCATGTGGCGAGCGGGTTACGACATGACTCCCGACCAGTTCAGTGCCGACGTCGAACGGCTGTGGCAGCAAGTGAAGCCGCTGTACGATTCGCTGCACGCCTACGTACGCGCCAAATTGATCGAGAAATACGGTCCTACGGCGGTGGATGCCAACGGGATGATTCGCGCTGACCTGCTGGGCAATCCGTGGGCGCAGGAGTGGGGCAACATCTTTCCGCTGGTCGCGCCTCCACAGCAAAAGGAGCCGTACGACGTCACCGATTTATTGAAGGCAAAGAATGTCGATGCTATCGGCATGGTGAAGTACGGTGAAGGGTTTTTCACCTCGATGGGCTTTGCGCCGCTGCCCAAGACATTCTGGGAGCGCTCGCTGTTTGTGAAGCCGCGCGACCGTGACGTGGTCTGCCATGCCAGCGCATGGGACATCGATAACTTCGACGATCTCCGCCTGAAGATGTGCATCCAGGTCCGCGGCGAAGACTTCGTCACCGTGCACCACGAGCTGGGACACAACTTCTACCAGCGCGCCTATGAGAAGCAGCCCTTCCTCTTCAAGGGCGGCGCCAATGACGGCTTCCATGAAGCCATCGGCGACACCATCGCGCTGGCCATCACCCCCGAATACCTCAACAAGGTTGGCCTGCTGGCGACGATCCCGCAAACCGACGATACCGGCTACCTGCTGCGCATGGCGCTCGACAAAGTCGCGTTCCTGCCCTTCGGACTGCTGATCGATCAGTGGCGCTGGAAGGTGTTCAGCGGCCAGATCAAGCCCGCCGACTACAACAAAGCTTGGTGGGAGATGCGCGAGAAGTATCAGGGAATCGCGCCGCCGGTGGCGCGCAGCGAGGCCGACTTCGATCCCGGCGCGAAGTATCACGTGCCGGCCAATGTGCCCTACACGCGGTATTTTCTGGCGCGGATTCTGCAGTTCCAGTTCTATCGCGCCATGTGCCGCGAGGCCGGCTTCAGCGGGCCGCTGTATCGCTGCTCGTTCTATGGCAACAAGGCTGCGGGAACCAAACTGAACGCCATGCTGGAGATGGGCCAGAGCAAGCCGTGGCCCGACGCGCTCTACGTGCTGACCGGTGAGCGCCAGACCGATGCCGGTGCCATGATGGAGTACTTTGCACCGCTCAAACAGTGGCTCGACGAACAGAACAAAGGCAAGCAGGTGGGGTGGAAGAGCAGTAGCCAGTAGTCAGTTGCCGGTTGTCAGTCGTCATGGTTCCCACACTATCCGCTAACAGCAGGCGACCAAGGGTGGCCGGGTGCCCCACCCAAGCCGCTTTTGCTTGGGTGGGGATTTGTCTTGAAGACTCCAGCGCCAGCAGAGGAGAGACGTGTCATGCCCGTTGAACAGCAGCACAGCGCAACGCACCGATTTGCCGTTATCTTCGAGAAGGAAGACGAAGGAGGATACCACGTATTTTGTCCGACGTTACCCGGTTGCCACACCCAAAGCGAAACGGTCGAGGAGGGCATTCTTCGTATTCGCGAGGCGATTCAACTTTACGTAGATAGTCTGATCGAAGATGGGCTCTCAATCCCACCGATGTCTCAGGAAATGCGAATTGAAACTGACGGCTGATGGCTGACAACTGAGAGCTTGCCTCTAGCTCTGACCTGAAATCTTTAGCTTCAGCTCTTCGGGAATGCGGTCGCGAATCTCTTCGGGAAGCTTCTCCAGCCCGCGGCGGGCGCCGAACAGAGCAACATCTTTCACCACCAGCGGAGCGGGAGTTGCGACGGCGACCAGCAGCCATAGCAGCATGGAGAGCAAAAACCCACCCAGCGCGCCGATTTCCAACAGAAACGCGTGGCTGGGTTTGAAGTGACGAATCACGCCATAGGCGAGGAGAAAAACGAACATGGATATCGAGGCAAGCGCCATGAGCCCGATATCGATGCCGCGATGCAGGCGCTGGCGCGAGTGGCAAAGCTCACACTCCGCCAAGTGCGCCTCGTAGTCGCCGCGCATTTCAGGAGCGAGACCAGAGATGTCGTAGCGCCATCCGGCAAGGATTTTGCCGATGACGCGGTCAGTACATTGTGCCATCAATCTCGCCGAACCCTGCGCGCGCCGCAGCGGGCCCGCAGGGCGGAAACTACAGTCGGACCGCAGGCAGCGGTTCATGCTGTGCCGCGAGCATCAATCGGTTGCGCAACAAGCTGCGCTGCTCGCCCAGGGCACGTTCAGCCGTCATCCGGGCGATCTCCGGATGATTGTTCTTCTCCGAAAGGTGCGCCAGAATGAGGAACTCGGCACCTCCATCATAGTCGCCGGTAAGGAATTCCGCGAGTTTACAGTTGGAGAGATGGCCGACCCGGCTCATCACGCGCTGCTTGACGCTCCACGGATATGGGCCGCCGCGCAGCATCTCAAGATCATGGTTCGACTCGATCATCAGCACGTGACAACCGCGCAGGTGATCGCGAACGCTGGCCGGCATATAGCCTAGGTCCGTGCAGATGCCGACTTTGATGCCGTCGCACCGGAAGGTGAATCCCACCGGGTCCTCGGCGTCATGAGGGATGGTGAACGGCTTCACTGTGATGTCGCCAATCTCGAAGGCGTGGCCGGAGTTGAATAGCTCCAGGCGATCGAGGGCGACGCGTTTCCCGGTGCTGTCGCGGGCAAATTTCTGGTACGCCTGATACGTCGCGCCGGTGATGTAGATGGGCACCTTCAGCCGCTTGGCCAGCACGCGCAGTCCACCGACATGGTCGCTATGCTCGTGGGTGACGAGGATGGCGTCAATCGCGGGCGCGTCTTCTCCGCAGAGCAGCATGCGTCGCAGCAGTTCGCGGCAGGAGAGACCGGCGTCCACCAGCAGCCGTGTGCGGGAACTGGAGACGACCGTGCAGTTGCCTCCGCTTCCGCTCGCCAGCACCGTGACCGACACCGCCATAATCGCGAGCATAGCGTGAACTCAGGGTTCGCGGTAGTAACAAAGTGGTTAACCAGGGCAGTTGTCAGTAGTCAGTAGCCAGAAGACAGTCGCTAGTCGCCAGCATTGAGGTCCACTTCTCCAAACTGTCATCCCGACCGAGGACTTTAGTCCGAGCGGAGGGACCTGCTGTTCGCGGCTCGTGAAATCATTCCTGTCTGAGATTCCTCCTCGAATTCCACAGCGCCCACATTTTTTTGTACAGGAATTTGCTCAGGAATCTTCCTCTACACCAGTTTTTTATCAACTGAGCCGTTGCGTGCGCTTGGTGTTTCTGTCTAACCTGATTGCACCCCGATGGCAACCACCGACTACAGCCTGGAACGCGGACTTCCCGTCAGCATGGAGGCCGAGCGCTCGATCCTGGGCGCGATCCTACTGGACAACTCCCTCTACGATCAAGCCGCTGAAAATCTGACGCCGGACGACTTCTCTCTGGACGCGCATCGCCGCGTTTATTCGCGCATGCGCGATCTGCAGGAGACCGGCCGTCCGGTGGACATGATCACGCTGGTCGAGGAGCTCGACCGCCGCAAAGAAGTGGAAGCGATCGGCGGCGTTGCGTACCTGTCGTCGCTGATCGATGGCGTGCCCGACCGGCCTTCGATCGAGCATTACGTACGCATCGTGCGCAACAAGGCGCTGCTGCGCGGTCTCATCAACCTGGCGCAGAACGCCATCGCCGAAGCCATCGAGCACTCCGACGAGGCCGAGGAGGTGCTGGGACGCGCCGAGCAGGCCATCTTCCAGCTCTCGGAAAACCGCATTGGACAGGGGTTCATGAACATCCCGTCCATCATCAAAGGTTCGTTCGGCTCGCTGGAAGAGTTGTACGCGCGTGGCCAGGAAATTACCGGACTGGCGACGCACTACACGCAGCTCGACAAGCTGACCAGCGGGCTTCAGCCTTCGGATTTGATCATCATTGCCGCGCGTCCGTCGATGGGCAAGACCGCGCTGGCCATGAACATCGCCGAGAACGCGGCGGTGCTCGACGGCAAAGTGGTGGGCGTGTTCTCGCTGGAAATGTCACGCGAGGCGTTGCTGATGCGCATGTTGGCCTCGCACGCGCAAGTGGACTCCAAAGATTTGCGACAGGGCTTCCTCACCAAGGACGACATGCGCAAGCTGACCCGCGCCACGGAACAACTCTCACATTCCAAGCTGTTCATCGACGATTCGCCGGGCATCTCCGTGAGCGAGATGCGCGCCAAGGCGCGCCGCTTGCGGCAGACGGAAGGTCTCGATTTGCTGATCGTAGATTACTTGCAGCTGATGTCGGCGGTGCCCATCGGCGGCAAGCGCTTCGAGAACCGGACGCAGGAAGTCTCGGCCATCTCGCGGGGGCTGAAGGCGCTGGCCAAGGAGTTGAAGGTCCCGGTGGTCGCGCTGTCGCAGTTGAGCCGCGCCCCCGAGAGCCGGAGCGGCGATCATCGGCCGCAACTTTCCGATTTGCGCGAATCGGGCTCTATCGAGCAGGATGCCGATGTGGTCGCCTTCATCTTCCGCGAAGAGGTGTACAAGAAGGACGATCCCGACCTCGACGGCATCGCCGAACTCATCGTCGCCAAACAACGCAACGGTCCCACCGACATGATCAAGATGGCGTTCATCAAACGGTACACGCGATTTGAAAACCTGGCGAAAGAGGGCGAGTTTAATCAGTGAACCGCGAAATTTGGTCAGGAGTGAACATTACCAGTTGTAGCGGAACCGGGCTTGCCTGAATGCTCGACATCTCAACGTTGACGAGTGCCGTAAAGGCAAAGGAGCGCACCGATCAATATGTGATCCTTGCGGCGTTGTTCGCCCTAGGGGCGCATGTCAAGTCTGTGACCGCGAAGCAGGTTACTGATTTGCTGAAGCTGCATTTGGGAGCAAAGGCCCCTGGTAATGTTAATGCTAGCCTACGTGCATACAAGACGTACGTGACCCCGACGGACAAAGGCCCACCTCTGCGCTGGTCCTTGACCGAAAAGGGTTTGGAACACCTTCGGTCTCTAAGTGGCCTTGCTCTGTCTACCGCCTCAGACGCGGAGAGCTTCAAGTCGGACGTAGGCATTATCTGCGCGCTTGAGTACCCAGAGCTCGCGGCTGTCCTGAAAGTGCTTGGTGGGGCAGGGGCTTGGACGGAAGTCGGCGATGCACGCCATACACACGTTTATCGTGAAATCACCATGGTAACTGCAAGCGGTGCAAAGCTGCGAGTGGTGGCTACTGCCGCTACGTCCATGGGACTCACTGCGGCCGCCATCGCAACCACGCAACTCGTGCTCCAATTTCGCCCTCGACTTGTCGCCATGATTGGGATAGCCGCTGGAACACGCTCCGGCGGCAAGCAGTTCGGAGACGTACTGGTTGCGGACCCAAGCGTTGATTACAACTCTGGCAAGGTGGTTTTCGCAGATGGAATTCGCGAGTTCCAACCAGATCCATACCCGATTGGGCTCAATCCCCGACTTCGAAGTGTCCTGCAAAAGTATCGCGGCACGCACACATTATTTGCAGAGATCCGCAACCGCTGGACTGGCGCCGTGCCCAGCGGAGCCAATCGCCTCCACGTAGGCCCTGTGGGCGCTGCCGATCAGGTTATTGACGACCCGACGCGTGTCCTTGAGATCCAGAAGAACTGGCGTAAGCTGATCGGCGTAGAGATGGAAACGTACGGGGTATACCGGGCGGTTCATGAGTCGCCTGAACCGAAACCCCGCGCCGCGTCTTTCAAAGCTGTTTGCGATTTCGCGGCAGAGAAGTCGGATTCCTGGCAGGAGTTCGCAGCCTTCATGGCGGCGGAGTTTGCAATCGAATTCTTGAGGCGCGAATGGGCCACACTGTGGCCAGTAAATTGATAGGTTGGAGGACTTATGACAAAGCAGGATACTACGGTAGACGAGGAGATCGCCGCAATCAGCAATGTATATGCCGCTCTAAAGGAACTCGAACCGGAGGCTCAAGCTCGAGTGTTGAAATACGTAGCCGAAAAGCTGAAAATTCGCGATTCAATGCTCGGCGACGATGCGGCATCACGTCAAGAAAGATCCGAAGATACATCCAAGGATAGGAAGGACGAAGGCGCGACAGAACGCAGAGAGGACGCAAGCGAGGAACTCGAAGGAATCAGCCCGATTGCCAAGAAATGGATGGCTCGGAACGGGCTCGAGCCAAAGAAACTTTCAACAATTTTTAGTCTCGGTGTTGACGAAATCGACTTGATTGCGAAAACTGTGCCTGGGAAAAATAAAAAAGATAAAATGCACAATGTTTTCCTGCTGAAGGGAGTGGCGGCCTACGTTGGAACCGGCGTCGCCCGTTTCACGCATGAGCAGGTAAAGGAAACTTGTTTGCACTATAATGCGTTCGACGCTAACAACTTCATCTACAACTTCAAGAGCCTAGCGGGAGAGTTGTCAGGGAGCAAGGACACGGGGTATACGCTGACCGCCCGCGGCCTCACGAGCGCTACTGAACTAGTAAAAAGCATGTCCCAGACGGATACTGGCGACTAAAAAGCTCCTCCGCTCAACCCGCACTGAGCGCCATTCACCGCACAGACCCACATCTTCATTGGGTTAGGCGCGACTGCGCCTCGTTCGCTTCGGTATAGTTCTAGTAGATGCGAGAACGTTACCGCCGCTGGATGCACGACTGGGAAGCGCGAATGACCACCCGCGACAACAATCGCGTGGTGAGGCCATTCGAATGGGGCCCTGAATGGGCGAGCCGCTGGCCCAGCTTGGAGAACTTCCCTCCGCCGCAGGACCAGAGCGACAAAGCCGCGATGCTGGCTTACTGGTCGGCAGCTAACGATCACATCGTCACCAACAGCGATCAGTTTTACGCCTACAAGGTCCCATCGGATTTTCGGCTGGAAAAGCGCAAGGTCGAACTCTTCCACACCGGCAGCGACGCTCCCAGGAAGCAACCGAAGGACGAACTCGGCACCTACCTGCGCTTCACCTCGCCGGTGGAGTTGCCGTATCCCGAGAACAATTGCATGAACGCGCGCTGGTTTCCGGCGCGAGGGCGGCGAGCGGTGATAGTCATTCCACAGTGGAACGCCGACGGCGTTAGCCAAAACGCGCTGTGCCGCATTTTCAATTTGCTGGGCATCTCGGCGTTACGCATGAGCATGCCCTACCATGACATCCGCCGCCCGGCGGGGCTGACGCGCGCCGACTACGCGGTTTCCGCCAACATCGGGCGCACGATTGACGCCACGCGGCAAGGCATCATCGACATTCGTTGCTGCCTCGACTGGCTGCAGCAGCGCGGCTACGCGCGGCTGGGCCTGGTGGGAACCAGCCTGGGCTCCTGTTACGCATTTATCGCGGCTGCCCACGACGCGCGCGTCAGCGTCAATGTCTTCAACCATGCTTCGACGTCGTTCGGCGACGTGACCTGGACGGGACAATCGACCCGCCACATCCGGCAGGGAATCGAGAGCGTGCTGACCCAGGACGAGCTGCGCCAGGTCTGGCTGTCCATCAGTCCGATCGTGTACTTCGACAAGTTCGAGCGCTGGCCGAAAAAGTCGCTGATGATCTATGGCCGCTACGACCTGACGTTTCTGCCGGAATTCTCCGCGCAGGCGGCAGGCGAATTCCTGCGCCGCGGGCTCGACACCACCATCAAGGCGCTGCCGTGCGGACACTACTCCCTCGGCGAGAGCCCCTACAAGTACATGGACGCCTGGCACATTTCGCGCTTCCTCGCAAAAGCGTTTGCCGGGTAGGGGCTCACATCCTTACCTGCACCCCTCGCGCTACAATGTTGGCGATGAAGATTGCATTGGGATCGGACCACGCCGGCTTCGAGCTGAAAGAGAAGATCAAGCAGAAGCTTTCCGCGCAAGGCGTCGCAGTTGACGATCGCGGCACCGACTCGACCGCCTCGTGCGACTATCCCGACTTCGCGCGCGCCGTAGCCGAAGAGGTCGCCGCGCACGGAGCCGAGCTGGGCATCCTGGTGTGCAGCACGGGAATCGGCATGTCGATCGCCGCCAACAAGGTCCCTGGAATTCGCGCAGCCAAAGTGGACACCGAGTTTGAAGCCGAGCGGTCGCGCGAACACAATGACGCCAATGTGCTGACGCTGGGAGCCTCGGTGATCGACCAAGATGCAGCCTTTAAGATCGTGGACAAATGGCTGGCTACGAGGTTCGCGGGAGGCCGGCACGAGCGGCGCGTGGAAAAAATCGCGGCCATCGAGCGCGAAGACGAGGGGCGGGCGGCAAAGGCGTGATGCAACCGACATCGGTAGACAGGATGGATTGATTTTATGAATTGTCATTACGAGCGCCCGATTTTGGCACGAGGAATCTGCTTTTTGCAGGGCCATGCAAAAGCAGATCCCTCGCTCCTCCACCCCAGCGAGGGCAAAAGCGGCCCTCGCTGGGGACCCCCGCTGCGCTCGTGATGACAAATCCGAGGCGGAACGCCGCGCTCGCTCAGCAGGACAGAGTATTTGGAGAGGGAAGGACGCAACCATGAAAGCAAATCCAATGGAACGCGCGCTGGCTGAAGTTGATCCCGACATCGCGCAGGCGATCGAGAACGAAGAGCGCCGTCAGCATGAAGGCCTGGAGCTGATCGCATCGGAGAACTTTGTGAGCGAGGCCGTGCTGGAGGCGGCCGGCTCGGTCTTCACCAACAAGTATGCCGAGGGCTATCCCGGCAAACGCTATTACGGCGGATGCGAATTCACCGACGTGGTCGAGAACCTGGCACGCGACCGCGCCAAGCAGCTCTTCGGCGCCGAGCACGCTAACGTGCAGCCGCACTCAGGTTCCACCGCCAACATGGCCGCTTACGCCGCCGTCATCAAGCCTGGGGACACCATTCTCGGATTGAACCTCGCGCATGGCGGGCACCTCACCCACGGCCATCCCCTGAACTTTTCCGGCAAGACGTACAAGATCGTTCCCTACGGTGTGACCAAGGAGACCGAGACCATCGATTACGACGATCTGGAGAAGATCGCTGAGCACGAGCAGCCGAAGTTGATCATCGGTGGCGGCAGCGCCTATCCGCGGTTCATCGATTTTGCGCGCATGCGCCGGATTGCCGACAAAGTTGGCGCGATCTACCTGGTGGACATGGCGCACTTCGCCGGACTGGTCGCCGGAGGCGCGCATCCTTCGCCCGTGCCGCACGCGCAGATTGTTACCTCCACCACGCACAAGACGCTGCGCGGTCCGCGCGCTGGATTAATTCTGTCGAGGGCGGAATATGCCGCGCCGATCGACAAGGTCGTCTTCCCCGGAGTGCAAGGCGGCCCGCTGGTGCACATCATCTCCGCCAAGGCGGTGTGCTTTCACGAGGCAATGCAGCCCAGCTTCAAAGACTACGCGCGGCAGATTGTGGCCAACGCGAAGGTCCTGGCGCAAACCTTGGCGGACGAGGGCTTCCACATTATTTCGGGCGGCACCGACACGCACCTCATGTTGGTGGATGTCTTCGCCAAGGGCATGCTGGGCAGCGAAGCCGAGAACGCGCTGCATGAGGCCGGCATCACGGTCAACAAGAATGCCATCCCGTTTGACACCAATCCTCCGATGAAGCCGAGCGGTATCCGCATCGGGAGTCCGGCGCTCACCACGCGTGGCATGAAAGAAGCCGAGATGCGCCAGGTCGGCAAGTGGATCTCGGAGGCGCTGCACAACCGTACCGACAAGGGCGTGCTGTCGCGGATTCGCCGGGAAGTGCTGGAGCTGGCGGAGGCATTTCCGTTGTACGTCTCGCGCAGGGCGAAGCACGCGGAGGCAGTGAAGATGTAAGGGCGGCCGGGAAAGCCCTTAGATCAAATGGGATTCTCTATATCCACGTCTGCCGGGGACTTTTAGGGCGTGTGTGAGAACTCCTGTCGCCCCTACGGGACTCGGATCTATTTCCCACTTTACCCAGCACTGCGCCTGCGGCTGCGTGCTGGGCTAGACTGAGCCACGCCTACGGCGTTGGATTTTCCGGCAGCAAATTCCACTGGCAAATGCCAAGTTTGGTTCACACACGCGCTCTTCTAGCCGCGGGGTTGGATTCGAGCGCCCAAGGCTCGGGTAAATGCCACGTGACGCTGCTTCCCACGGTTTACACTTGAGGTAGTGCGAATCGCCATCGACATCCGGCGCATTAACGAATTCGGTGTGGGGACCTACACCCGCAACGCCATCCGCACGCTCGCCCGGCTGGACCATGAGAACGAATATTTCCTCATCGGCATTCCCGGAAAGCTGCCGTTTACCGAGCCGCTGCCGTCGAACTTCGCCGTGGTCCCGGCGCAGCCCAACGAGTTCTCGCTGGGCAGCTACTTCGAACTGCATCGTATCCTCAAGCTGAATGGCTGCGACCTGTTGCATGTGCCGCATCTGTTCTGGAAGCCGCAGGGCATACCGTGCCCCTACGTGGTCACGGTGCATGATCTGTTCGATCACCTCTACCGCGTGAACAGCCAATCCACCCTGAAACGCAGGCTGCATTTTGAGTTCACCAAACGGGTGCTGCATCGCGCTGCCCGCATCTTCGCCGTATCCAATTTCTCCAAGAAAGACACCGAGCGCCTGTTTCAGGTTGCGCCGGAAAAGATCGAGGTCATCTACAACGCCCTCGATGACCGTTTCCGCCTTGGCCATGCCAGCGATGCCGAGCGCGAGTTCATCGCGGAGCGTTATCAGGTGAATTATCCTTTCCTGCTCTACGCCGGCCGCATCAGCCCGCACAAGAACGTGGTGCGCATCATCGAGGCGTTCTCCGCGCTCAAGACCGAGTTGGCCAAGGAAAAACAGTTTGAGGACCTGAAGCTGATCATCATTGGCGATGAGGTCTCGAAGCATCCCGACCTGCGGCGCGCGGTGGTCAAGGGGCGGGTCCAGAACGATGTGCGCTTCCTGGGCTTCGTGCCCATCGAGGTGCTGCGGATCTTCTACGATCAGGCAAAGATCTTCGTGTTTCCGTCGCTGTATGAAGGATTCGGTCTGCCGCCCCTGGAAGCCATGGCGCACGGCACTCCAGTGGTCACCAGCAACACCTCTTCCATTCCCGAAGTTGTAGGCAACGCCGCAGTCATGGTGAATCCGGAAAACGTGTTCGAGATCATGAAGGCCCTGCACCGCGTGCTGCTTGACCAGAGCGTGCGCGACAAGCTAAAGGCGCGCGGACTGCAGCAGTGTGAAAAGTTTTCCTGGGAAGCCAGCGTGCGTCGCATGCTTCAGGTTTATGGCGAAGTTGCACGACCGGCGTAGCTGCTCCACGTCTCTCCTGAGCACTTCGACGCCCCACATGAGTACAGAGGGGCCACTCCGCCGAGGCTTCGCGCGAAAATATTGCTCTGCGCCGGTTCCTTTCGAAAGCTGGTATTCGCCCGGACACGATCGCCGATTGCGCAAGTCGTTGAGACTGCGAGAACGCACATTCCTGAGTCTGACAGGCATCAAGTGGAAGTCAAGTTGCGTCTTAACTTCAGAAGGCGTCTCATACATCGGTTTTGAAGGGGCACGGCTTCAGTCGTGCCGCAAATGGCCGTTTTCGAACCGGGCTTTAGGGCCGTGGGTGAGAACCAAACGTGGCATTTGCCAGTGGACTTGATGGGTGAAAATCCAGCGCCATAGGCGCGGCCCAGTTTAGCCCATCCATGACAACCTCGGCGGTGTCAAGGGTTTTTTGCGACACACTTTCCCCCGCGCATTTTAAGATGCGCTACTTCGGTCTAGAAGAAAATTCTTCGTCGGCAGCAGCAGGAAACTCTGCTTTGGCGACGCTACCTGTTTGTTTGCCGATCAAGGCTCGTGTCCTAATCTTGCGATGGAACCTGCCCGGTTCCACCAACCATCTATGCGGTGAGCTCGCACCAGCACGGAGCCGCAGGCGGAGTGCTGGGTAAAGTACTGGAGTTCACGCCAGCCAATTGGCGTTACAATGGACAGCCGTGCCGGACCTGGAACCAGCCGATCCCATGCCGTAACTTACGAAACACCATGCTGCACGTCGAATAGGCATACCGGCCTTCGAGAGTATTTGTTGCGTTTAAAAGAGGAGCGAACTGCATGCGCGTAGTCCTGAAGGTAGCGCTCGGAATCCTTTGTCTCACCGCACTGGCTTCAGCCCAGACGGCCGAGGAACTGGTCGCCAAAAATATCCAAGCCCGCGGCGGCCTGGAAAAAATCAAGGCTGTGAATACCATACGCATGACCGGCAAGATTTACGTCAGCGGGTTTTACGCCGTGATCGGGGTGGAGAAAAAGCGCGGCAACTTTCTGCGCCAGAACTTCACCGTCCAGGGCATGACCCAGGTCCAGGCTTACGATGGCTCAACCGGTTGGCAGATTCAACCCTTCGGAGGCCGTAAAGACCCGGAGTTAATGGGCGAAGACGATACGCGCGACCTGATGGAAGAGTCCGACATCGACGGACCCCTGGTCGATTACCAGGCTAAGGGCAATAAAGTCGAGTACCTGGGCCACGACACAGTTGATGGCGACGACGTCTACGAACTCAAAGTCACTCTGAAAAATGGGGACATCATTTATTACTACCTCGATCCCGACACCTACCTGGAAATCAAGCGGGAAAAGCAGCAGTTCATCCGCGGTTCGGTGCGTGAAAGCGAGGAGGCTCTAGGATCGTACAAACAGGTAGCGGGCGTTTATTATCCCTACTCCCTTGAGGTGGGCGCTAAGAACGATCCCAGTCAGCACGCAGTTATCACCGTCGAAAAGATTGAAGTCAACGTTCCCATCGACGATTCGCAATTCAAGATGCCGGCCCCGAAGAAATAAACGATACGGGTAGATATCGCCTGCCCTGCTTCTACACGATCTTCGCGTAAGAGGATTTAATCGAAATGATTACTGCTTCCCGTGTTAACAAAACCGTCCGAGTTACTTGTTTGTCGTGCGCATTTTTCTTGTTCTTGTCCGCGATCGCGGTCGTGGCACAAACTCCCGTCAAGTTTGACTCCTCCACTATCTCGGGCTTGTCTGCCCGCAATATTGGGTCCGCCAAGATGAGTGGGCGCATCGCCGCTGTGGACGCGATCTACGACCAGGGCCGTCTGACGGTCTTTGCCGCCTCGGCCAGCGGCGGCGTGTGGAAGTCGATTAACGGCGGCACCACCTTCAAGTCAGTGTTCGACAAGCCTGACGTGCAGTCGATTGGCGCCGTGACCATCGATCCGTCCAACCCGCAGATCGTGTGGGTGGGCAGCGGCGAGTCTTGGACGCGCAACAGCGTCTCCGTGGGCGACGGCATTTACAAATCGACGGACGGTGGCGAGAACTGGACCAATGTCGGCCTGAAAGATTCCGAGCATATCGCCCGCATCCTGGTGGACCCGAAGGATTCCAACACCGTTTACGCGTGTGCCACCGGCCACCTCTGGAATGACAACCCCGAGCGCGGCGTTTACAAGACCAGCGATGGCGCCAAGACGTGGCGCAAAGTATTGGCTGGCCGCAATGGCTCGACCGGCTGTGGCATGTTGTCCATGAGTCCGCTCGAACCGAACACCATCTTCGCCTCGATGTGGGATTTTCGCCGCCAGGGTTGGACCTTCCGCTCCGGCGATCCGGGCAGCGGACTTTACAAGTCCACCGACGGCGGCGAACACTGGACGGAACTCACCGACACCAATAGCAAGGGCCTTCCCGCGAAACCTTACGGCCGAATCGCGCTGGCGGTGGCGCCATCCAAGCCGCAGGTCGTCTACGCCATGATCGAATCGGCAGCCAGCGCGCTGTTCCGTTCCGATGATGGCGGCAAGACGTGGGCCAAGATGGATGCCAGCCAGTTTATGGTGTGGCGTCCGTTTTACTTCGCCAACCTCATCGTCGATCCCAAGGACGAGAACAAGATTTTCAAACCTGATCTCATTCTTTTGCTCAGCGTGAATGGCGGTCGCAGCTTCAGTCCGGTCTCCAGCGCGGCGCACGGAGACTTTCACGCCGTTTGGATCGATCCCGCGAATACAAACATCGTGTATGCCGGCGATGACGGTGGCTTGTGGCGCAGTGAGGATGGCGGAACGCGATGGAAGCACCAGATGAATCTGCCAGTGTCGCAGTTCTATCACGTCAGCGTGGACAATGCGGACCCGTATCACGTCTATGGCGGCCTCCAGGACAACAGCTCATGGGTGGGCGATTCGTCGTATCCCGGCGGCGTCAGCAACTCGCGCTGGGAGAACATGTACGGCGGCGACGGCTTCTGGATGTTCGAGGACCCTGCCGACCCGGCGTACATTTATGCCGAATCGCAGGGTGGCGCCATCGGCCGGGTGAATCGCTTTACTCATGAAGGCCGTGCCATCACGCCCTACGCCCAATATGGCGAGAAGAAACTGCGCTTCAATTGGAACACGCCCATCGCCATGAGTCCCAACGAAAAAGGCACGATCTACATGGGCGCGCAGTTCCTGTTCCGTTCGCGCGATCACGGACAATCCTGGGAGCGCATCTCGCCCGACCTGACGACGAACGATCCCGAGAAGCAGAAGCAGGAAGAGTCTGGCGGCGTCACGGTTGACAACTCTGCCGCCGAAATGCACACCACCATCTACTCCATCAGCGAGTCACCCAAGAATGGAAACATCATCTGGGTTGGCACCGACGACGGAAATTTACAGATCACGCGCGATGGCGGAAAGACCTGGACGAACGTTGTTGGCAACGTTGGCGTGGCGAAGAACTCGTGGGTATCCACGGTCGCGGCCAGCCGCTTCGACGAAGGCACCGCCTACGTTACCTTCGATCGCCATACCTTCGGCGACATGCAGCCGTACGTCTACAAGACCACCGACTACGGCAAGACCTGGACATCGTTGCAAGCGCAGGACAACGGGGTGCGCGGGTACGCCCACGTCATCACGGAAGACACCGTCAGCCCAAACATCCTGTTTCTAGGCACTGAATTCGGCCTGTGGATCTCCGTCGACGGTGGCAACAAGTGGGCACAATATAAAGGTAGCGATTTCCCTGCGGTTGCGGTGCGCGACATCGTGGTGCAGCCGCGCGAGTCCGATCTGGTGCTGGCTACCCATGGCCGCGGCATCTGGATCATCGACGACATTTCGCCGTTGCGCGCCTTGACTCCCGACCTGATGCCGAAAGCCGCGGCATTCATCACCAGCCGCCCGGCCACCCAGTACATCGACGCCAATGCTTCGTGGCCCGAGGGCGACGAGACCTTCATTGGTCCCAGCCGGCCGACGGACGCGCTCATCACTTACTACCAGAAGGGCCGCCACATCTATGGCGACATGAAGATCGAAGTCTTCGATCCGCAGGGCAAGCTGCTCGACACCATAAGCGGGACCAAGCATCGCGGTCTGAACCGCGCCACCTGGTCGATGAGACTGAAAGCTCCCAGCGTGCCTCCGGCGGCGAGCGCAGCATTTGGCGCCCTCCAGGGACCGCTTGTTCTGCCGGACACCTACACCGTGAAAATGACCAAGGGCGATGAGGTGTACACCACCGAGCTAAAGGTCGTCGAAGACCCGCGTACCACGTACACGATGGCGGAGCGCCAGGCTCAATTTGATCTGACGATGAAGCTCTACAACATGCTGGACCACATGAGCTGGGCGGTCGATTCGATCATCGGAATTCGCGACGCCGCCACCGAACGGGCGAGCAAGCTGCCGGCAAACGATCCCCTGCGCCAGCGTCTCACCCAGCTGGCCACTTCGGCGGACAAGATTCGCTCGGAGATTGTGGCTACCAAGGAAGGCGGGGCCATCACCGGCGAGGAACGGCTTCGCGAATTCCTGACCACCCTTTATGGCGACGTGAATAGCTACAACGGACCTCCGACCGCTGCGCAGGTTGAGCGCACTGTAGTATTGGGCCGGGAGTTAGAGGACGTGATCAAGAAGTTCCAGAATCAACTCTCGGCACAACTGCCCGCCATTAACACCGCGCTGCAACAGAAGAAACTGGACCCCATCCAAGTCATAAGCGAATTGGAATGGCAGAAGCAGCATCCGGAAGGATCGCAAGCTAAAGCATCGGGCATGCAAATGCGCGAGCGAGATTGAACTGACAAGTGGCGTTTTTCGAAAAAAAGAGCTACTGGGAGAGCGGCCCTGCTTGCCGGTTCATCGAGCACTCGATCTGCTGTCGAGCTCTAGCATTCGGCCCGTCAGAGCCGGATTGGCTTGCTCCTGCAGCTCCCTGACTAACCGCGACATGCAGCCGTGCAAAATGCACCCCGCCAGCGCCTCACCATTCATGGGCTTCGGGGGCGCCAGCGCTCCCCCGCGCATTCTCGGCTGCAGGTAGTGAAAGGCGCGGAACAACGTCTCGGTGGCCCGGTAAAGCTTTCGTTTGTCAGTCATCATTGGAATCATCCTTTCGTCTGGTCGTGACTTTGCTTCGCTCGTCGCCGGTTGTAGGTTTGGGACATTGCCTCGCACCCGGAGGCGGGATGGTTCGCCCGCCCCCAAATGCGTCCACGACTGAGAGCAGGGCGGCCAGTTGTGCTTCTTTTCCCGCTCTCGTGAACGCACAATGCGCCGGTTCGTCTGCGCTATCAATGCACCAGCGGTGATTTGTGGGTGATCTGGATAACCGACTGATTCCAAAGCTCTTGGAGCAGGTCAATTAGCCTGGAGTATCTAAAGATCTGGGTGGTCAGCGTCGGTAGAGGTCGGGGACGATGGCGGTTGTAGGTTCGGTGGTGACCGAACTCGACGGCGTGGCACAGAAAAATTGAAGAGGCCCTGTCATCCAGAACCTCTTCGCAGCCGACCGTCGAACAGCGATGACCGAAAGCTTACTTTCCGAGCAAGTCGCGCGGGGTGCCCACGCCCGTGCAGTAGTCCCAGTTCGCGACCGCGGAGCTGCCGTTCGAACCGGTCTTAACATCGTAGAAGTTCGTAGGGTAGGCCGTAGCTGTCGCGAGTTGGGAATACAACAAGTTGTTTTCGAAGTTGCTGAAATAGTCATCGCCGATGGGAGTCAGGAAGACCGATCCCAGCTTGTTGCCTGCCCGGTTGACGATACTCGCCAACGCCGGGGACGAAACGCTGGTGCCTCCAACAACAGTCCAGCCCCCTGCGCCGTATGAGCTGTAGACATACACGCCGGACGCAGGATCGGCGTCAAAGGACAGGTCAGGATTGAGTCGGTTGGACTGTCCAAAGATGGGATACTGATAGTTAGCCCACGGTCCCATATTGCCCCCGGTCCAGGATGTGGCGTACGTCTCAAAGGCACTTGTGCCGCCGCCGGAGCCGCCCCAACAGGACTCGGAAGTGACCTTATGGGTGACAGAGTCGCGCAACACGGAGGTACCGCCTGCGGCAACCACCCAAGGATTGGTGGCGGGATATCCCACACCGAAACCGCTATCGCCAGAAGAAGCAAAGGCGAGGATATGGGTGTTCCATCCAGTTAATCCGTTATAGGCGAAGTCCGCGAAGAACGAATCACCGGCAATCTGGCCCGAGAACTCCGGCCATTGCCAGCTGTTGGAAACCTGCCCGCCGGCGGGGTAGTGAGCGACGATGTAGTTGAAGGCTACTTGCTCTGCCCAAACAAGATCGTTCAAATTTTGCGTGCAGGCTTCGACTAGGAGGATTTGGGCCCTGGGAGCGAAGACGTGCGCCCACTCGATGTCCAGGGACGACTCCACCGCCCAGCCGCGAAGTCCTGGTGGGGGTAGGGGCGGGGGGCCCGTGGGGCAGCCAGTGGGGGGGCCGGTGGCGTAGACCTTAGTGGCGGTCATTGGCTGCAGACCCCAATAGCTGTCAAAAGCATTCAGGTCGGAGTTCGCTGTTGGGTTATCGTAAGCCTCTATTACGGCGATTGCGCCATAACCTGCAAGGCTGGGACCGCCCGACCCCGAAGCATAGTTGGGTATGCATCCCGAGCTACGCGGTTGTGGGCTGCTCACGTAAAGGCAGCCCAGCGACTGGGGGGTCTCGGCCATTTGTACCGTACTCAAAGGGCCAGGAACCTCCAAAGCAGCAGGGGAGTCTAGCCGCACAGGATTGCTACCGTCGAGACTGTACATCACGAGAGTTGTGTGGGCATGACCCTCGGGCTGCTCCTTGCTACTTTCCGGGATGTAGACGTGCCCGCTTTGTGGTGTGGGCAGGCTGTCTTGAGCCGGCAGTGAAACCTTACCCGTGTTACCCGTGTTGTCGGTTGCAGAAGATGGAACCACCGCCAGGGTGAGGGAGAGGATTAGCGGCAGTGACAATGATGCGAATCGAGTTTGCGTTTTCATAGTGACCTCCTTGTGGTCATAGGGTTGTGGCGAAGATCTGAGCTGAGGTCGTCGTCGATTGTGCTGCGGTCAAAGTCGGTCACCGCCTAGGAACCGAATTCGCTAATCCGGTTCAAATTCGTGCCGAGTGTGCGTTAATTGGCTTGCGAAGACAATGCACCAGCGGTGATTTGTGGGTGATCTAACGGTGATCTGGGTAATCGACTCATTCCAGAGCCGCTTAACTTGACGCTCGGCTTGGATTTCCGGGGCTGACGCGGTTGAATTTCGTGGGGAGGCTGCAAACTTCGCTTGGAACTGAGGGTGGAGCGGTGTACACTTTGCCCCACATCTCTCCCAACGGATGAAGAACACGCTGCCACTTCGCGTTCGCTTCGGTGTCTTCGAACTCGATCTGAAGTCTGGAGAACTGCACAAGTCCGGCCAACGGGTTGTACTGCAGGAACAACCCCTCCAAATCCTGCGAATCCTCGTCGAGCACGCTGGCGCAATAGCGACTCGCGAAGAAATCCAGCAGCAGCTTTGGCCCAATGACACCGTGGTGGAGTTTGACCACAGCATCAACGCAGCTATTAAGAAGCTTCGCGTCGCGCTCGGCGACTCGGCTGACAATCCCAAATATATCGAGACCGTCGCCCGCCGCGGCTACCGGCTGATGGTGCGGGTGGAGCGGGTGGATTCCACTGCTGGCGATATGTCGGGAACCGGTGTCGTGTCGAGCAGCCACGATGGGACTGGGGTGCAGCTACAGCTCGAGCCGGCCGGCCTTACCGGCAAGACGGTCTCGCATTATCGCGTGTTGGAGGTCGTGGGCGGCGGCGGCATGGGAGTGGTGTACAAGGCAGAAGATTTGAAGCTGGGCCGCGCCGTGGCGCTGAAGTTTCTGCCCGAAGAGGTAGGCAACGATCCGCGGGCGCTGGAACGGTTCGAGCGGGAGGCTCGCGCGGCTTCGTCCCTAGACCATCCCAACATTTGTTCCATTTACGAATTCGGAGAGCACGAAGGCCGGCCCTTCATCGTGATGCAGTTGCTGCAAGGGCAAACCTTGAGGGACTGCCTGGCCTCAGGCGCGTTGAAGGGCACTGCTTCGGGGGCGCAGGTTGCCCTCGACCGGTTACTGGATATCGCGATTCAAATTGCCGACGGTCTGGAGGCTGCGCATGAACAAGGCATCGTTCACCGTGACATCAAGCCAGCCAACGTTTTCATCACCACCAAGGGCGTAGCCAAGATTCTGGATTTCGGGTTGGCGAAGCTGCCCCTTCAGCCGAGCGCAGTACAAGCGATACCGGCCGAAATCGGTGGCAAGCAAGCATTGAACCCTAGCCGTCCCGTTAGGGCCGCTGGTACTGCAGCGTACATGTCACCGGAACAAGTGCGCGGGCAGCAGTTGGACGCGCGCACCGACCTGTTTTCCTTTGGCCTGATTCTGTATGAAATGGCGACCGGGCGGCGGCCATTCACAGGCGACAGCGCGGCGGCGTTGCATGACGCCATTTTGAATCGTGCGCCGACGCCTCCAGCCGAGCTCAATCCCGAACTGCCTACTGAGCTGCAAGACGTTATCCAGAAGTGCCTGGAGAAGGACCGCAACCTGCGCTACCAGACGGCTGCGGAGATCCGCTCCGCCTTGGAGAAGGTCAAGCGTCGCAGGGAGCATCCCGTGCTCAGCCGGTGGAAGCTGCTGGCGACGGCCGCAGTCCTTGTAGTTGCGCTGGTTGCCGCAGGACTTTACTGGCGCGCACGGAAGGCCACCACCCTGACAGAGAAAGACACTATCGTTCTCGCCGACTTCGTCAACACCACGGGCGATTCGGTGTTTGACGACAGCCTGAAGCAGGCGCTGGCCACCGACCTGGGGCAGTCACCGTTTCTGACCGTACTCTCCGATCGCAAGGTGATCGAAACCCTGAAGCTGATGAACCGTTCCCCGGACGATCGAGTCACAAAAAAGGTCGCGGAAGAAGTCTGCCTACGAAACAACAGCAAGGTGCTGTTGGAAGGCTCGATCGCTCCCATTGGAGATCACTACCTGATTACGCTGAAGGCGATGAATTGCCAGACGGGGGACACGATCGCGAGTGCGGACGCAGAGGCTGAGAACCGCAACCAAGTTGTGAAGATGCTCGGCGAATCAAGCAGCCAGTTGCGCAAGAAGCTGGGCGAGTCGCGGCCCTCGGTAGAAAAGTACAGCGCTCCGCTGGACGAGGCGACAACCTCATCGCTGGAAGCACTGGAGGCCTTTACCCAAGCTCAAAAGATTGAGATGCAGGGCGGGAAGGCCTTTCCGCTGCTTAAGCATGCGCTAGAGCTGGATCCGAACTTTGCTCTCGCCTACGACGCCCTAGGGTTGGCTTACTACAATCTCGGCGCGACCGCCTTGGCGATCGAGAATTTTAGTAGGGCGTATGAACTGCGCGAGCGGGTGAGCCGCCTGGAGCGCTTGCGAATCGAGGGCCATTATTACGGGTTTGTGACCGGCCAGAAAGAAAAGGCCATTGAGACCTATTTGGAGTGGGTCCAGACGTACCCGGACGATCCTAAACCTCACGGCACTCTAGGCTTCATCTACACCGTGTTAGGCCGCTATGAGAAAGCGGCGAGCGAAATGCAAGAACGAATTCGCTTGTCGTCTGATCCCTCCGATTACAACCTAGTGGGGGTTTACGGTTGTCTGAATCGGCTGGATGACGCCCAAGCTCTTCTCGACCAAGCCCGGCAGCAAGATGATGGTCCCTCCTTGCGCGAGACAAGGTACTCGCTGGCCTTTCTTCGGGGTGATAATGCGACCATGCAGGAACAGTTGATGTGGGCCGTGGGCAAGCCGGAGGCTGAGGCTTGGATGCTATCGGCCCAGTCCGACACCGAGGCCTACCATGGTCGCCTCGCCCAGGCCCGCCAGCTTTCTGAGAGAGCGGTGCAATCGGCAAGGCACGCCGAGGTTCCGGAAACGGCAGCGGGATGGAGGGCTAACGAAGCCTTGCGGGAAGCCGAGATTGGCAATGCCGCCTGGGCTCGGCAGCGCGCGGAAGAGGCGCTGGCCCTGAGCACCGGGCCTGATGTGGAGGTGAATGCGGCACTTGCCTTAGCAAGCGCAGGAGACGCAGCGCCAGCCCGAAAGCTGGTCGACAAGCTCAACCGTGAGTTCCCTCTCGACACTATGATCCAGAACTACTCCATCCCAAGCATCCGAGCGGCCATCGAACTGGAGAAGAATAATCCGGTAAAGGCAATTGAGCTGTTAAATGCGACGATGCAGTATGAGCTGGGCAGCACCACTAAAATCGTCGCGTTCTATGGGTATCTGTACCCCGTGTACATTCGCGGGCTGGCATATCTGAAAGCGGGCCAAGGACAGCAGGCGGCTGCCGAGTTCCAGAAGATGCTCGACCACCGGGGAATCGTGGGAAATTTCGTGCTGGGGGCTCTTGCGCATTTGCAACTCGGACGGGCGCAGGCGATGATGGGCGACAAGGAAGCCGCCCGCAAGTCATATCAGGATTTCTTTGCGCTCTGGAAAGACGCCGACCCCGACATCCCCATCCTCCATGCCGCCAAAGCGGAGTATGCAAAGCTGATCTAGCCTTCCTCTGGCTTTCGATTTTCGCTGGCTTTTCAGCAGCCGGTTGCAGCCGCCTCCCACAACTCCGGCTCTTCGCCTACAATATCCCCCATGCCTGACGAACTTCTGCGCTACCGCACCGAGTTCCCCATCCTCAGCCGCACTGCCTATCTCATCAGCAACTCGCTCGGGGCGATGCCCTGCGGCGTGGAGGATTCGCTGCACACCGAACTGTGGAACACGCGGGGCGTTCGCGCCTGGGAAGAGGAATGGTGGATGCTGGCCGCGCAGGTCGGCGATGAGATCGGCGCGCTGTTTAACGCTCCTCAGGGCTCGGTCGCCTGTCTGCAAAACGTGACCACCTGCCAGGCGACGGTGGCTTCGTGCTTCGACTTCAGCGGTCGCCGCAACAAAGTCGTCTATACCGACCTGAATTTTCCCTCGGTGATGTACCTCTGGGAAGCGCAACGTTTGCGCGGCGCTCGGGTCGAGATGGTACGCAACGACGACAGCATCAACGTCAACACTGAGCGCCTGCTTGCGGCGATCGACGAAGAGACGCTCATCGTCCCGATCTCGCACGTAATCTTTCGCAGCGCCTTCATCCAGAATGTGGAGGCCATCGTGGAGAAGGCGCACCGCGTCGGCGCTTACGTATTGCTCGATTCCTTCCAGGCGACGGGCACTGTGCCCTTCGACGTGCAAAAGCTCGACGTGGACTTCTGCACCGGCGGCGTGCTGAAGTGGTTGTGTGGCGGGCCGGGCACGGCGTATCTGTATGTGCGTCCCGATCTGGCGAAGAAGCTTGAGCCGACATTCACTGGATGGAACAGCCACGAAAACCCCTTTGGGTTCGAGATTGGCGCAACGCGTTATGCGCCAACTATCTATCGCTTCACCCAGGGCGCGCCAAACATTCCCGCTCTGAAAGTTGCGCAGCCGGGATTGAAAATCATTGCCGAAGCTGGGGTCGAGAGTATCCGCGAAAAGTCGAAGCGTCAGACCGCGCTGCTCATTGCGATGGCCGACCGCCACGGCTGGCGGGTAAACACGCCACGCGATCCCGAGCGTCGCGGCGGCACCGTGTCGATTGACATGCCCAACGCGCAACAGGTTTGCGCCGAACTACTCAAGCGCGAGGTGCTGGTGGATTACCGTCCCAAGGCGGGCGTGCGCTTCTCGCCACATTTCTACAACACCGACGAAGAGCTGACAAAAGGGATCGCCGCAGCGGAAGAGATCTTGAGCGAAATGAAGGTGGGACCGTAAGAAGAGGTGCGCCAAGATCAAGGAGCACCCCTTCAGCCAGAACCTCTCATACCAATCCCTTCGCAGTGTACCCGTCCGTCATCCTGGTGATAGCATTCCCCGTAGAGCGGAATAGCCGCGCCACTCTTACTGACGTTGTGAAAGCGGCCTGAGCGGGGTGTGCATGACCGATCAATCTACCAATGCTGTAAAGGTGCCCTTTCGTTCGATGGGTGTGAAGCTGATCGTTGTCTGCTTCCTTGCATTGTTGATGACGATTCCTGCGCTGTTTGTGTGGAGCCTCATTGAAGACCGTAGCAATCGTGCGGCCGAGGTTGTGAACGAGGTCGGCGGACTCGTCGGAGGGCCGCAGACCTTCCTTGGTCCGGTGCTGGCCATCCCTTATGAAGTTCCTCGTAGTCTGGTCAATGCTGCGGAGCATGAAGTCTACATAGTATTTCCAAGCCGCGCCGAGGCAGCCGTTGGCACGAAGACCGAAGAGCGCCACCGATCGCTGTTTAAAGTGCCGGTGTATCAGTCGGATATCGCCTTTAATGCATCATTCGACCTTTCTGGGATCCCGGCCAATGCGCCCGATGGTGCACGGCTGGACTGGAATCGGGCGGAATTCCTGGTGGGCGCCACTGATGCACGCGGCGCGCAGGCCGACGCCACCATCACCGCCGGGGGTAAGGTTGGGTCGTTTGCGCCAGCCGCAGCTCTCCAAAGCGTGACGATCAATTTGCGGCAGGGTGGCGAGACGCAGCTTGCTTTGTTTGGCGCGCGAGCCGCAGGCCTTGCCCAGCCGAATGCGAAGTTCGACGTGACTGCCACGCTAAAGTTTACTGGCGCGCAGCGGCTTGCTATTCTCGCTTTTGGCAAGGCCACCGCAGTGTCTGTCAAAGGCGATTGGCCGCATCCCAGCTTCAACGGAGGGTTTCTGCCGGTCACGCAGACGGTCACGGACCGGGGATTCGAAGCGAATTGGTCTGTACCGTTCATCGCGCGCGGGGTACAGGCGGAAGGCAGCGCCGATGTCATCGGTCGATTGGGCCGCACAGCGCTGGGCGTTTCCTTCGTCGAGCTGGCCGATCCCTACCAATCTGTAACGCGATCCCTCAAGTACGCGTTGTTGTTTGTGGGACTGGTCTTTCTCTCTTACTTCCTATTTGAGGTGGCGACCGGCAAACGCGTCCATCCAGCACAATACATTCTCATCGGCGTGGCGCAATTGGTCTTTTACCTGCTGCTTCTATCGATTGCCGAACGCATCGGCTTTGATCTCGCCTTTGCTATTGCCGCCACCGCGACGGTCGCCCTCATCTCGGCCTATGCCGGATGGGTGTTCGAGAGCCGGAAGTTCGGCCTGCGCGCTCTGGTCGCCTTCGCCACCCTCTACGGTCTCATCTACCTGTTGCTGCGGTTGGAGGACAAAGCCCTGCTGGTAGGCGCTGTGGCTAGCTTCGCAGCCATCGCGGCCGTCATGTACTTCACCCGCAGGATGGACTGGTACGGCTCTTCCGGAGTACCGCTGCAGGTGTCATTGAGGGAGCGCGGAAGCGAGGCACCAGGAACCAACTGAATAAGACTCACTTCAAACTCCCGTTGACATTCGCCTTTTATTCGCTAACAATAGGAGTGGAGGTCCGGGCCCAGCCATGGCACTCACTCGCCGTCAGAAACAGGTGTACGACTTTATCTCCGAATTCGTGGACAAGCACGGCTATTCGCCGTCGTTCGAAGAGATTGCCGAGGGGCTCGGCCTGAGCTCGCTGGCGACCGTGCACAAGCACATCACCAACCTGGAGCAGAAGGGCTTGTTGCACCGCGACTACAATCGCAGCCGCTCTATCGATCTGCTGAAGCCGCGGGGACGCATGAAGCAATCGCTCGCCGTGGCTGCTGCGGCGGCGGCCGAGAACGGGATGAGTCTGCCGCTGATGGGACGCATCGCCGCTGGCCGCCCGCTGGAGGCGATGGAGAACCCCGAGTCCATTTCGCTCGCCGACTTCACCCGCTCGAAAGACGTGTACGTGCTTCAGGTAACGGGCGAGAGCATGCAGGACGAGCACATCGTAGATGGCGACTATGTTCTGGTGGAGAAAACCAATGTCGCGCGCGATGGCGAGATCGTGGTCGCGCTAGTGAATGGCAGCGACGCCACCCTGAAACGAATCTACCTTGAAGGCAACAAAATTCGCCTGCAACCTTCGAATGCCGCTATGCAGCCCATCATCGTTCCCGCAGTCACAGTGCAGGTGCAGGGAAGAGTGATTGGAGTTCTGCGAAAATACTGAAGGCGCGAGAGAAAAACCGGAAAGCAACCATCATGTGCAAGCGATTTGCTGGGCGCCTTTAGGTTCACGCTGCCCCGCCTTTTAGCTGGTTTCGGCTCTTCGGATCAACCATGGCAGGCTTTCCTCACAGTCGGTAAGAGTTTCCCGCCCCCTGGCTAGTCCAGCCACATAACCCTAGTGTTTCCTTTGCTCCCCTTTTGGCATACCCATTGCACCTTAATCCTCGGGTGTTTGAAACACTTCGATCATAGTGGCACCCCTAGATCGGCAATCCCTCCTGACTGGCCGCAGGTAAACACCGAAACAGTGGAGGACAATAAGGTGATTCTTTGTGGCATGTTGTTGAGCTTGCTGGTTCTAACGTAGGGTCTGCTACCCACGCGAAAGCCGTTGGTCCCGCTTCCGTAGCTGGCGCCAATGCAGCAAAAGCCGTTGGTCCCGCTTCCGTAGCTGGCCCCAAGGCGAGAACCGTCGTCCCCGATGCGACCACCGCTCTTGATGCGGGACCAAGTCCCCAATAGTTGCTAGTGATTGCTTCTGATGCCAAGCGTACGCAAGCCGAATGGGCTGGCTTCGGCCAGCCCATTCCCCATCCCAAATTGTGGGAGTCACTACCGGCAGAGAATGAGTGGAACGGCGCTTCCAAGAAAGGCCCAAATCGCCGGCGAATCGCAAAAGGCGCGACCGCAGCCGCGCCTCGCGTAAACGCTTCCTCGTTTACAAACTCTTGTCCAGCGCCTTTTCGATGACCTCACGCGAAACGTAGCCGACGATCTGTTCGCGCACCTGGCCACCCTTGAAGACCAGCAAGGTGGGAATACCGCGCACGCCGTAGCGTTGCGGAGTCGAAGCGTTCTTGTCCACGTCCATCTTGCCGACCTTGACCCGGCCGTTATAGCTCTGCGCCACTTCATCAACGATGGGGGCCAGCGCCCGGCAGGGGCCACACCAGGCCGCCCAGAAATCCACCATGACCGGCTGCTCTGACTTCAGCACCAGTTGATCGAAATTGGCGTCAGTTACCTCTACAATTGCGTCGCTTGCCATTCATCCTCCTGAGGGGTCGTCGGTCGTCCGCCCGGCCCACCGCAGCGGCGGCCAAGCCGTCAGGTTCATCGTAACATCCCGACACAAGTTAGATGCTGGCGCTTGCTTTGGGACGCAACCAACGGTTTGGTAACTCCAGAGTAACCTGACGCGGAAGCGCGGGGCATTGGCAGAAAGCGGCCGGAACCTCAAGATCGCGGCGAAAAATTCGAAGGCGCCCGGCGTATTGAACGCCGAGCGCCTGGAAGGCAGCCCTCCCCCAGAACTGCCTGACTGCAGATTAAATTGTGCAGCTAAACTCTAACTTTGTAAATATATCTCAGGTAAATAATTAGGTGATCTACGTGACCGATCATAGTCGCTCGAAGTCCCGTTCTGGCACGGGTTTCGAGGATTCAAGAGCTGCACGGCAATTGTGTCCGCATCAGAGCGTGCTGGCCAGCAATTCCGCGGGATGAAAGACCTCGCGGCCCAATCCTGCCGACAATTGCTCGTGGCAGGAAATTCCACTCGCGACCAGGGTTCGCGGTCCGCTCCCCTCTTCGGCGCGGCGCACCTGCGCAAACAGGTCTTCCCCGACGGCCATGCTCAACTCGTAATACTCGCGTTTATACCCGAAGCTGCCCGCCATGCCACAGCATTCCACCGAGGACGTCACCACATCAAAACCTGCCGCGCGCAGCACCTCGACGGTTTGCGTCGCGGAATTGCACGTCCTCTGCTGGCAATGCGAGTGGTAGAAGAGCCGCGTGCCGTGCGGGCATCGGCGGGCGGCGAATATCTGCGCCAAGTCGAGGCGCAACTCCTGCGCGACTCCCCACAGCACTTCCAGCGGCTCAAAGCTGTTCTGCGCAAGCAGCGTCTGCGTGCCCGGATCGCCGAGCAGATGTTTGAAGTCGAAGCGCAGCATGGCCAGCACACTGGGTTCAAGCACGACGATCTTCCTGCCTTCGTCCAGGTACCGTTTGAGCACCGGTGCTAGCGCGCGCGCTTGCCGCTGCGCCGTCTCCATCATTCCTTGCGACATCGCGGCGCGGCCGTCGGGCATGGCCGGGCTGAGCGCCACGTCAAGGCCGATGGCGCGCAACACACGGATCGCCGCCATTCCTCGTTCGGGTGCGCCGTAGTTGGTGAACACATCCGCCAGCATCACCACGCCGGGTTCGATCGTGCCAGGCTTCACGCCGCGCTCTTCGTGGTACAACTGCTCCCACGTTTTCTTGGGAAAGGGAGGTAGCGTGCGCCTGCAATCGACCCCTAACGCACTCTCCATCAAGCCACGTGCTCCCGGCAGGTGCATGGACGCGTTGGCCAATGCAGCGAAGCGCGTGCCCCATTTGCCGAAGCTGTGATAGTTCCCGAAGAATTGTTTTTGCAGCGGCGCAACCCGGTCCTGCTCCGCGCTGCCGGTCATCGCGCCAAATGCGGACTTGGCAACCGACGGCGGCTGCTCCAGATTCATGCGCTGCCGCAGGTTCTCATTGAGCCAGGGAATGTCAATGCGCACCGGACATTGCGGCACACAACGCGAGCAGGCAGTGCACAGTTCGCTGAATCGCGCGTTCATCAGCGTGCCGGTGCCTGCTTCCCACGAGCCGCCGATTCCGCCGGAATACGTCTCTCCCCCAAAAGCGTGGCCGCCAACCGTTTCGAAGTTAGCGCAGGAGTTCAGGCAGGCGCTGCAACGAATGCAATACAACGCTTCATGCAGCACCGGATCTTCCCGCATGCGGCTGCGTCCGTTATCGATCAGCACCAGGTGAAACTCGCGCGGCTTGGCGGTCCCGCCCGGAGCGACAAACGGCGGCGACTGCAACGGCGGGTGCAGAATGCTCACGTAGGACGTGAGCGGCTGTCCCGTGCCGCTGGCCGGCAGCAGTTCGAGAAACGGGCCAAAGTCAGTACGCGAGGGAACAACTTTTTCGATGCCGGCGATGGCGATGTGCAACGACGGCAGCGTCATCGTCATGCGGATGTTGCCTTCACTCTCCACCAGCATCAGCGAGCCGCTGTCGGCGGCAATCAGGTTCGCGCCGGAGATGCCTGCATCGGCGGCAATGAACTGTTCGCGCAATTTTTCGCGGGCGAATCGCGTGAGTTCTTCGCCGGTGTCGAGCGGCAGATCGGTGGTGAACTTGCGCTTGAACAGCTTGGTAATGCGTTCGCGGGAATAGTGCAAAGCAGGCGCGATGATGTGCGACGGCTGCTCGTCCGCAACCTGCAGAATGAATTCCGCCAGGTCGGTCTCGGCCACGGCGATGCCGGCAGCTTCGATGGCGTGGTTTAGCTTGATCTCTTCCGAGGTGATGCTCTTGCCCTTCACTACCCGCTTGACCTGGTGCCGCACCAGCACGTCCCGAATGTACTGGTTGGCGGCGGCGGCGGTCTTCGCCAGGTAGAAATGCCCACCATTGGCTTGCACGCTTGCTTCCAGCCGCCGCAGAAGTTCGGGAAGGTTCGCGATCGCGGCCTCTTTAATCTGGCGGGCGCGATCTTTCAGTTCGTTGTAATCGCCGATCAGCGCAGTCGCGGCGTAGCGGTTGCGGTTGAAGGTCTGGGTGTTGAGCCGGACGGCGGCGCTCTGCACATCCAGCGTCATGCGGATGGCGTCGAGCAGGGCTTTCTTGTTGCTCTTGTTCGCTACCTGTCGCGGTTGGATATCTGCGGAATTCACGGGCGCGGCCATGGCTCACCTCACCACGATGATGTGCAGTTTGTGCGGCCCATGTACGCCGCGCACCAGCGGGCCCATGTCCGCGGTGGCGCTGGGACCGGTGACGAAAACGAAGTCGCGCTTCAGCCCCTTACCATCCAGGATGTCGGAGCGAAACAGGTCACGCGGTTTCGGCACGATGGTCTCAGCCGCGACCACCGCGATTTGCAGCGGGGCCAGCAGGCTCACCACTCCCGTGCGTTCGTAGCCGACATCCACGCAGACCGAACCCGTGCTGGCAACTCCGGCGAAGGCCTCCGTCACCCCTGCGGCTGAGTGGACCATCTCGTCGGGAGTTGGATTGGCCACCACTCGGGAATCCGCCGCGAATTCGCTGAACAGCGCGACGGGAAGTTCATGCGGAGGAGCAAAGAGGATACGCGTCGCGTCCCCCACAGCGCGCAGGATGGCATCGCGCAAGGTAGCTGGAGAGCGCTCGAGGATTTCGACGGTGGCCGCGGCTTTGACGGCTGCCTCGGCGAACTGCAGGACGGAAGATTCCAGGGCCATGAGCTGCTGCATAGGGAACATCGCAGCTTATACCGAATGCCAGCCAAAAGCACGGAATTCGTTGGCTTGTCGTGAGCGGAGCGTCTTTGGAAGAATTCCAAAGTGAATGTAGCGTGGATAGTGCGGGCCTTCAGAACTGGGTTCCGCGAGTGAGTAACTGGTCCTCAGGCCCTGACAGTCTTGGAGTTGTCATTACGAGCGCAGCGAGGAATCTGCTTTCTTGTTCGCCGGGACCGACAGCTAGGGGAAGACAGCAGATCCCTCGCGGGCTGAAGCCCACTCGTGATGACAAAAATCTCGCCAAAGTGAGGCGATCGAAAAAGGCCGCTCATGCGAGCGGCCCTGTACAGGCTTCGGTGTACTGCCTGCAAAGAGGTTGCGATATGTCGCAACCCAATAACCGCACCAACTCTAGGGCCAGATGCCGCGCTCGATGACTGCCTTGGCGACACGCCCGATGGCGACAATGTATGCCGCAGCGCGATAGTCACAGCCGTACTTCTTGGTAGTGTCGTGAACCTCGTGAAACGTCTTCACCATCGCCTGCTCCAGCCTGCGGTTTACTTCGGCCTCGTCCCAGAAGAGCTGTTGCAGGTCCTGTACCCATTCGAAATAGGAGACAGTCACACCGCCGGCATTGGCGAGAATGTCGGGCAGCACCATCACCTCTTTACGGCTGAGCATGAGGTCGGCTTCTGGTGTCGTCGGGCCGTTGGCGGCTTCGGCGACGATCTTGGCCCGGACGTAGCCCGCATTCTCAATTGTGATCTGGTTCTCCAGCGCCGCGGGAATCAGAATGTCGCATTGCGCCTTCAGCACGTCGTCGCTGGGGATCGGGCTGCACCCCGGAAAAGCCTCAACGCTGCCGGTGGCCGCCTTGAAACGCAACAAGGCGGGAATGTCGATGCCTTCCTTATTAAGGATGCCGCCTTTCGAATCGCTGACGCCAATCACTCTGGCGCCTTCGTCCCAGAGCAGGCGCGCCATCACGCCGCCGACGTTGCCGAAACCTTGGATGGCGACGGTCGCAGTCTTCAGGTCGAGGCCCCTCACTTTGCTGGCTTCGCGGAGGGCGAAGAGACATCCGCGCGCACTGGCTTCGAAGCGGCCGAGAGAACCCCCAAGGAAGGTCGGCTTGCCGGTGACGACCGCGGGAGTCGCGTGACGTGTGGTCATGCTGTAGGTGTCCATGATCCACGACATGGTCTGCGCGTCGGTATTTACGTCGGGCGCGGGGATGTCCTGGTCGGGCCCGATCAGCGCCGCGATCTCATAGGTGTAGCGGCGAGTGAGGCGTTCCAGTTCATTCCGCGACAGGCGCTTGGGATCGCAGCCGATACCGCCCTTGGCGCCCCCGAAGGGTACGTCCACCAGGGCGCACTTCCACGTCATCCAGGCAGCTAAGGCCGACACTTCGTCGAGGGTGACGCTGGGGTGATAGCGGATTCCACCTTTGTACGGTCCGCGTATGTTGCTGTGCTGCACGCGGTAGGCATCGAAGACGCGGATGGCGCCGTCGTCCATCTTGATGGGAAGCGTCAGCGAAATGGAGCGACGGGGACGGCGCAGCACCTCACGCAATCCCGCATCGAGGTTCAGGTAGTCCGCGGCAATTTCGAACTGCTGGGCCACAATGTTTAATGGGTCCAGGTCTTCTACAATTCTTCGGGCGGGAGCAGTGGCAGGCATGATTGCTGGCCTTTCCGGTGGCGTGTCACCGTGATCGGGCTCAGGTGGACCCTGAGAGCGGTCCGGTTGCGACTGGCCGGGGGCCGTTTCCGGCGCCCGCCGCGGCGGACGCCGGACGGCGGCTAGTCAGATTCGTTGCTGTAAACGGGCTCTTTAATCTCAAACGGACTATCGAGACCGCCGGTGGTCCCGAAGGCTGCTTCGTCGGCGATGTTCTGCAGCGCCAGCTCGAACTCGCGGCTGCGCCAACGCACGACCAGAAGCTCTTTGCGTTCGCGGCCGTGGCCGTGACATATCGGGCAGAGGATTTCGTCTTTCTCTGATTGCATGATTATTCCGACCTTCCCGGCTTATAGCCGAGTATGAAAAACGCTCGGAGGGGCAAACCTACGATCATCCGGGACAAGCAACGCGAAAACCCGCAGGCCTTGGGTTTGCCTAGCCGAAAATGCACGCCGCGAATAAAGCTTGCGGCGCAGAGACCGGTCCCCGCTCAGAGGCGCATGTGGACGCCGGTGAGGGACACCAACCCTGCTCCAGCAGGCGTTTGTATTGCAACGCGAATCGTCCGGCGATGCAGTGAGCCAGGTCACGGACAGATGTGAGACGTGCAAGGAGAGACTTTACGAAATCGGCGCAAATCCCAGACTGCAACAATTTGGGCATGACGTTCTTTCCAGTCTTCTTCATGCAGTGCCTGCAGCGCTAGCGGACGCCCGGGATCGCAATTTGCTGTGCCACAATCGCTAAGCTAATTCGGGCGGATTTTGGCACAGTTTTGGTACAGTGGAATCGATTGATGCCAGCGGCGAAATTGTAAGTTGCGGTAGAATTGAAACTTGTTATGTCGGGGCGTAGCGCAGCCTGGTAGCGCACCTGCCTTGGGCGNNTTCGGGACCAGGGGGTCGGAGGTTCAAATCCTCTCGCCCCGACCAATCCTTTCAAGCAGATGAAGCCGTTTTAGAATCGGCTGAAAATCGTATGTAGACGTTTTTGTAGCTGGCAAGATCCTCATGATTCTCCATACTGCGAGAGTGTTGCATTTTCAGCGCGATTGTCTCTCAGCGTCACGCAAAGGGTGATTCCTAGGAATGGTGACCTTGTCTGCGCCAGAACAACTAGTTCCGTCAGAGGCTTTGCTGGAAGCTGCAGCAACAGGTCTTGGGTTCTCACAGGGAGAGCTGCTAGTTGCTGAAGCACAGCTTGGCAACACAACACCAGATCAATGGCTGGAGAAAGGGGACTGGCTCGCTCTCGCGAAATACGTGGGAGCTGAACGAGTATTTTTTGTAGATCAGAACCCGGTGGTTGTTTTTGCGCGGTTGGATGACCAAAGCGACAACGCGCTCCGAGTGTTTTATAACCGCATCTGGTGCATGGCGCGTCCACAGCTTCTTTTCTTAGCCCGTCCTGGTGAGTTGGCCATTTATGATCTTGGAAAGGCGCCGATCAGGCCGGGCGAAAGGGCAGATGACAGGGGGCGTCTTCTCAGCCAGAAGGTAAAAATAGCGACTGAAGTTCAAGCAAAACTCAGCGAGTTCCGACGTGAAGAAATCGAGTCAGGCCGTTTGTGGGAAGACTCGCGATTTGCGCGCGGAGCCGACCGGGCGGACAGGGCCCTGATCCGAGACCTCAGGGTAGTACATGAAGCGCTCCCAGCCAGAAGACTAAAAGCTAAGTACGCCCACGCGCTAATCGGCCGGTCGATCTTTGTCCGCTACTTGGAAGATCGTAAAGTACTTGTCCCCGAGTATTTCAAGAAGGTTGCCGCACAACGCAAGACGTGGACCAAGTTGCTCACAGATTCAGAGCAGCGTCCATTTGCGCAATCGGATTTGGCAAGTCTCTGCTATCCTCGCGTCCTGGAAGACAAAGACTTCACATACGCGTTGTTTGATCAACTTGCAAAAGATTTCAACGGCGACATATTTCCTGTGGACGAAGAGGAGCGACAGAAAGTCGAGCCAGAGCATTTAGCGTTGCTGAGAGGCTTGCTTCTGGGCGAAACGGCGGAGCAGCAGCAGCTATTTTTCTTCGCCTACAGATTCGATGTAATACCCATCGAACTCATCAGTAGTATCTATGAAGAGTTCTACAACGAGGAAAAGGGAAAGACAAGAACCACGGGCCACATTACACTCCCAGTACCTTGGTAGAGTTTATTCTCGCTAGGAGCCTTACACCTGAGGTCTTGGAACGCTCGCCCCGTGTCACGGATTTCGCCTGTGGTTCGGGAATTTTCTTGGTCGAGTCCTTCCGTCGCATCGTACGATACCAAGTTCGTAAGCAGAATGGAAAGAGGCTTTCTCGCTCGCAGCTCCGGAAGATTGTTCGTGACCAGATAGCTGGAATCGATATCAACGAAGAAGCGGTACGAGTGAGTGCGTTTAGTTTGTACCTTGCATTCCTGCATTACCAGGAGCCCCGTGAAATCAATGAGCAGCGTCAATTGCCCAATCTGAAGTGGGCGAAGCGAGCTCATACAAACGGTGAACAGCACTTCGACGTCCTGCTGCGGCGGGAGGCCAAGATTATCGGCAAAGGAAAGAAAGAGCGCACTGTTTTCTTTACCGACCGGGCACTCGGATGGATCAAGCGATATCTGGAGTCGCGGACCGACGACTATCCTGCGCTTTTCGTCTGCCGGAATGGCCGGACCAGGCTTAAACGCGACGATCTCTGGCGCTACTTCGAACGCCATCGCAGGCTTGTGGGCATCAACAAGAAGGTCACGCCCCACATTTTACGACACACTGCCGCGACCCAACTGCTGTTCAATGGATGTCCGATTGGGCACATCAAAGAAATCCTGGGCCATGAACGCCTGGAAACAACCTGCCGGTATTACCTCGGACTGGATCGCCGCGCCGCGAAGGCGGCACACCAAAAGTATCTCCGCTATGACGTTCAGGCGGCGGCAGGAGAGCCCGCTTGACCTTGGTTGGAGCAATAATTGAGATAGCGTGCCACAGCGCCTCGAAGCAGCTCGGTATCTGCTGCGAGATAGTACCTTGCTGTTGTTTGAATGTTATTGTGTCCGGCTAGTTCCTTAATCAGGCTGATGTCTGCGCCATTGTTGCGGAGATTGGTGCAAAACGTGTGCCGTAGCAAGTGCGGAGTGACATGCCTCTCGATCCCGGCCAAACGTGCCAGCGCTTTGAAGAATCGCGGAATGTCACCACGGCTTAGGCGTTTTGGATCAGCCCCATAGGTGACGAAAAGGGCCCGGTTGTGGTCGCTCCTGAGGTTAGCGTAGCGCAGGATCCAGCGCAGAGCCTCGTCTGGAAAAAATACGGTTCTCTTCTTGCCGCCTTTGCCCACAATGGCGGCTTGTTTTGTGTTCAGATCAATGGAATCACGGTTCAAGGACAAGGCCTCCGAAATGCGCATGCCGGTAGCAAGAAGCGTTTCGAACAATGCCCGCATGCGCACACCGGATATTCGCGAGCTGTCGATGCACTCGCGCAGAGTTTGGATCTCCGAATTGGTCAGGTACTCGACCCTGGGCGTCGGGCGCTTAGGAAGGCGAATTGAAGCAGGATCAAGGCAGTTGATCTCAAGGACAGCTCTGCAGAACTTTAAGAACAGCTTCAGAGTCATCAGCAGGCTGTATTGGCGGGCGACGCTCAACTTCTTTGCCGACATGGCCTCGCGAAAAGAGAAAACGTGAATAGGCTTGAGGCCGGCGATGTAAAGGCTTCCGAACGCCGGCAAAATCCACGAGCGCAGGCACTCGCGCATCTTGCTTAGCCTAGGGGCACTACTGCCCGTAGCAGTGCCTGCGCCCAATGACGGCGCGGTGGTTCTTGCTGTTGACATGGCTTGCGACATCAGCCAGCCGTTTGGCTTGTTCTCGATCGTCGCTGAGACCGGGATGCTTGCTCCGAGTCTCGATATGCTCGGGGTCGCGGACTCGACTTGGCAGGATTTTGCGGCATTTGGGCTGTGCGCAATGGCTGCTGTCATCTTCCATCTGGCCTGGAATACGTTTGAGGCCCAGCGCCTCAGCAAGTTGTGGAAGATCGCCTGGCGGTTCATAGCCGCATTGGCTGTTCCGGCGCTCGCTGCGTGGGGAGTGCTTCGCGGTTACCAGGTAGCGTTCGCATCTGAACTTGCACAAAACCCGCTTGCAAACTTCCTGCACGGCCATCCGGTGCTGGCGTCGATCTTCTACGTGTTTATCACGCCGGCCACGCCGATTGCCGCCGGCTCGCTGCACTTCACTTCGACACACCTCCATGACTGGTACGAATACACGACCTGCAAGCGAAAGGCATACGCCGTCAACAGCCAGCTTCCGGGTCTGTCAAAGCAGTTGCAGGAGCAAACCGAATTGCGGGACAAAGCACTGACGACGCTTGAAGAGGAGAAGAACCGCCCTAGGGTATGTTAACACTAATT
>PLQW01000037.1 GCA_003160215.1 Acidobacteriaceae bacterium
AGTGACGCTGCTGTTGCCATCACGCAGATCAGATTACTCTTTGCGGGCGCCTCTTTTTCGAAGAAACAGCGGCGGCCTACAGCGCACGGTTGCAGGCAAACTGTTGGAGAACGAAAAAGCCTTCCGGCGAAAATCTGCCGGAAGGCTTTTACTGCCGATCAACGCTCCGGTAAGGGAACGCGAACTTTTGCGTCTACCTCTCTGTGGGTGACAAGCCCAGTNNCAGTTGGAACGTGATCATAATGCTGCGCCCTGGCAGCAACTGCAATTGGTCGAGGCCGGACACTGCATAGGGCACCGTGGGGGTTGGGCCGACGCCGGGTGCGAGCGAAACCACATCGTGATTGTCGAAGAGATTGTTGACGCTCAGCTTGATCTTCGATTGATCGAAGAGCGATCCCCTGCGGATGGTGTAGTTGACGAAGATGTTGTTCATCCAGAAGGAATTCAACTGTGTCGTCTGATGGACGCTGCTATTGTCCATCCACCGGGGGCCGATCTGCTTGTTGAAGAAACCCACATCCCATGCCCTGTCCTGGTAGGTTACCCCCGCGCCCACGGTGTAGTTGGGAGTAGCGGCAACCCAAGCCACCGGAGTGGGTGGAAGCACCATGCCATTCGCCAGTGTTTGCCCCGCGCTGGCCTCATACTTGGCTTCGCCGGCCGTACCGTTGAAGTCGAAACTCAAGCCATGGGTCACGAGTAAATTGCCCTCAGCCTCGAACCCGGTGGTATTGGAAGGTGGAGTGGCATAGTAATACGAATCGCCAAAGTCGGGCTTGGTAACGTCCGTTACCTTATAGCTCGAATAAGTGTTATCGAAGTGGATATGGTAAACGTCAGCGTCAAGACTCAAGTGGTTGAGCTGCACCACCGAGCCGCCCTGATAAGTAGTTGCGACAGTCGGATTGGGAGTAACGGCCACCTGCGCACCGGTCACGTCGAAGATGCTGCTGGGAGGAATTTCGCTACCGCGGCCGAACTGGCCGTAGGCAGACCAGTTACTGCGAATGCGGTAGCTGGCCTCAAACGAGGGCAGGATGTTGTTGTAGAACGCGCTGTGCATTACGGATATTCCCGCACAACCTGCAATGGTGGTGGAAGTGCAACCCAGGTTGCCCACTGTGCTGCCGTCAGCGAGTTGGTTCAGATTCATCGTGTATGTTGCGCTCTTCACGCCCGCAGTGATCGTCCACTTGGGGATAGCCACCAGTTGATATTCGATGTAAGGTTGAATCGAATTGGTCTTGAAGTACTCGTGGAACTTTACATTTGCGAGCAGTGGTGAATCCGTCCAGGTGCGCGGATCGCTCTTGATCTGATAGCGGTGCGTGGTGGTGTACTCATACCAGGCGCCGACGCGGAAAACGCCGTAACGCGAAGCAGCGCTTACCGTAGTGATTTCGCCGCCCCGGTTGTACTGGTTCAGCTTGTCCACCGCGCTGGTGGCGTTGACGGCTACTTCATTCGGTGTAGGAGCCAGAAGGTCCTGGGACTGGTTCTTCTGCAGATGCTGGTGATTCGAGTAGGAATACGTATATGGTTTGGTCTCGAACTTCCAGCTTCGACCCAGATCCTTGGTAAAGGTGATCACCTCGAAATTGGTCGGCACGTGATACGTGTAGAACTTATAGTACATCGCGTTTGCCGAGCCATCGGGGTTCAGCGGCGTGCCGTCCATGATGTAGTTCAAGCCATGATCGGCAATCTGCTGCCGGGTCGGGTCGCTGTCAGGCGTATTGCTGTCCACGATGATCGAGGTGCCGACCAGAGTGAGATTCGTCCGGTCGGAGAACTTGTAATTGAACTTGAGGGTTCCGGCCGTGCGTTGCTGGTCGTTAAATGTCTGATAGCCATCCGACGAGTTGTGGTGACCTTCAAACCACACGTTCGCCTTGGGGTTCTTGCCGCCGAAGAGACCGGAGTTGAACTCGCCAAGAATCTGATTAGTGTTCCACGAGCCGTAAGACTCAGCGAGCTTAAAGGTCATCGCGTCGCCCATGAGGGGCGAGAACATGTGAATGGAGCCGGCAAAGTTGGTTGGGCCAACATCGGACGCCGTGCCTGGGCTGCGGTCGAAGTCCACATAGCTGATGGCCGGCGCCGGAACGTAGGCCCAGGAGTGGTGCGTCGGATCATTCGAATCCTGGAATGGAACACCATCCCAGGTCATCGTGAAGGCGCCGTCAGCAAAGCCGCGGAACCAGGTCTTAGACTGACCATTGCCAACTCCATTGGTGCTGTAGCTGACGGTGCCGGGCGCTCCCTGGGTGATGTCGGCAAAATCGGTGACAGGAGAGGTGTACTCGCGGATGTATTGGCTGGTGATCTCGCTGCGGGGCGAGGCCATGTCGATCAGCGCCTTCACGGGAGCGAGTTCTGTAGCTAAGGAATTCGTCGCGTTCGCTTCCACAGTGACTTCCTCAGATACCGAGGCGATGGACAACGACACGGGAAGACTAACAACCGCTCCCGCGGCGACGGCCACATCGTGTTGTATTTCGGTCGAAAAGCCAGTCGCGGAAATCTCCACACTGTACGTACCGGCGGGTATCCCGGCCGCGACGAACTTGCCGTCTTCGCCCGTCACGACGGTCTTTTCCACCAGCGATGGAGTGTCCACGGCGACGTCTGCACCTTGAATCGCCTTGCCGCTTTGGTCTATGACGGTTCCCTAGATGGTGCCTGCGGTGCTTTGTCCATGCAAGTTGCCGATGCCTGCGCCCAGAACCAGCAGGCACACGAAGAGTGCAGTGGCCCAGGGCCACTTGATTGCGGAACGATCGTTCATGCTTCGCCTCCAAAGGGAAACTTGAATTGAGATTGAAAAAGGGGGAGAGGACGCGTTGACTGCGAGGTGTCTTGACTGTAGGGCGAAGATATGACGGCTTATTTACAAGTTTGTTAAAAGGAGGTGAACAGCCCGGGGAATTTCACATTCAGCGGCTTTCGGATTGAGTCAATCATGCGGTTTTGGAGTCATTCAGAGGCGCCGAATAGCGCTCGAAGGCGGCGAAAAGAGCTGCTCGATGAATCGCAGCCCGCAATCGCCCACTTTGAAAAGAGCGGATACATTTGAGGGATTGGGTCGGTGCCGATGTCCGATCTTCGAAAGCCGATCCGTGATTCAGATCAAGACGGGCGCGTCGGCGACACCGGCCACGCCGAAGACGCGCCGGTAGCGCTCGGCTTCTTTCGCATCGCCTAAGGCCTTCGAGTAATTGTCAGAGAGCTTGACCGCGGGCCTGCCGTCGACCTCACTGAGCTTGCACACGAGGCCGACGGGGTTAAAACCGTCGTTGCCCTGAGGATTGCAGCCGCGGAAGTCGTTGGTGAGCAGGGTGCCCCAGCCGGCGCTGAAACGGATACGGCGCTCCGGAATCCAGCGGCGCGGATCGTGGAAGTCAGCGGCGGAGCGGAAGTCGTCGGGCGAGGCGCCGTTGAGCAGGGTTCCGGCAAAGTAAGCGTGAAGGCCGAGAATCTGCTCGACGTCAAGGGCGTCGCTCGCAATGAGCCGCTTCTGGCGGGGATCGCAGCCGTGGCGCTCAAGCCAGGCAATGTATTCGTCACCGGCAACATAAGCGTCTTTGCTGTCGATGCGCTGGCCTGTCCAGTTGGCCACCCACTCGGGAGCGCCGCGCAGAAACTGCGTGGTGCCGAAGGTGTCAGGGAGCAGAATGAGCAGCTCTCCCTGATAGCTTTGTTGCCACAGTTCAAGCAGCGCGTACTGGGAGCCGCGCAACTCGTCGTCGTCGCGTGCGAGTGCCGCCATGGCCATGGGCAGCTCATGTCCGTTAGTGCCGATGGCTTCAAGATCGTGCTTGTAGGCGAGATATGCGTTCGAGGTTCCGGAGAAGCAGTCGCCGATTGTGTCGCGCATGGAGTTGACGACGTACTCGTGCCAGAGAAAGCTGTGCCTGCGGCGCGTGCCAAAGTCGGTAATGTTGAGGGCAGGGACGCCGCGCAGGCGCTCCATTTTTTCCCAAAGGCGGGTCTTGGCGCGCGCGTAAAGAATGTCGAGCTCCAGCTCGCTCAGAGGCTTGAGCGCGGCGCGCGTTTTCAGTTCGCCGATTTCCGACAGGGCGTAGATCTCCCACATCGATGTCCCGGACCAGAGGCCTTCAA
>PLQW01000050.1 GCA_003160215.1 Acidobacteriaceae bacterium
AACCAGCAAAGGAGACTCACAGCGCGCTATCGCAATGTTGTCCAAGGTGGTTGCGATTGCCCCCGATTATGCGCCCGCTTACAGAGTGCTTGCACAAGCTTATTTGCGAATTGGATCTCTCGACAAAGCAGACCGCGCAGGAAGAAAGTACCGTCAATTGACTCATTCTGGGGAGTTTCCGCCCCCACCTTAAACGTGATGAACCTCCCTAACCGTGAAGTGCGTGAAGATCGCAAGGACAGTACAGAAGGAACTGACGGCGAGCGTCAACGACAAGGAGTTTCATGAGAATCGGCAATATCTTCCATTGTTTCCCAATCGGCATCGCGCTACTCACAGGCACAATGGCCATCGCCCAAACGCAACAGGTGATACAGACCCCCAATCAACAGCGGATCGGCCTCAACTTCATTCGTCCCGATGTAAACCGGCCGGGAAACTACGACTTCCAAACGAATGGAGTCTGGCTAGTCGACCAATACGATAAGCTCGGCGTCAGGTGGAATCGCATAGCCTTCTCTTGGGTCCTTGTGCAACCGCAGAAAGACGAGTTTGACTGGAGCACCTATGACCGGATTGTCGATGCTTGCAAGGCCAAGCACATCGAGATTCTTGCCACGTTGGGCGGTCATTTCGATAACCCTCCAGTTCCTGCGTGGGCAGGAAGCTCACTGGCGGAGGTGCTCGCCGATCACCCGGAGTACCTGGAGAGATTTATCCGCGCCTGGGTGAATCGCTACAAGGACAGGATTCATTACTGGGAGATTCTTAACGAGCCTGCTGGGCAACATCGCGGCTTGACGCTTCGAGCATACGTGGACGGTATCTTGAAGCCCAGCTACCGCATCATCAAAGCGGCTGATCCACAGGCAAAGGTGCTCCCATGCGCATACAACCAGTTACCCGGTGCACAGTCCAGTGCGGTGAATGCGCTGGGCAGGGAAGCGTTCTGGGATCTTGCACGAGGGTACTATGACATCGGCAACGTACACGAGTACGCAGAGTGGAACATTTTTCGAACCCAGCCTGATGCGACAGAGGAAGAACGAGATCTGCGCGCATTCAGATCACTCATGGAACAACACGGAGAAGGTGGAAAGCCATTCTGGGTAACCGAGATCGGGTGGTGGGGAACCGGGAGTTTGAGCAATAAGTATGAAGTCTACAGGCAGGACCCCGAGTCTGGCGTGACGTTTAAGCCACTCTATGCGGGAAGGGAGATTCTGGAACATCCGGTGGTGCAGCGCGAGGACGCCTTACGGTCGGAATGGATGAAGAACCTATTCCATCGGCTGCCCACGATTCCCGGTTGTGAGAGAGCTTTCCTTTGGGCTTCGCTGGACGAGTTTGAGGGCGGCTACAAGCCAGACACGCTTTACGGCGAAACAGGGGCAAAGAGCGACCTTTGGGGCATCATCGCGGGCGACAAGACTTGGCGTAAGAGCGCGTTCACTCTCCAGGAGATTCTGAGACATTGAAGACTTCCAATATGTTGATTCCGTTAATTGTTTCCATCGCAGATCGAATGGTGCTTGGTGTAGCGCAGAATAGGCCCAAAAACCACGCATCGACCCAATTAACAAGTTGCCTGAAAAGTTCAAGAGAATTGAACTTGGCTCTTCCCTATTAAATAGCGGTTGCTATATGGTCCGTGATGGCATGAAAACAGCCACAACGATTGAAAAGGTTTGCCAGGTCTTCCGGGCGTTCCATGGTGGAACTTCCCTCGGGCTGACCCAGATAGCGGCGCTTACCGGACTGCTGAAGAGCGATGTGCACAGGATTCTCAAATCACTTCAGCAGTTTGGCTTCATTGAACAAGACGGTGAGAGGGGCAGGTACCGACTCGGGCTTGAATTGTTGGAACTTGGCCATCTGGTTCACCAGCGACTGCGGTTGAGCGAGGTTGCTCGACCTGTCCTGAGGCAATTGGCTCAATCGGCGGGAGGAGTGGCTAATTTGGCGACACTTGATTTGATCGATTCGAAGATTATCTTCATCGAGCAGATCGGCACACTCAGCACCGGACACAGTCCGTGGCGCATTGGGGAGCGCGTGGAATATCCGCATGCGACGGCAGTCGGAAAAGCGCTTATGGCGCACATCGACCCGGTGATGATCAAGATCGTACTCGGGTCCAAAGGCCTGGTGCGCAGAACGCAGCACACGATTACCAGTGAGGCAGCTCTTGAAGACGACCTCCGATGCATCCGAGAACGCGGCTACGCTACCGATTTTGAGGAAGCACTCGAAGGCGGCAGTTGCATCGGCGCGCCCGTGCGCGATTACACAAGGCGGGTCGTGGCGGCTGTCAGTGTTTCCATGGAAACACACAGACTTTCAAATATTGGCGAGCGAAATGTCGCTGTATTGGTGATGTCTGCTGCGACGAAGATTTCAGCCATGCTCGGCGGCACAGTTCGCACCACGCCAATTTCCATCAGTTCGTCTCGATTACGCTCGCAAGCCGACGGTGCCGCACCACCGAGGGANNCGGGAGTCCAAAGGAAGAAAGCTGGGTGTAGCCGGATAAATGCTTACCGCATTTTCCGAACGCCCAAACTAAAACGAATTCCGCACAGATGTTGGTTCGTCGAAGTCTACGGTCACAGACGAGTCGAAAACTCGCATGCAAAAACAATTGGAGTGGTGCTCCATTGGAGGCTTGGACATGACAGACGCAGTTGCAAAGGCAAAGGCGAACAGACATTGGAGGCTTGGTCGGCTTTGGGTCGGCCTGGCTGTTCTCACATTCCTCGTAACCGTACCAACTTTCCTGCAGGCACAGATCGATGTTTCGGCGCAACTCTCCGGCACAGTGACTGATCAGACAGGTGCTATTATTCCTGGAGCCGCGGTGATTGCGAGAAGCCANNGGAATCGAAGGCCACCGCAAATTCAAATGGAAGCTTCGAATTCCCCTCCCTTCAGCCTGGAACCTATACCGTTACCTGTGAATTCCAGGGTTTCAAAAAGTTTGTATCAAACGACGTCGTATTGCTCGCGAATCAGATTGTCAACTTGCCGGTGCATCTGACTGTCGGAACGCAGCAGGAGAGTGTTACCGTTTCAGCGTCGGCGGC
>PLQW01000030.1 GCA_003160215.1 Acidobacteriaceae bacterium
TGCCAACGCGATGGTGCGGATCACCCTGAAAAACAATGAACGCGTCTAAGCAAGTCTGCGAGAGCTTCTGGCGGCGCATTCCGGCGCTGGGAATGCTCGCGCTCGCAGAATTTGTGATTTGCGCGGTTACCGGCATTCTGCTTGTGCCAGCTTACAAACCAGACACGGCGCTGGACTCACTTGCACTTCTTCTTCTTAAGAACCCCGCCGGCGTTTTCGTCCGCAGCCTGCACTACTGGTCGGCGCAGGCTTTTCTGGTTCTAACTCTCGCGCACGTTTTGGAGCACATGCTGCGGCGCAGCAAAACCAAGGTGACGTTCGGCGTCTGGTGGCGGCTGAGCCTTACGGTTCCGATTGTGCTGGCCGCCATGCTTTCCGGGTTTCTGCTGCGCGGAGATGGCGCCGCCACCCAGGCCCTCCAGGTCCCGCGATCGTTGCTCGGCTTTGTGCCTGGATTGGCGCGTCTCTTGTGCGCATGCTGACGGGCTCCGGCGCCGATCTGCAGACAATCGATCTTCATCATGCCTGCACAGCAACGATCGTGATCTGGCTGGTCACCATCGAACATGCGCGGCGCATCTTGCCGCGCGCCCAGGCAATCGCATGGACATTGCCGCCGTCGCTCGCGCTCTCTGCACTCCTTGTTCCTTGGCTTGAGAGCCGCACGCAGCCGATTGAGAAGGGGCCGTGGTATTTCGTTGGCCTTCAGGAGATGCTGCACTGGCTTCCATGGCCGCAGATCGCCGTATGGCTTACGCTGCTCGGGCTGCTTTCGCTCATCCTGCTGCCGGTGTTTCCACCGCCCTTGCGATCTGCAGTCAAATGGACGTTGGCGAGCGCGGCCATTGCCTACGCAGCTTTGACTGTGGTGGGCATCGCATTTCGCGGCGACGGCTGGAAGCTCGAATCGCCCGCGGCTGTCTGGGCCGGCGAACCGCACTNNCAACTGTTGCAGGCCAGCGCGAAGGCTGCCTTGCCTGCCACGCCAACATGACGGGATTTGTCGCGGCGCACGATCCAAAGACGGCGGGATGCGCGTCCTGTCATTTAGGCAATCCTTTTACGCGTAATCAAGCCCTGGCGCACAGCGGGATGACGCTGACACCGGGAAATCTCTCTATCGTCAATCGCACCTGCGGTGAAAGCAACTGCCACGCTGAGGTCGCCGTACGCGTTCGCAGTTCGTTGATGAACACCATGAGCGGCGTGGTCGCGGTGGACAAGTNNGCGGCGGCTGTTCGGCATGTCACTTGCGCTACGATCACGCCGCAGCCACGGAGCTCGAACGTCACTTCAAGGGTACGGCGCCTTTGTATCACCCGGATATCTCGGTCCACGTGTCAGAGCAGGCCTGTTTCGGATGTCACAGCCGCTCAGGACGCATCGCCACCAATTACGAAGGCTGGCACGAAACGCAGTTGGATGAGGCTGCGGCAAAGGCCAAACCCGGATGGCCCTCCCAATTTCGCGTGCTGGCCGACGGACGCGTCTTTGAGAAGCATCCGGCCGACGTTCACTTCGAGAAAGGCATGACGTGTGTGGACTGCCATGTGGCCGCCGAGGTGATGAGCGATGGCGCGGTGCATGCGCATGAAGGCGATGCGGTAAAGATCTCGTGTGCGGATTGCCACGCAACCGGGGTGACACCGGCGAAGAACTTTTCGCAACTCGATGCGGAGACACAGCAGATTGCAGCCATGCGCAAGCTGAACGAACCGGGCCGCAGATTCGTGGCCTCGCAGTCGAGCGCGGTGGCGTATGCGAATGTCTTTCTGGGACCGGACAATCGCCCGCGGCTATCACTCATTGAGTTGGGCCAGATCCTGCAGCCCAAGCCCGCCTCTACGGTTTGCGCACTTGTGGGATCGGTGCATGAGCGGCTGACGTGCGACGCGTGCCACGCGGCGTGGGCGCCACAATGCGTTACGTGCCATACCTCCTTCGATCGCAACGCGCAAGGCTGGGACCACCTGGCAGGGAAGTTTGTGAAGGGCGCGTGGCTGGAAGATGCAGCGGACTTTGAAGGTGACGGGCCGGCTCTGGGCGTTGAGCTTGCGGCGACAGCGGACGGGAAAGCGACAGAACGCATTACGACATTCGCGCCGGGAATGATCATGGATTTGCGATTGCCTGCCGGCGCCAAAGAGCAGAGCCGTTTTCTACGGCTGTATGCTCCGATCTCGCCGCACACCACGGCCAGCCAGGCCAGGGATTGCCGATCGTGCCACGCCAACCCGGCGGCCCTCGGTTACGGGCGGGGCAAGCTGACCTATGTGGTGCAGGGAAATGTGGGGGAGTGGCAGTTCACGCCCACGCACCCGACTAGCCAGGCTGATGGATTGCCACAGGATGCCTGGATCGGATTCCTCCAAGATCCTGGCACCGGAACAACAACGCGCAAGGGTGCTCGCCCATTCAATTTGCAGGAACAACGCAGAATTCTGCTGGTTGGGGTGTGCCTGGCATGCCACAGCGAAAAGGAATCACGGGTCGCGGCGGTTTTCGCAAACTTCAAGAATTACCGGTCGGCCTTGAGGCCGCAATGCAAATTGCCTGTNNTGCCTGCCTGGGCGGATTCGGCATTTGACAAACGGCTTGCAGTTTATCGTATAAGGATGTAATCTACATCTAGAAGTGATAAACATCCTGTTTTGAACAGGTTTCACCCTCAATCTTAATTTCAAATCAGGATGAATCCTGTATGGGCCAGTTCTTTTGATGCAGTCTCAGGCAATGCCGCCAGTAAGTGCATTACGAGGAGTGGAACGACTATGCGCTATCTGATCGTTTGTCTGGCTCTTGCCGGCGCAGTGATTTCCACGCTGGCTCTTCGCGTTCACTATTCCAACGCCACTAAGCCGTGCTCCATAAACGAAACGTGGGACTGCGGCATCGTAAACCATAGCTCCTTTGCGGAAATCGCTCACGTGCCCGTGGCTGCTATCGGCATCGCTGGGTACCTTGTGTTGGGAGCGCTTGCCTTGGTGCGTCAGCGGTTCCTGGTGTTTCTCGCAGCTCTTGTCGGATTAGCTTTTGCCCTGCGCCTGACCTTCGTTGAAGAGTACGTCTTAGAGGTCTGGTGTTTATATTGCGTGATCTCGCAGGCCATCATCGCGTTAATAGCGCTGCTTAGCCTCGCATGGCTGACAACGGAGTATATCGCATTGAAGCGGATTCACCGCACGGCAAAATTGAGTATCGGCAGCTAGCTCGCTCTTATCCGATGCTGAGAGTCGTCTGGAAGGGTTGTATACGGGATTCTTACCACACGTGACCTTCGCTGAAAGGATGGTCGACCGGTCGAACGCTTGCGACTATTCATAAGTCCGAAAGGGACTCGAACAAGAACCGGACGAAGACAAGCGATCCAAGAGGCACAGCCCGCATAAGTTCTGGAGTTCGAAGCGACGGTCACGCATT
>PLQW01000245.1 GCA_003160215.1 Acidobacteriaceae bacterium
CGACGATCCGGCTCACAGCACGACTGATAGCGTTGCACAAAGTGCGGCGCCGTCACAGACAAGTGCAGTACTGTCGGCGGATGATCGCAGTGTGCTGGACTTTATGAAAGGCACGACCATCAACGTCTCGATCGACGGATATTACGACTGGAATTTCAACCGCCCGGTCGGACGGGTGAATCTTCTACGCGCCTATGATGTCAGCAGCAACGCCTTTAGCTTGAACCAGGCCGCGCTCATCTTTGAGCGGGCTCCTGATGTCGCTGCCGGCCGCCGCTATGGAGCGCGCCTGGATCTGCAATTTGGGCAGGCCACAGCAACCTTGCAGGGGAACCCCCTCAACGAACCACGTCCCACTATCTACCGCAACATCTTTCAGGCTTACGGCACTTATGTCGTGCCTGTCGGCAGCGGTCTTACGGTGGATTTTGGGAAGTGGGCCAGCTCGCTGGGGGCGGAAGGCAATTACAGCCAATTTCAGATGAACTATTCGCGCGGATACTGGTTCAACTTTCTGCCGTTCTATCACATGGGGATTCGCGCGCAGTATGCGATCAACAAGAAATTGGCCTTGAACTACTGGATCGTGAACGGAACCAACCAGACCGAGCCTACCAACGGCTTCAAGGACGAGATGTTTGGTTTTGTCCTGACACCGAACAAGAACATCAGCTGGACGGTGAATTACTACTTTGGCCAGGAACATCCTGATGCGACACCGGTTTCTGACTGCGGACCGGTTCCGGTGCAGCCGGGGTTGTGCTTCCAGAAGATCAGTCCCGCGCCGGACGGGAAGCTGCACATCTTCGACAGCTATGTGACGTGGCAGACCACGCCGAAGCTGACGTTGCAGCTGGAAGGCGACTACGTCATTCAGCGCTTGTGGGCCAGCGCCGGACCGGGCCAGTCCTCGGCTCCGGCACATACCATGGGCGGCGCTGGTTGGGCAAAATATCAGCTCACGCCGAGGACGTACCTCGCCGGTCGCGGAGAGTACCTCTCCGACCGTGGCGGGCTCTTCAGCGGAGTCACCGAGGCGCTGAAGGAGTTCACGGCAACGTACGACTTCACGGTCGCAAACGGATTTGAAATGAAGTACGAGTATCGGCGCGATTGGTCGAATCAACCGATCTTCCTCACCAGCGCGCAAAACGTTTTTTCCAAGGACCAGGACACAGCGACCGTCGGGGTCATCTGGTGGTTTGGCCGCAAACAGGGGCCGTGGTAGCCCGCTCGAGATTCAGGAGATGAACATGCAGGACCTGGTATTTGTTGCAATCACAGTTGTCTTCTTCGCATTGTCGCTGGGGTACGTACACTTCTGCGACCGGGTGCGGTAAGGGGGAACTATGCATACGGAATCAACCATCATGATGGTCGTGAGCGCTTTGATGATGATTTATCTCTTCTACGCACTGTTGCGTCCGGAGAAATTCTGACATGACCGCCAATGGATGGCTTCAAATCGTCATATTTCTTGCGCTGATCCTCGCCGTCACCAAGCCGATGGGCGTGTTTATGACGCGGGTATTCAATCGCGAGCGGACCTTTATGGACCCGGTGCTGCGGCCGATTGAGCGGCTGATCTACCGAACGACCGGCGTCGACGAAACTCATGAGATGCGCTGGACGGAATACGCCTTCTCCATGTTGCTGTTCAGCGCGGTGTCCATGCTGCTGCTGTACCTGATGCAGCGCGTGCAGGGACATCTGCCCTTTAACCCGCAGAAGTTCGCCGGCGTCACGCCTGAGCACCTGGCGTGGAATACAGCGGCTTCGTTCACTACCAACACCAACTGGCAGGCCTATTCGGGTGAGAGCACGATGAGCTACTTCACCCAGATGGCCGGCCTGACCTACCACAACTTTATTTCGGCAGCGACCGGCATTGCGCTGGCGATCGCCTTTATTCGTGGGATCGCCCGCCGCCAGATGCAGACCATCGGAAACTTCTGGGTGGATATGGTCCGCTCCTGCTTGTGGGTGCTGCTGCCCTTCTGTATCGTCGGGGCGCTGGTGCTGGTCTCGCAGGGAGTAGTGCAGAACCTGAAGCCCTATGACACGGTGAAGCTGGTCGAACCGCAGCAAGTCCAGCATGTGGGCGCGGACGGTAAGCCGGCTGTGGACGCGGCGGGCAAGCCGGTGATGGATACGGTCACCACCCAAACCATAGCGCAGGGACCGGTGGCGTCGCAGGAGATCATCAAGGAATTCGGCACCAATGGCGGCGGATTCTTTAGTGCTAATAGCTCTCACCCGTTCGAGAACCCGACTCCTTTCACCAACCTGCTTGAGATCTTCGCCATCTTCACGATTGGTGCAGGATTGACCTACACCTTGGGCCGCATGACCAACTCGCAGCGTCATGGCTGGGCGGTGTGGGCGGCAATGGCGATCCTGTTCCTGGTGGGAGTGACTGTCGCCTACTGGGCCGAAGCCCGCGGTAATCCGCTTCTTGCCGGCGTGAATCAGCAGGCGACTGCGACCCAGCCGGGCGGCAACATGGAGGGCAAAGAGGTCCGCTTCGGTATTACCAACTCCGCGCTGTTTGCAACCGTGACTACGGATGCCAGTTGCGGTGCAAACAACGGAATGCATGATTCCTTTATGCCCTTGGGCGGAATGGTGCCCTTGGTCAACATCATGTTGAGCGAAGTTATATTCGGCGGGGTAGGCTCCGGAATGTACGGCATGTTGATTTACGTCGTGCTGGCGGTGTTTATCGCCGGATTGATGGTCGGCCGCACGCCGGAATATCTAGGCAAGAAAATCGAAGCCTACGACGTAAAGATGGCCATGCTGGTGTCGCTCATCTTTCCACTCGTGATTTTGATATTCACCGGAATTTCATCGGTCCATGGTTTCGGCACTTCCAGCATCACCAATCCTGGTCCGCACGGCTTCAGCCAGATGTTGTACGCGTTTGTATCCGGGGCCGGCAACAACGGCTCCGCATTTGGCGGGCTCAGCGCCAATACGCTCTGGTACAACACGACCATTGGGTTCGACATGTTGATTGGCCGGTTCCTGATGATTATCCCCATGCTGGCTATCGCCGGCAATCTGGCCCAGAAGAAATATGTTCCGCCGTCACTGGGGACGTTCCCGGTGACCACACCGCTTTTCACCGTGCTTCTGATCGGCGTGATCCTGATCGTCGGCGCATTGACATTTTTCCCGGCGCTCAGCCTGGGACCAATTCTAGAGCACCTGCTGATGGCGGCAGGCAAGACGTTCTGAGGCTTCCAACATGGCAAGAAATAAATCGAAATCGAAAGCTGTCTGGCAGGGCAAGATCGTGCGACGCGCGATCCTGGATTCTTTTGTCAAGCTGGATCCACGTCACATGATGGGTAATCCTGTCATGTTCGTCGTGGAAGTTGGCAGCGTGCTCACCACCGTCTTGCTGCTCCGCGACCCCAAGAATTTTGGCTTTAATTTGCAGATCACACTGTGGCTGTGGTTCACCGTGCTGTTCGCCAATTTTGCGGAAGCCATGGCTGAGGGTCGCGGCAAAGCGCAAGCCGACACACTCAGGAAGGCGCGTGCAGAGACCATCGCGAACCGCATCGTGGAGGGTGACCGCACCGAGCAGGTGCAGAGCTCGAAGCTGCGTGCCGGAGACG
>PLQW01000176.1 GCA_003160215.1 Acidobacteriaceae bacterium
TGGGATCGGCGCCATCGAAGAGCGTGGTATTCGTGGTTACGCGGAAGCCGCGCTGCAAGGCTTCCTTCATGCCGTCGATGGCGATGTCGAACCCGCCTTCGCGGCAGACGGAAAAGTCGTGGTGCTCGCGCTCGCCGTCAACGTGCACCGAGAACGTCAGGTACTTGCTGGGCTTGAACAGGCCAAGCTTCTCTTTGAGCAGCAGCGCGTTGGTGCACAGGTAGATGTATTTCTTGCGCGCGACCAGGCCGTCCACGATCTCGGCGATCTGCGGATGCATCAGCGGCTCGCCGCCGGGGATGGACACCATTGGCGCACCGCACTCGTCCACCGCGCGGAAACATTCCTCGGGCGAGAGGTTCTGCTTGAGCACGTGCGCGGGATATTGGATCTTGCCGCATCCGGCGCAAGCCAGGTTGCAGCGGAAGAGCGGCTCCAGCATCAGCACCAGCGGATAGCGCTTGCGGCCCTTGATCTTCTGCTTCAGGACGTACGTGGCGACCGTCCACATCTGCGAAACCGGAACACCCATGCGGTAAAACCTCGTTGGAGTTTGTCAGCTATCAGCCGTCAGCTATCAGCGAATCGCTCTTCGCTCTTCGCTCTTCGCTTTTCGCTTTTCGCTGCAGAGCGAGCACGACTTTTGCGACTGTCATCCTGAGCGGAGCGACCGAAGGGAGCGAAGTCGAAGGATCCCTATATTTCGCAACCCCCCTGTAGTCCCGCCAGAAACGAGAACGCGAACTCCCTTTCGTTTTTACCGCATTTGTGGGATGATGTCAATGAGAATGACCGGCGCCTGGCTTCGCGCTAACGACGATGCCCTTTAATAATCAATTCGATGCGCCTCATGTTGAGGCTGAAGTCTCGACCTCGGCTCGGCGAGTGCCAGTTCAAGAGCGCAGCCAGCATACCGTCCAGCGCGTGCTGGACGCCGCCGGTTCCCTGCTGGAGCAGATGCCACTGGAAGACGTGACAACGACACGCATCGCCACCGAGGCAGGGCTGTCGATTGGCGCGCTCTACCGCTTTTTCCCCGACAAGCAGACCATCATTGATGCGATCGCGGTGCGACACGTGGAGCAGTTCCGCGCATCGCTCGAAGAGTCGGTGATGAAGGTCCTGGATCGCGAACTCGCTAACCTGGAGACCTTTGACCCAGCGCTCGTGCTTGACAGCGTGGTGGACGCCTACATCGTTTATCTGGACGCGCATCCCGACTTCCGCACCATCTCGTTTGGCCGCTACATCAGCGCCGTTACCAAGGAACGCCAGGCGTCGCCCAGTGTTGGACCTCCCGCGCTGCTGAAGAATTTCATGCTGGAGCGGCTGGGCATTCCCAACACGCCGGAACTCGACCTGATGTTGCGCATCGTCAGCGAGGCAGGTGAGCGGCTCATCGCGTACGCGTACGAGCAGCCAACTCGCGAAGATCGCGATCGCGTGATCTCCGAGATGAAGCGTATGTTGTCGAGTTATCTCTTCCCTTCTGACGTGGCGGCGAACCAGCACCACTGAAAACCGCAACACCCACGCGGCGCTGTATGACGCTCAGCAGTGCATTTGCTAAACTGAAAGCGCTGCTCCGGTCTTGTCGCCCGCGAAGACTGAGTCAGCTGACCCACAATTCGGTTGCCGTTGATGCGGAGAGGTGCGTGAGTGGTTGAAACGAGCCGCCTCGAAAGCGGCCATACCTTGACGGGTATCGGGGGTTCGAATCCCTCCCTCTCCGCCAGCCTCGATTTCTGTGGCAAGGAATTATTCCCTCGACTGAAATGTGCCTGACGGCTGCTTGTAGATTGAAAGGCGTCCGGCACCTAGCCTAGGTCTCCCTGTCCGGAATCAATTCTTCGTGAAGGAAGACTTTACGGAAACATGCGAAGATCGAACTCGAAGGGCTTAGGTTGTTGGAACTTGATCCTGGGGAAATGCGAATGCGCGGAGTTCAGCAGCACATTCCATTCGCCGCGAATCGCCGCGGAAGGCACGTGCAGGGCGACTGTCCCGCCCGCCCGAATCCAATGATCGCCAAATATCCTTAGTGATTCATCTCTCAGCTCATACCAATTGCGGGGAAGGGATTTCAGATCAAGGCGCTCGGTGGGGACATCGTCGGGAAGCTCCGCCTCAATCGAGACTAGATCGTCGGGCTGCAGATTGGGTTCCAGATGAACAAAGGTCTCGAGCGCAGCTAAGGCGAGCGAGGGAGACGTGTACACCAAGCTCACGCCTGGGCTGTTCCATCGGCCGCCGTAGAGGCGAGCGCCCTCACCCGAGAAGGCGCCGGCAGCATGGACTTGGCGGCAAATCCTCCAAACACGCATCAGCTATAGACGCCGTAGGCAATGCGCCCAAGGATATTTTCCACTTCTTTGGTTCCGAGGTCGGTATCCAATTGATCGATTGGAAGCTCGCCTCCCAGCGCGCGGTTGGGAGTGCGCAGCCACTTCGAAGCCTTCTCCGCATTGCCGATCATCTCAACCGCCGTGGCATACACTCTAGCTAATCGAACTGTGCGGTCCGACTCGGCGGCAGTGAGTCGCGAATGCTGGCTCAGACGGCGGGTCAAGGTTCGCTGGGGAATGCCCAGTTTCTCGGAAAGCGCTGCATTCTTGAGCTCGAGCTTTTCCCCCAGCACGACGAGAGAACCGGCCGGCAATCCTTTGCGGATCAGCTCCGCAAGTTCGGCGAAACTCTTAATCGACCGTCCCAGGACCTTCTTGCCTCCCAGGACTTCGGCGATTACTCCTGAAGTCATTGTAGCCTCTTGGCTATTCAGAATACGCCAATTGGCTGTAGTATGCAAAACAAAACGCTACGGGAACCGTTGCGCACAAAACGATGACATTCTGCTGCTTTACCGGGCAGTCCAGCCATTTCTTAGCTAAACATCTTTCAGTTGGTTCTCATCCATCCCGAAATAGTGGCCGAGTTCATGGATGAGCGTCAGGCGGATTTGTTCGCGGACTCCGGCCTCGCTAGAGCAGACCGCTTCAATATTCTTCCGATAAAGCACGATGTGATCGGGTCCCGCCGGCAGGTCAAATACGCTCTTCTTGGTCGTGGGTACGCCATGGAAGAGACCCAGAAGCAACCGCCTTTGCTGCCCCGGCTGCGGCGATGGCTGGTTAGGCGGCATATCCTCTACCAGAATAGCAACGTTACGAATGCGCCTGCGAAATTCTGCCGGGAGCGAGTCGAGCGCCTCCT
>PLQW01000255.1 GCA_003160215.1 Acidobacteriaceae bacterium
TCGTCGTCTTTGTCGGCTTCGGCGGCCGCCGCCGTCCCCTGCACCTTGCCGGGCGTGTGGTGGGCGGGCGCGTAGATCGCATAGACCTGCATTGGCGTCGCGCCGATATTGGTGATGTTGTGCCAGGTCCCCGCCGGAACGAGGACACACCAGCCGTTTGACACTTCCTTTTCAAAAGTCAGTTTATCCTTCGCGGGTCCCATCTGCACTCGACCGCTGCCAGCGTCGAGGCGCAGGAACTGATCAGTTTCCGGATGCGCTTCAAGGCCAATGTCGCCGCCAGCGGGAATCGACATCAGCGTCACTTGCAGATAGCGACCGCTCCAGGCGACCGAACGGTAATTTGTGTTTTCCTTTGTCGCGCGTTCAATGTCGAACGATTGCGGCTGGGGCCCAATGTCTTTGATCCTGTCAGCAGTCTTCTTGGCATTTACCATATTTCTATCCTCGGTGAGAGGATAGTTGAGACCACTCGGAGGTGTCTGTTCCATTTTGAACGCATTGATGGAGTGGTGACTCCGGGCTGCATCGACCGGTCAGCCTTCCTTGGAAGGTGGTTGCGATCTGGTCAGACCTTGGGGGCGCAGGCGTACCAACAGATCCGCACTTTTGCGAAGCACTCAGCCACGCAGCGCATCGCCCGCCTGAGGAGATCATGCAAACTTCTCAGCTGTGGAAACCTCGACGGCGTGATGCTGCCCTGACACCCTATCGATCTCGAGTCCGCACAGGGAGCGTGATCGCTCCATGCGCCTGGGTGCTATGTGTCGTTTAAGTGTTGTGACATCCCCATTCCGTGGGTAATCCTGAGCGACAGCCGATCGGGGGCGCCTTCCCGAAGATTGTCCCGAAGTCCTAGGGCTGTATCGGAAGCGCCCCCTGCGAGGAAGCGTAGATCACATTGGAGTGCGTGGGCGCTTTCGATACAGCGACTTGAAGGAAGCTGCTGGCTATGGGATTTGAATAGTGCTGGAGTGAGATGAGGAGGGTGGCGAGCCGGTGTCATAGTGCGAAGGAGTGGTTGGATTAGAGACGGCATCGGGTTTTTGTGGGAGGAGCGGCCTGGGAACAGCTTTTATCATGAACGAAAAGAGTAGAGACGATGCCCGCGAGGCACAGAAGTCGGGTGCGTGTCGAAGCACGGAGATAGATCGAGGTTGGGGTCGTGGTTTCATGCAGCATACTCGCGTGGAAACGGCGGAGCGCGGAGTTGGATCTGGGCTGCCGTAAGCCTCTCGATCACGTGCATCGGTCCACCGCACCTGGGGCAGATCCAGAAAGTAAGAGCGCGAACCGGGCGCGGGGCAAGCGGAGGGACTGGGTGGGATTGGTCCGCCGAGCCCAGTAAGTGAGCACAGAGTGGCAACAATCGAGCGCGTCGGCGGTTGGCGAGAAAACCGAAGTTGCGAATGCGAACGAAGCCACGGGGAAGCAGGTGTTGCAGGAAGCGTCGTAGGAACTCCTCAACGGGAAGCGTCATCAGGCGCTTTTTGTTTTTATGAGCCGAATCCCGCCAGCGAAACGTGACTTGGCCATCGGCCAAGGAGACGAGCCGGTGATGGGAGATGGCGACGCGGTGGGTGTAAGCGCCGAGATAACGCAGGGCCTGCTCGGGACCACCGAAGGGCGGTTTGCAATAGACCACCCAGTCATGCCAGAACAGTTGGCGGAGCCAAGCGGAGAAGATCTTGGGGTGAGCGAGCGGTTGCAGATCGCCATAGAAGCGCAGCTTTCCTTCGCTGCAGGTGCGCTTCAACGCAGCCACGAACTTGCCGCGAAAAACCCGGCTCAGCACCTTGATGGGAAGAAAGAAAGAGTAGCGGGTGTGGATCCAGTGGGTGTGATCCAGCGAGAGTCCACCGGATGGGACCACACAATGGACATGGGAATGATGTTGGAGCTTCTGATCCCAGGTGTGCAGCACGTTAAAGAAACCGATCTCGGCGCCGAGATGTCTGGGATCGCGAGCCAATTCGAGCAGGGTTGCGGCGCTGGTGCGGAACAGCAGGTCGTAGACGACCTGCTTGTTCTGCAGGGCGAGCGGAGCCAGTTCCCGCGGCAGAGTGAAAACGACGTGCACGTAGGGAGTGGGTAGCAACTCGCGCTGACGTGCCTGTAACCAGCGGTGGCGGGCATTGCCCTGGCATTTTGGACAATGACGATTGCGACACGAGTTGTAAGAGATGACGGAATGTCCGCAGTGGGTGCACTGATCACGATGTCCGCCGAGGGCGGCGGTGCGGCAGCGGGTGATGGCCAGCAAACACCTTCTGATGTTGCCAGGTGATCCAGTTGCGACTGCGCTCAACGAATGTCTGCCCCGCACAGCGAACGATGTCGGCCATCTCCAGGAGAGGGCGACTCATTTAGGGTTTGGGCGAGGATTCTCGTTTCTGCTGCTCCGGGGACAAGATCAAAGAGTCCAACGGGCTGGCGGTGGCGCTGAGATGGCGTTTAGACAGATGCAGGTAGATGGTGGTTTCTTCCAAATCGTGATGCCCCAGCAGCAACTGAATGGTTCGCAGATCAGCGCCGTCTTCTAACAGGTGGGTTGCGAAACAATGCCGCAAGGTGTGGGGATGGATGTTTTTCTCCTGCAGGCCAGCGCGTCGGGCAGCCTGGCGGCAGGCATGATACACCGCCTTGGGGGTGATCGGACGGTCCGCCGT
>PLQW01000054.1 GCA_003160215.1 Acidobacteriaceae bacterium
AAGGACCCCTATAGCTGCGAGAAATCACAGTGTGGCCGCGTGGCGCAGCAGCAAGTTTGAGATGGCTGGCGACCATAGGGTTCCTTCGACTCCTCGCTGCGCTCGTTGCTCAGGATGACACCCCAAAAACTACGTGCGGTCATGAATAATCCAGGCTAAAGCGCATGGATTGAAGTCGAGCTTTTCCCGGAGCGCTGAAGCGCTCCTTCTCCCCGCATAAATGCGGGGGCTCCGACCGAGAAGTGCAAGCCGCGGGTGTCGGCGCACATTTTTCCGCAGTCTGGTTCCAATTCGGGAACCGGGGGGCGAAAATAGGAAAGATTTCCCATTTTTGTCTTGACCTGCGGTAGCTTCGTCCTAGACTTATCCTGAGAAAAGTGCACGCTTCGATAACCATTCTGGATTATCGCGTGTACTGGTGAGTGGGCAAAGCTACGACAGGAAAGATCGATCTGTCGCCGGCTCACCGTCCCCAGTTGTCGAGCCCGCATCGACTCCAACTTCGTCTGACCCTCGATCATCGGGCAAAGAAGGCCCCCATATGAGCAAGCAACGTGGGCCATGGTTGCTGCTCATCCTCTGTGCCGTCCTGGCTCTGAGAGGCGGCCTTGCCTCAATCGTTCAAGAGCCTGCAAGACAACAGGCATCCGTTTGCTGCGGCGCGGCCGCACTGCACATGCCATCTGCAACCGACAAACGGCGCGGTGGCAGTTCTCGCGGTGCACTATGTCTCATGATGAGCGCGATTGCTTCTCAGCGAGATCGGTTCTTCGGTTGGAAAGAAAACATGAAGTGGGAATCGTTCCCAAGCTGCGCCGGCTCTAGTTTTGGCGCAGCGTAACCGGCGACACGTCAGTCTTCTGCCGCCACAACCCGACCTAGGGAGGTCCCTATGAAAGAGTTATCTATGCGACGCCATCGACCTCTTGGTTTCGCCCGGGCAGTTGTGATCAATATGGTCCCTCTCATAATGATCGCCCTGTTCTTGGGTTCCTTCGCCCAGCAGGCAAACGCCTGGGGTATACAATTCACATTGAAAAACGACGGCACTGGAAACATCTTGGATACTGTCTGGGCTACTAATGACATCGGACAGCAGATCCCCAATACCACCATTCACGTGTGGGTCTACAATGATAGTCAGCCGGTAACCGTGACCTTCGAAGCCTGGTATGGCCAAGACCATACCAGTGACGTTCACTCGGATAACGGCCTCGCCGAAGGTAACACGGTGGTAAACGCTGCCGCTCTCCAATTCGCAGGTGGTCTTTACTCCGAGATTCCGCTTGACGGTTACTTGGCCCCGCTGGGCCCAGGCGGGGTGACTTGGCCGTGGTTCGAATGGCCCACAACTAACCTCTTCGTCGGCGTGAATCTGGTCGCTTACCTCGAGGGCGGTGGTGCTATCTACTACGTAGGCGAGACGTTCCAGATCGTCGACGGAACTTCTCCTCAACTGCCCGGCATGTTGTTCGGAACCACGGACGTCTCCTTTAATCCTGACTCCGGATACACGACGGCCAATCCCTACACTGGCTCGGCTACCGTCTTCGGAGACCAGAACCTAAGAGAGACCCCGGAACCGGCGAGCCTATCGCTGCTGATCCTCGGCGGCGCAAGCCTGTTGGCCCGTCGGTGGGTGGGCCGGCCAAGCGCAGTGCGATCATCAAAATAGCTTTTCAATTTGGGTGCCCCGTTCTAGCCTGGGTTTGGCTAGGGCGGGGCACCCATGGTTTCTCAGGGACGCCGGGTGGGCGGGCGGCCCAGGCTACCATCGTGAGGGTGCCCCATCCAAGCTCGTTTTGCTTGGATGGGGGTTTTAATTCCATGTCACGGTGTGCGCTGCGAGAGTGAGTAAATCGCGGCGGCGTACTCGCGGAATTCGTTTTCTAGAGCAGATTCTGAGTTGGTGTATCCGGGTGGAGCACCGCTTCAGCGGTGCATATGAGAGTTGCATCTGAATTCGGCTTTAGCCGCTGAGGTGCCGGAAACATTACCTCAGGCGCTAAAGCGCGTTTCAAGAACTGACGGCAGTTATGCACGCCTGAAGGCGTGCCCCACCCAACACCGGACACAGCAACTCCGGAATCGCTCTAGGTCCGTGAAAGTTACAGAACTACCCCAAGCAGAAGAAGCTTGGGTGGGCACCCGCGCGATCCCACGGTGTCCATAAATTCGATCACACGAAAGGAGCCGTACCATGCGCCGCATTAGCACCATCATCGTTATCGCTCTGTCTAGCTTGTTGCTAGTCTCCATGAGTTCAGCCCAACAAAAGTCCCAACCACAAACCTCCAACCCGCCGGGCCAGCCTTGCAACACTGCACTGTGCTTCATCCGGAACACGCACGGTCTGGGCGGCTACCAGCAGAAGTCCGCCGACTTCAACATTGACGGTACTGGAACCGCCAACATCCTTAACGCGGGCACCAGCTACCAGATCGGCGGGAGTGGGGTCCTGAGTATCGGCAGTCCGGCTGACCAGAATCTGTTTCTCGGCGTGGGGGCAGGTCAATTCAACATAGAAGGAAAGGGAATCTTGAACACCTTCTCTGGCTTCCAGGCTGGCTTCAGCAACAGCACTGGTTTCTTCAACACCTTCTCCGGCTCCTTTGCTGGTGTCAGCAACACGAGCGGTTCCGATAATACCTTCTCCGGCGTGGAGGCTGGTAGATACAACACCACTGGATACCTCAACACAAGGGTGTCCGGCTAAAAGT
>PLQW01000080.1:0-2807 GCA_003160215.1 Acidobacteriaceae bacterium
CAGGGCTGGCTCGGGAACCTTCGTTCTGGAGGAAAAGAACACAGAGAATTTCGTCCTCGGCCTCCTCATCCCGGACCTTGGAGTGACTGAGATCTTCGAGCCCATCTGCCGCGGCATCTCTATTGAGCGCACCGGGCCCTCTCACGATCTGCTGTGGGGGGCAACGCTCTCACCTGGGGCACCGGTTGAAGACCAGGCGCAGCAACTCTGCGAGTACTANNGAACGAAGAGATCAACCGCCGCATCACGGCCGCTATTGACGAAGCGCAGATTCCGATTATCCTTTTGGACCGTGACCTTTACGCATATCCACAGCGCAGCAACTACGATCTGGTGACTATCGATCATCGCCGCGCCGGATTCGTGATTACCCACCATCTGATCGAACGCGGCGCCAGGCGCATTGTCTTCTTCAGCCGGCCGCATTCGGCGCCCACTGTCGCAATGCGTACCGCAGGCGTTTTCGAAGCGATCCATGCATCCGCAGATCGTCACGTCTGTGGGTGGACCGAATGTGGAGATCCAAACGACGTTGCTCTGATCCGCTCCATCCTGACCCGGCATCGGCCCGATGGTTTTGTCTGCGCCAACGATTTCACCGCAGCACGCCTGATGACCTCGCTGTATGCGCTCGGCGCCGACGTTCCATCCCAGGTGAAGGTAACGGGCTTTGACGACGTGCGCTATGCCAGCCTGCTGCAAACGCCGCTCACGACCATACACCAGCCCTGCCTTGAACTAGGCGCTACCGCCCTTGCCGCCATGTTTGCACGCATTAAGAATCCCGCCATGCCGGCCCGCGACTATCTCCTCGATTTCAAACTCGTTGTCCGCCAGTCGACGGCTTTATCAGACCCCGGCAGCGCATCAGTTCCTTCGCTGGAGAGCAGCGCCAGTGGAGAATAATCCGCGCGCAGGAGACTAAACCGCATTGCGGACCATGATGGACGGAGGATTTAAAGGGGAGTTGACAGTGAAGATTCTCAGCATGGGTGAAGTCCTCTGGGACGTGATTGGCGAGGAGGAGTATCTCGGAGGCGCGCCCCTCAATTTTTCGGCCGTATTGCAGAGGCTTGGAAACACNNGCCGGCCGCGGTAGTGACCGCCGTCGGCAAAGATGAACGTGGCATGCGGACGATCAAGGCCATGCAGAATCTCGGCCTGACCACCGAATTTGTGCAGCAAGTGAGCGAACGGCCTACAGGCACCGCATTCGTTTCCACGGATCGAGATCGGAACGCAGTCTTCACGATTGATCGGCCGGCGGCGTTCGATTGTGTCGAGGTCGATGCGTCGCTGCTTGAGCGCGCGGTTCACTTCGCCCCCGACTGGCTTTATTTCGGAACTCTCGCACAGGCGAATCCGCACATGGAAACGGCGCTCCAGCGTCTGGTCGAAAACCTCCCCGATACAAGGTGTTTCTACGATGTGAACCTGCGCAGCGGGCATTGGAGCCTGGCACTGGTCGAAAGGCTTTCCTCTGCGGCCCATGTTCTGAAGCTCAACCGTCACGAAGCCGAAATGCTCTATGAGTTGACGAGGGGAAAGAGCGATTTCAACCTCGAAGACTTTTGCCGCCATTGGACTTCGACATACAACATCTCCACCATCTGCGTGACTCTGGGCAGCCGCGGGTGCGCTATCTTCGATCACGGCACTCTGCGCTCCTTCGATGGATTCGCGGTCGAGGTAGTCGATACCGTTGGCTCCGGCGATGCCTTCGCCGCGGCCTTTCTGCACGGACTGAACGCCGGTTGGCCGATCGAAGAGAATGCCACCTTTGCCAACGCGCTCGGCGCGCTCGTCGCCGGCCGCCCGGGAGGAACTCCCGACTGGAATCTCGAGGAGCACTTTTCACTAATTCGCTCCCGCTCCGCGTCACGCAATAAATCGAACCCATCCGCACCGCGGTGACCCCGCACGAGACCGTCCATGAAGAACCAGGTTCAATTGATTGCCTATGTCGATCGCCTCTCCGCAGGCGGAATTCAGGATCTTGCTTTACTGCTCAACGGCCCTCTGGCAGACGTCTTTGGAGGGGCTCACTTACTTCCCTTCTTCGATCCGATCGACGGCGTTGATACCGGCTTTGATCCCATCGACCACACGCTGGTCGATCCCCGGCTGGGTTCGTGGGACGACCTGCGCGCACTGGGCGGCCGCCTGGAGCTTATGGCCGACCTGATCGTCAACCACGTTTCCAGCCAGTCGTCGCAGTTTCAGGACTTCTCCGAAAACGGCGCCAATTCGCCCTACGCCGGAATGTTCCTCACGTATGATCGCGTCTTCCCGCAGGGCGCCACGGAAGCCGACCTGCTGCGCATCTATCGCCCGCGGCCCGGACTTCCGTTTACCTACTCAACCCTGCGCAATGGCGAAAAGAAGCTGCTCTGGACCACCTTCACGTCGCAGCAGATCGACATCGACGTGACGCATCCGCAGGGCCAAGCCTACCTCGGGGCCATTCTCGAACGATTCCACGCGGCCGGCATTCACGCCATCCGCCTTGACGCTGTCGGTTACGCCATCAAGAAGCCAGGCACCAGTTGCTTCATGATCCCGGAAACCTTCGACTTCATCGCCGAGCTCACGAAACAGGCCCGCGCCCTCGGCATGGAAGTTCTCGTCGAGGTGCACAGCTACTTCAAGCAACAGGTCGAGATTGCCTGCAGGGTCGATTGGGTCTACGATTTCGCGCTGCCGCCACTGATTCTGCATGCCCTTTACGCGGCCGATGCCCAACCACTCTGTGAATGGATGAAGATCCGGCCGCGTAACGCCATCACCGTCCTCGACACGCACGACGG
>PLQW01000080.1:2841-5066 GCA_003160215.1 Acidobacteriaceae bacterium
AAGCCACAACCAGAGCAAACAGGCCACTGGAGCCGCGGCCAACAACCTCGACCTCTACCAGGTCAACTGCACCTACCTTGATGCTCTCGGCGGCGATGAAACCCTTTACCTCATCGCGCGCGCTATCCAGTTCTTTGTGCCAGGCATTCCCCAGGTCTATTACGTCGGCCTGCTTGGCGCGCACAACGACATGGAACTTCTGGCCAAGAGCGGCGTGGGCCGCGACATCAACCGCCACTACTTTACAGCGGGCGAAATCGCCGCGTCGCTGCAAACGCCTCTGGTCGAGCGGCTCATCGCGCTGATCCGCTTGCGCAACAGTCACCCTGCATTCAGCGGCGACTGCACGACTGAGCTTGCATCGCGGGAACGCCTCACGATTCGCTGGCGCCAAAATGAGCACCGGATTTCGCTCGCAGTCGATCTGAGCAAACCGTGCGCGACGCTCGAATACTCCAATGGCCTGAATGCAACCGCGGCCATGGCCATTCCAGCAAGCTGATCGACGAAGGAGGTGTGCCTCGGTGACCGTTCATGCGCCCAGCGTAAATCACTTTGTGATCCGCGCTCTGACCTACCTGATGTTCATGATGTTCGCGATGACCACGGACTCGGTCGGAGTCATTATTCCCGAGGTGATCCGGACCCTCCATCTGAGCGACACCGCCGCGGGCGCATTTCACTATGCCAGCATGTCGGGCATCGCTGTGGTCGCTCTCTTTCTCGGATTTCTGGCCGATCTCTTCGGCAGAAAGTGGACCATCATCCTTGGCCTTGTGCTGTTTGCCCTTAACTCGTATCTCTTCGCGGTTACTAATTCCTTTGCTGTTTTCGTCACACTTATTGCAATCTCCGGAGCTGCAATTGGCATCTTCAAGACCGGAGCGCTGGCTCTGATCGGCGAAATTTCCGATTCGACGCAGAAACACACCTCTACGATGAACACCGTGGAAGGTTTCTTCGGCGTCGGCTCCATCGTCGGTCCTCTAATCGTCGCCCGGCTGCTGCTGGAAGGCGTTTCCTGGAAAGGGCTGTATGTGATTGCGGGCTCTCTTTGTGTCCTGCTGATCATTACGGCGTCTCTCGTACGCTATCCGCATACAGCCCGGAGTTCCGTGGAGCCGATTAATCTGCGTCGCACTCTGCGCTTGCTGGGAAACCCCTATGCGCTGGCTTTTTCCATGGCCTGTTTTCTCTATNNCGTAATCTCGATCTTCTTCATCCTGCGCGCCACGGGGCGTTTCGTGGGCGCATGGGTAATAGCGCGATGGAACTGGACGACCATTCTCGCTCTCTTCAGCGGCGCGATTCTCACCTGCTTTGTCGGCGCCATCTTCGGCGGAGCCAACGCGGCAGTTTATCTACTTGCTCTTTCCGGCGTGTTCATGTCGGTCATCTATCCCACTCTCAACTCGAAGGGGATCAGCTGTTTTCCGAAGTCTGAACACGGCGCCATCGCCGGGGTTCTGCTCTTCTTTACCTGCCTCGGAGCGGCCCTCGGTCCGCTATCGATGGGCGTTGTCAGCGACATGTTTGGAGGCCTTCAGGCAGGATTCATTTTGGCAACCGTCTTTGCCGCGTTGCTTTTCCTGGGCCTGTTTTATAACTGGATTGCAAATCCGGCCCGCGCCGTGCTTCTTCACTCCGACGAGACGGAGTACGGCCTGTACCAGTGAATCGGCCAGGATGGAACCGAACGATGGCCTGCAGTTCACTGGAGTTTCGCCAATAACATTTGTTAGTGCATCTTTCGTCGATCGTGAACCAAGCTGCGCAGGTACGCTGCGCCTTGGCTTGCGATCTCCATCGGAGAAACATTGGACTCAGCCCAAAGCGTGCCCGGACCATCCTTGACTTCGGGCAGAAAACCAAATCCTTCGATCATGAGATAGCCTTGGTATCTTATCGTGCGCAAGGCATCGACAATCCCGGGAAAGTCGACATGCCCCTGCCCCAGAAGGCTGCGGTCGTTCTCGCTGATGTGCATGTGCCTGAGGCGATCATGTAAGGAGAGAACCGCCGCGGCCGGATTCTTTTCCTCGATATTCGCGTGGAAGGTATCGATGGTGACACCAACGCGCGGATGGTCGACGGCTTGACAAAGTGCGAGCGCCTCCTTTGCAGTACGAACGAAAAACGTTTCCGAACGATTTACGGGCTCAATGGCAATCGTGACACCGCAGGCATCGAGCGTTTCTCCGATTGATTGAAATGCCTCGGTTGCC
>PLQW01000074.1 GCA_003160215.1 Acidobacteriaceae bacterium
AAGAATTTGCCTTTGTTCTTCTGCAGCGAAGCAACGAGAAAAGTGCGTCAGTTGCCGCAGGTCGGCTGTGCATCCCCGTGTTGGACACCTGGCACTTTTGCTCTGCATTGTTGGAGTGAAAAATCACTCCTTCCAATACTCCTCAAGCAGAAAACAAGGCTGGTTCTCGCGCGGATGGAGTTTTGGCGAGGCANNTCAATGACCTGCTGTCCTAGCCGGCGGTAGCTCTCGAACTGTGATTCGGTGAACCACTGATCCATTGTGGAGTCCTGGGGGAACGGCTTATGCTGTAGCCGGTAATTGTAGACGTCGCCCGCTTCCTTGCCAGTGAGCGAGGATTTGATGTAAAGGATGGTGCCGAGCTTGTCGTTACCGGTCTCCGGATATTTGACGGTCCCTGTGATCCAGTGGACCTTGCTGATCCTGGATGTGGCGTCACATGCAAGCTTGCTGAGATCGAGGTCGATTTCGGCGCCGAAATCAATGCGGCACTTCCGGATCGCCATGCCTATTCCTTCAAAAAGTGGACCTGCATCCTCTTCGGCGTCGCAGATCACGATTTCGTAGCAGCGCCGGCGGACCAACTCGTAGAGTCCCATGTTGTCGAAGTGGCCACCATCGGTCAGATACACAAAATCCTGGGCGTCGCCGATTTGGCCGAGCAACTCCTCGAGAAGCTGCACCGGCGCAAAGCCCGGTCTGGGAAATGGCTTCTTGCGAGGGGGCGGTTGTCCCTTCGGATCGAATGCGAGAAACGATCGGCGCGGATTTTCAAGCCACCAACCAAGACGCACATTGAACATGGTTAGCAGGAAAGCCATGGGCGGACTGGTGTGATAACCCCAGTCGGGGCTGATGGCAGCGCCGGATATGGCAGCCACGGTGGAGATATGAATCCCTTTATTTGGGTAAGCAAAGCGTTCCGTGGGAACGAATCCGTTATAGGACAACTGCCCCCGGTAATGGAGTCCGGTCCACGGAACGTAGTATCCGGATAGCACGGGCGTGAAGGCAAAGGAGGCCGCCTTGCGCTCCTGCCACGCCAAATCCTCGCCGACGGAGATGTTGAGCGAGGCGCAAAAGATGGGAAGGGGGCCGGTGTATCCCTGGCTTGGCAGGAATGTACTGAGCCGAAGGTCCTCCACATCGGTGGTATCGAACCCCGTGAGTGGGTCGGGATGCCGCGCGGCGTTGCTCGCCCCGAGGTAGCAGCCAGCGAGCCGATTGCGATAGTAGCTGTGCATGGAGAACTCGTTAACATCCACTCTCCATCCGAAGAGAAGAAAGATAGCAAGCGGAACGAGGAACACGCCGCACATTGCAGCATACTTGCAGAGAATGGACAGGTGGTTATTCTGGTCTGCCGCGGCGTAGAGCAACTGTTCGGCCACCCAGGCCAGCGACAGCAGCAGGCCAAGAATATAGACGGGCGGCCCAACCGCAGTCAGAACCCCAAGGGCGCGAGAGTTGCCCGCGGAGCCTGGATCGCCGCTGGAGGCGCTGCTCTTGCCGGCAATCACGCTGCCTGCGGTGGTCAACAGCCAGCTTCCCAACACAGGCCATTTGATCCAGTTGCCGCAGTTGCGAATCAGCAGCTCGACGATCTGATATCCGAAGAGCGATATACCCACGAATAGCGTCCAGGTCAGGCTGTAAATCGTCACCCAGGCTCGCACCCGGGCGAGCCATTCGAGCACCCAGTCCTCGAAATCGTGTCCGATCAGGCCGCAGAGGAGAATGATCACAAGAAACGGAACCAGCATCACGATGAGAGGCCCGAACACCACCACACTGCGCCACTGAGGGCTCGCCCCCGGAATTGGAGTATGAGTCCCGGGCGAACTTACTACCGGCGACTTGACAACCTGCACGGAAAGACTGACCTGCTGGCTGTCGCCGGTATTCACTTGCACACTGACCCTGGGGTTTTCCGTCGTGGTGGATATCTGCACGGCCGTCGGCGGGCTGAATTGGATTAGCGATCCTGTAACGAAAGCGTTGCGCGTTAGCAAAATGGCACCCGTGCCGACGAGAGCTGCGAGAACGGCGGCTCCTACAAACCCGAGCACCGCCCAACCGCCAAAACTGCGTTTGGCGTCAAGACGCGTCTGCCGCGCCCCGCCAGCCCATGTCAACGTGAGATTGAGAACGAGCAGCCCCAGAAAGGTTAAAATGCAGAGCCTCGTCGCCTGTACCTTATCGGAGAGGCCGGGCACATTGAAATAGAACCCCAGGAGACTGACGACGAGCGATACGGCGAGGGATGGAAGCACCACACCCCATCGAAGATCCCGCTCTGTGAGGCGTTCAGAGAATTCCTTCGCCTTGCGCGCCGCATAGAGTCCTGCCGCGAGACATCGCACCATAAGNNTGAAGCCGGCGGCAGCCTTCGATGACTCGCTGATCTTCGGCAAGCTTGACATGAGGCCCTGCAGCACAAACACATGCGGAACAAGCATGAGAAACAGCAAAAACGAAATCAGGATGATCTGATTCAGAAGGGTGTTGCGAATCCAGATGGCGATGGTCACCCAGAAG
>PLQW01000162.1 GCA_003160215.1 Acidobacteriaceae bacterium
CAAACCAACTTGCCAAAAGCAACAATACGGGACGCGGTACTTTTCGCTGCCCGTCTCATTTTTCTCGATGATTCTGATGGTTTTCCTTCCCTTTCTGTCAGCGACCGCAACGGCGGTCACCGGCATGATTCCGTTCCACCGTGCCGCGCCGGTGTCAGGCCTTTTCGGCATTGGGGCTTTCGCCCAACTCTATTTCCTGTTGCTTTTTGTCCACGGCTTCCGGCTGTGGAGGCGAATGATTCACATGGAGAAGGAGCAAAACAGTACCTACGAAGGCGCCGCGCTTCCGTTCTTTCGCCTCGTTCCGGGGAGCCGCTCTTTCTGGGTTACCCGGATTATCTATGAGCCGGCGTTCGTGATCGTGACTGCATGGATTCTCGAACGCATGTTCATCATCCAGTCGGGCCTCGCGACGTTTTTCTATTTCGCAGGGATGACACTTGCGATGAAGAACTTCTGCGTCTGGTACAGGGCTTGGGAATTTATCCGGATCACGATGGATACGAGGAACGCAGCACCTATCATTGCGAAGCTCTCCCGGAACGAGGCGACCGAGGATGAATTGGCCCCGATCCATCTGGCGAGCTTCCCGAAGAACATTGCCGGGGATGTACGAGAGGCAGCGGTCTCGCACATCGCGCGCTTGTTCTCGTCCTAAGACCCGAACGACTTGAAATGACGATCCTTGCTTCCGGGCCATTGATGGACCTCCATCTTTGGCCTTCGGAGGTTATATGGGCCCGGAACCCTGGAACTGACCTGCCATATGAAGAGCTGGAAGCGCTTCCCCCTCCCCGAGGCAAGCTTCCCCCAGCCCATCCAGTTGGTGGACCTGCATGCCGATAAGTTCTGGAATGCGCGCCTCGGCGTCCACATTCACCGGCCCCATCCTGACTGCAAAAAGCACCTCAAAGAATCGTGGCGCGGGTTCTTCCCAGGACCATTCACGGCGACTAAGCAGCCGACGAATCCGGGAATCATCCGTCAAGGACTTCGCACACTGCTCGACCGCGCGCGTCTGGTGCGCGCTGATTATCGTCACACAGCCCTCCCCGTATGGATTGGGCATGCGTGTGAGGACCCCAAAAACATATCTGTCTGCTTCGGCCGTATCGACCAGCTCACAGTGACCGTTTCCGCGACGCACATTTACGCCCGGCAGAAGCGCCAGCCTTTTTTGCTCGTCGGCGGTCGGCCGCATGAGCAGCGTTAGGCCGGACCGGTCACAATCGTAGCGATAGCGCAGCTGTTTGCATTCTCCAAGGTCAAGCAAATGCCGCATGAGCCTGTTATCTTCCGGAGTGCCCAGCAGTACCGGCGATGTCGATGAAATGTCGCTGGATGTGATTCTGCGGGCGTTGCGCGCCGGCACGCTCCCTCCACTCGCCATCGCAAACCAGTCCTGGATATACTGCTGCGCCTTGATCTCGCCGCTCGCGAGGTAGGAATAAGAGGGGTGGAGTCCCGTGGTGTCAACCTCGGGATGCTTTTCTTTGAGTAATCTGAGCGCCTCCTCAGGTGTGGCATCATCGTGATTTACATCGGGCCAACGGAACAACCTGTTTCCAGCCTTTTCCACAAAAAACAGAGGCTCAGTGAAGACCACAATCGGAAGCCTCCCGCCTTCGCGATGCGCTTGCCAGAAATGGCCGGTTGGACCGGGCAGGCTCCATTGATTGATGAAACGAAGCCTGTAACCTTGTCCCGATATTCCATTGGGCAACAGGCAGCACCACTTCTGGCGCTGGCCTTCCTCTGTCGCCGAATAACGACGAAGTTTCAGGCGCAACTCCATGACAAGCTGACGAAAAGCCTGATCCCGGTCGCCGTGTGCCTTTTGCTTGTAAAGGAGCTCGGCCAGTTCCTTTCCGCTGATACCGACCGGGTTGTCACTGTGTTCCAAAAGGATTCGCAGCAGGCCGCTGCAGATCTCCGCCTGGACCAGTTCCGGCGTCCCCAGAATATCCCCAACGAGCTCCCCCGACTCTGCCCTGACTTGCTCACTGTTTCCCATTGATTTCACCTCGCATCAAAGGCTGCTGGACTTGCGCAGCTGCCGTCGATGTCTGCTCACCTTGCACCAGTCGCGCGCGATGAAACAACCCAAAAGGTCGTAAAAAGAATCTGTTGAGGACGTAAAAAAACTGCGTAATCAGTTGAACGCCTGAGGGTTGCAATGCATTGGCTGCCGTAACCGCGTCGCTACCGAAGTTTGTAAAATCTGGATTGCGCTTTGAGAGGTAGGGTAAACTTTACCGCACAATGGATACCCCGCTGAACCCTTCTTCTCATGTCAGAGTTCGGTTTGGATCCTTTGAACTTAATCCGAAGACTCGCGAATTACGCGGAAAAAACAAAGCCATTACGCTTCAGGAGCAACCTTGCCAGTTGCTGCTGCTTCTGCTGGAACACACAGACGAATTAGCGACGCGGGAACAGATTCAAGAAAAGCTTTGGCCAAATCTTAAGAGAATAGATTTTGAGCGCGGCATAAACGTGGCGGTTAAGAACCTGCGGAAGGCTCTGAAGGATGTAGGTGACTCGCCGGACGAGTCCGAATATGTGCAGACGATTACAGGCAGGGGCTACAAGATAAGTATCGAGCCGGAGTGGATAGACTCAGCGGCACCTGAACGTTTCCACGGGATGACGGGACCGGGTGGGAAAAATGGGACATTCGGGAACGCGACGGGGCTGCTCCCGGCCGACCGGCGCGCCGCTGAGAACGGACTTAGTTCTGCGGTTTCGGCTCAAGGTCGCAAGTTCTGGGGAATTGCGATTTTCATCATGCTGGTCGTGCTCGCGGGCAGTGGACTTTACTATCGATCGCATCACAACAAGCTGCTGACCGATAAAGACACAATTGTTCTTTCTGACTTCAGTAATAGTACAAGCGATGCGGTTTTTGACGGCGCGCTCCGTCAAGGACTCTCGGCGCAACTGGAGCAGTCGCCATTCTTACGGCTGCTCTCAGATGAGCGCATTACACAGGCGCTCGCTTTGATGTCCCAGCCCAAGGACGTACCGTTCACGCCGGATCTGGCTCGCGAGGTTTGCCAGCGGACCCAGAGCGCCGCCACCATCGAGGGCTCCATCGTGAAACTGGACAGCCAATATGTTCTGGGGCTGAAAGCGGTAGGCTGCCGTGACGGCGAACCACTGGCGAATGAACAGGAAGTAGCCCCTGACCGAGAACACGTTCTTGGTGCGCTCGACCGCGCGGCGACCGATCTGCGCACCAGGCTGGGCGAATCGCTTTCATCGGTGCAGAAGTATGACGTACCGTTGGAGAGCGTCACGACGACGTCTCTTGAGGCGCTGAAAGCCTACAGTCTCGGGAACCGGGCGTTGAATTCGGAGGATTATCCGACTGCGATTTCTCTAGGAAAGCGGGCAAGCGATCTCGACCCGAATTTCGCCATGGCGTATATGCTGCAAGGAGCGAGTTACGCAGGTCTGAGCGAAAACGAGCATGCGGTCGAGAGCATGCGCACCGCCTACGGACTACGCTACCGGGTTAGTCAGCGCGAAAAATTTCT
>PLQW01000142.1 GCA_003160215.1 Acidobacteriaceae bacterium
CTCCGTGATCTCCGTGCCTCCGCGGTTATTTACATCCCTGCGGGTGGGCGGCGGGCCATATGACATTCGAGATGAGACACGTGGAGGGCAGGTCGCCTTCGCTCCAAACTCGACAAACTTGCCTCGGTGGTTCCGGCTAGGAGTAGGGGTCTGTCCCATTTCGGAACCCGAACCGCGAAAGAATCTGTTCGTGTGGAATTCTCTGGCCTTTTTGCGGATAGAATGCCAACATCGGGCCAGCGCCTGCCGGAGCACGCCATGAAAAGGAGTTTCTCCTCCCTCGACTCTCAGGAAGCCTTGCACGTCGCCATCTTCATCGAGGAACGCAACGCCGAGTTGTACCACCGCTTCGCGGAGTTGTTTGTCGAGTTCCGCGACGCCGAATCGCTGGAAATTGCCAGCGTCTTCTGGGAAATGGCGGTAGAAGAAAAAAATCACAGCTCCATCCTGCAAGGCAAATACATGGAAGAGTACGGCGGCTCGCGTTGCGTCCTGACGGAAGAAGACCTCGTCGAGTGGATCGAGGTCCCGAAGTTGGATGATGGGGACGTCTTCGCTGCAACCGGGGAAGGCCGCACAACCAACGTGCGGGACCGCGCCTTGCAGGTGGCGCTCAAGGCAGAATTGTCCGCCCAACACTACTACTCCGGCCTGGTGGAGAACACTGAGGAAGGACCGCTGCGCCGGCTCTATCGCGAGCTTGCCGAAATGGAAGACGGCCACGTGGCTTACATTCAGCGCAAGCTCGTCCCTCATCCCACCAACGACAAGAAGGCGAACTAGGGCAACCATGGTAAGCAAATGAAGCTCGCGCCGCGCTCAAGCATGACAAGGGTAACTCTAGCTACTGACGGCTGATGGCGGAGTGCTGAATGCTGCCTTACGGCTTACTTAGGTCCTGCGGGAACGACTTGAATTCCACTTGCCGCTGACTAGCTTTGTCGTGATTGCTGGCATCGGTTGCGTGCTGCACCAGCGTGCCCTTGATCACGCGGTAATCTTCCTGGCCGGGCTGCTTCCCCGGCGTTATCGTGATCGTCCCGGTGAACTCGTACCATACTCCGTGCACCATCTTGGTTTTGAACGACAGACGCTCGCCCGTAAGGGTGGCCGTGTCGAAGAACTGGTCGATGAACTCACCCTTGTCGCTGTCCGCGTCCCCGAATCGCGAGATGAAACCGGAGACCTTGCCATCTTCCAACGTGAGCTGCACGAACTCGCCTTCGCGCAAGAAGGAATACATCCCGGAGGGATCGTTCGCAGGAGCAGAGGCCTTCGCCGTCTGCTGGGCCGCCGGTGCTGCCGACGAAGACATCGGCCGTGCCAGCGCCAAGGTCACAACCGAGGCGGCCACCGCCGCCAACATCAGACATCTCCGGATCATGTTCGCTCCCGTGATGATCCATCATTGCACGCCGCTACAGGATAGCGGAAGGGCCTCCGAAGGTAGTGTTTCAGCTTCGCGCTTAGTGAAATGGCCGGAGGGGCTGGGATCTCTTCAAGGGCCAATTCACCGTCCCGCGTGATTTCTCGAAGCCACTCCCCGAAGACGAACTCGATGCCTGGGGCCATTGATGCGCGTCCTGGTCGACACACACGCGCTGCTGTGGGCGATAACAGGAGACCCCGGAGGCTTTCCAAGAGGGCGCATTCGGTTCTCGCATCCTTTGCCAACGAAGTGTTCGTCTCCGCCGCTTCCGCTTGGGAAATCGCCACGAAGCACCGTCTTGGGAAGCTTCCATCTGCTGAGGGACTGGTTGCTGACTTTGGCCGGATCGTCGAGCAACTTGGATTTCACGCGCTGCCGATTTCGATTGAGCATGCGCAGAGGGCTGGGAGTCTTCCTGGCGAGCATCGCGATCCATTTGACCGGATGCTGGTTGCCCAGGCGCAGAGCGAGAACCTGCCCTTGATCAGCAACGAGCGAATTTTCGACGTCTACGCCAGCAAGAGAATCTGGTGAATCGGGCCAGAACCGGACTCCGGACTCGTGCTCCGCTCCGTCGAAACTCATTCACCACGGAGACACGGAGGCCGCGGAGTTTTAGTTTCTACGAAGTTATCTCCGTGATCTCCGTGCCTCCGTGGTTGATTTTCATCCCTATGGGTGGGCCGCAGGCCCATGTAACACTCAGGATGACAGTCGGCAAGTGCTAGTTGCCAGTTGCTAATTGCCAAATGCTAATTGCCAAATGCTCTCTTCTACGGCTCCCATCCTTCTTCTCCCACCAACGGCACGAAGCGGCAAGGATCTTGCGCCGTCACCACCGTCTTCGCGCCAACCTTGCGCACGACCTGCACCTGCTGCTCGAAGCGATTCCCCACCGGCACAACTAAGCGGCCGCCGTCCGCAAGCTGCACGACCAGGCTCTCGGGAATTTTCGGCGCCGCTGCCGCTACCAGGATCTTGTCGAACGGGGCACGCTGCGGCAGGCCAACGCTTCCATCGCCGACCACAACGTGAACGTTAGCGTAGCCAAGCCTCGCCAGGATCGCGCGCGCCTTCATCGCCAGCTCTTCGTGCCGTTCGATGGTCCAGACCTCAGCAGCCAACTCACCCAGGATGGCGGCTTCGTATCCCGTGCCCGTGCCCACTTCCAGCACGCGGTCGGCTGGACGCAATTCCAGCGCCGCGACCATGGCCGCTACGATGTAGGGCTGGGAAACCGTTTGGCCTGCGCCAATGGGCAGCGGGTGATCGCCATAAGCGTCGCCGAGGTCTTCGTTGGCGATGAATTCCTCGCGCGGGACTTTTCCCATCGCAGCCAGCAGGCCGGGATCGCGAATGCCGCGCGAGCGCAGTTGCTCTTCCACCATGCGAGCGCGCTGTTGCTCCGGAGTTTCCGTACCGTGGCCGTCGTTGAAGTAAGCCTTTAGCATTTAGCATTTAGCATTTAGCACTTAGCATTTGGCACTTAGCATTTGGCACTTAGCATTTGGCATTTGGCCATTCGTGGTTAGCAGCTAGACGCAACGCCCTTAATTGATGCCGCATCCAAACTGCAAATCCCACGTGCTGATCGCCGAGTTGCTGAATGCTAGTTGCTAATTGCTCACGGCTAAGTGCTAAGTGCTAAGCGCCAGCACGCTTCATCGTTTTCGCTTGCGGACGAGAATGTCGAAGCTGACCACTCCATTTTCGTCACGTATAGCTTCCACGCTATATTCGCTGTTGATGACGTATTCGAACTGAATCACCTGCTGCGCCGACCTCGTCAGGTTGGTGATGTAGGTTAGCGTCACGTTATTCGAGACCTGCTGCTCGACCGTGATACGCGCATTGGGATTGTTGTCCGGCCCACCCAGCGAGGGATTAATCCTGATGGAACTCACGCCGAATAACCGCGAGATGCGGTTGGAAGCCGTCTGGTTGATCGCCTGTCCGAGCATGGCGCCAGAGGCGCTCTCGGCGAACCCGGACTGCGGCGCGGTGTTCAGCGCGCTCTCCTGTTGCGTTCGCCCGAAGGCCAGCAGAGCCACGATGTCCTCGCTGGAGAGCGGCGGGTCGGAACGATAGGTGGTGTTTAGCCGCTCCAGAGTGCCGTGCAACCCGATGGTGATGTCGTAATCGCGAACCCGGGTGGTGGCCTCTACATCCAGTACCGGGTCAATGCGCACCGGGTCGGTAAAGGTAATATCGCCGCGCTCCAAGTGATACTTGGTTCCAGCCAGTTTGATGTCGCCCTCGGCAATGTTGATGCGTCCCAGCAACACCGGCCGAGCGGCCGTGCCCCGCAGCCGCAGATCCACGTCGCCCGCCAGTTTCGCCAGCGCCGTCTGTACCGTCAACTCCGGCGTGGAGAGGATGCGAACATCAAGACGCAGATTATTAAGCGGCGAGTTTACAACGGGAATGCTAGCTGGTTGACTTGCCTGCACCAAAGCGAAGGTCAGGTCGGTGGACGGAATCTGCGCGAAACGGGTAACGGTTACGTCTCCACTCAGGGCCGAACTTTGCAGCGTGCCCACCAGGCGAAGCGTTTCATCCGCCGTAACGCTGATCCCGGCATAGCGGAAGCGAATCTCGTTTCCATTCGCTGTCAGGTTGAAGCCGACTGTGCGGCCGTAGGTGATGAAGCCGCCAAAGGTCACCAGCCCGCCGCCGGTGCGCGCCGTCAGGTGCTCCACTTCAAGCCGGTCCTGGTTGAAGACAAAGCTTCCGTTGATATCGCCGAGTCCGGCGGGCAGGTCAATCATCGACAGACCGGCGTGTTGGATATCGATGCGCCCCGATATCGCGGGCTGCGCCATCGGACCATTCACCGTGAGGTCGAGAGTCGAGGCGCCGTACGAACTCACCTCGGGGTCAAGAGTGTGCACCAGATTCAGGTCGACATGGCCATTGGCGCGCAGAGCCAGCCGGCGATCGTCCTTCAGGCTGGCGCTGCCAGCCAAGGTAAAGCGCGAATCCCCGCTTACCAGCGTGCAGCGCTGTACCGTGACCACTTGGTTCGCCACCGCAAATTCCACGGGCCCATCGCTTGCGATCGCAACCTTTTCCACTTCCACCGCGAATTGGCGAATGCTGAACTTGCCGTTCAGAAGCCGGGGCTGCTTCAGGGGACCGGTCAGCTCCGCGTGCCCAGCCAGCGACGCGTGGCGGGTGACGCGTCGGCGGACTTCTGCCGGCAGAAAAGCATTGATGTCGAGACCGGAAAACTCCAGCTTCAGATCGGACGGCATGTCGCCACGCAGTTCAATCCCTCCATCCACCGCCAAACTTGCCGCAGGGAAATTCGATCGCGCCGTGAGTTGGAGATGACTGCCGTGGCTCACCGCGTCGGCTGTAACGCCGCCGAGACGGTCCCCGTTGAGCACCAGGTCACTCACTTGCACGTGAGCATTGATCAGCGGTTGCTCCAGGGTGCCTGCTCCCTTTGCGGTGAACCTGCCGACGCCTCCTATTTGCAAATGCGGCATTTGCAGTTCGGGGATATTCGCCAGATCGATACTCTCGCCCGTCAGGTCGAAGCGCACATTCTTATTGCCGAAGTTGTAGGCAGCCGAACCCGCAACCTTGCCACGCATGGCCTGCATCTGGATGTCGTCGAGCTGCGCCTCGTGATTGACAAAAGCGAGGTTCGCCGTGAGCGATTTGACGGGACGACCGTAGGCTTGCGCTGCCGTCACCGAGAAATGTCCGGAACCGTGAGGGTTCGCTTTCGTTCCGGCGGCCTGCACGGTGAAATTCAGGGTACCGGTCACGGGATAATTCAGCTCGGCGGCACGCTGCAATTCCGCGATGTCCGCATCACGGATGGTAGCCTGCACCTGGAACGGCAGGTTCTCGGTGAAGCTGCCTTTCTCCAGGGTTGCCGAACCATCCACGTTCAAGTGCGCGCTACCTTCTTGAACGATGCCGTGATGCACGGCCACGCCCGTTGACGAGTACTGCACGTCCCCGGAAAACTGATCGATGTGGATGTATCTCGGTTGAGCGGTGGGCTGCGGCGGAGGCGGCTTCGGCGTAGACGCAAAGTGGAACAGCGACTTCTTTTTCGCAGGCGCATGGGTTGAGGGCGGCGTCGAGCTCTGCACACCGGGGGTATAGATGTAGGTGAAGTCAGATGCCTCCACGTGGCCGGCAATCTGCGGATCGGTCAACCTGCCGCCGAGTGTGCCGTTGAAGCTTGCCACGCCCGCGAGCTCCACGGGTGGCGGCGGGCTGCCCATGGCCGTAAGCAGCGGCTGGAACTCGGTCAGGCTGGTGGTATTCAGGACTACACGCAGAGCAGCGGAGGTCGAGCCCAAAGTGCCCACGGCATCCAAATGCGAGTGGGGCGTAGTCATTGTCAGGGACGAGAAATCCATCACTTGCGCTCTGGGGTTATAGCGGGCGCGCACTGTCGCGGTCACGGGCAACTGGTCGCCGGAGGGCAGCGCAGGAGGTGTGACATCAAGCGCCAGGTCGGCGCTGGCATCGGCCACGGACCGCGTCCATGCCAGATTCACCGTTCCTCCTACGCTGCCAACTGGGTTGAGCTTCTCGTACGGTACCGCCTTGGTCGAGAACATGCGCGCCAGGTCGGTCAGCGACAAGGCCGTCACTCGGAAGCGGGCCGTGCCTTGCTGCGGACCGGGACCGGTAATTGTCGGAAGAGTCGATGCACGCACTCGTTGGTTGGGGCTTTGCTTCGCGCCAGGCTTCCCGGGTTGGCTGGCCTGTTCCATCCGCGGCGGCGCGGCATTGGTCGAACCCGACAAAAGATTCCTGACTTCGGCGTCGCCGGTAACGCCTCCTCCCAACAAACGTCCGGCTATTCGAGTGAGCGCCAGATTGTCGTGCGCGAGCGAAAAATCCGCGTTGACACCGGCGTCGCGCACCGCGACTCCGGTGTCCAGATACGTGACGCCGCGCGCAGCGGCATACCCTCGCGTGGCGAGGCCGGTGCCGGTCGAATACGTACCCGACCCGTTGAGCGTCACGCTGCCACCGCGAAGCTCATACAAGCGGGTGACCGATCCCAACTGTCCAACGTCCAGCGCACCGCTGTACTTGAACTCCAGTTCGGGGTTGTCGAAGTTGGCGAGCGTTCCAGTCGCCTCCAGGGAGGATTTTTCTGAGGTCAGTTTCAGCGACTTGATTTGCACCCGGTTGGGCCACAGGCTGAACACCATCTCGCCCTGCGCCGCAACATCGCGGAAGTCCTGGTACTTCGCATCCATTTTGCCGGCTTGCACGGTGCCATCGTAGCGGCGGTCGAGGTGATCGTAGGTCATGACTGCGGTGACATCATCGGCTGCGAAATCAAGCGGCAGCGCCCGGTCGTTCACCAGCAACAAGCCGTTATTCAGATCGAGGCGGGCGATCGCCAGATCGAACAGTTGTTGCACCGCCGTGGTTCGGCTGCGCAGCTTCGGTTCCGGGGCATTCGTCCTGCCATCGGGATTCACAATGAGGTGCACAACTGGATGGTCTACGCTCAAACCCTTGATATTGATCCGCCTCTCCACAAAAGAGATGATGTGCAGCCGGACGTGGATACGGTCAGCATGCGCGTACGGCCGCTGGTCCGGAGCTTCCAAGCCGTGAATGGTCAGATCGTCGGCCTCGAACTCAAGCTTCGAAAGGTTCCAGCGAAAAGCATGCAACTCGACGCGGCCGCCGGTGGCATCTTCCAGGGTGGCAATCGTCTTGCGCCGAACCAGGTCCGCGAACCGCGGGCTTCGCACATACCAAACCAAGACAATAGCGGCCGCCAACAACACCACGCCGATTGCGGCCTCGATCCACAAGCGCGTGTGCGAACGGCGGATTTGGGTTTCTTCGGTCATTCTCAGTTAGCGCCGGAGGCCCCGCCCTGATCGGCCGGAGCATTCCCGGCGGGAATTGCTATGGTGCTTCGAATCTCCGCCTGCTGGCGCAAGTTATGCAGCCATGCGTCCAGCAGTTCATCCATGCGCTGCTGGACAAGCAGCTCACGAATCCGGGGTTCCGCTTCATCTAACGCAACCGTTGCGCTGCCGTTTTTTTGCAAATCGGGCAGCAACTGATTCTTGTAGTAGGCCTCAATTTCCTCGGGCTGAACGTGGACGTTCGGACGCAGACGAACCTCCACGAAGTTCATCACTCGCACCTCGGTCCGCAGATGCTCCTTTAACGTGTCCTGAGTGAGTCCATAGCTGGCAAGCGACTTCTGCCAACTCCGATCGTCGTCGCCGTTCTGAACCTGCGCCCGAAGTTTGGCGACATCCTTGTCCACGTCGTCTTGCGATGGCTGCAGGAAAGTCTCGCCGCCCATCTGCCCCTCGAGCAACTGACGATCGATGAGGCGCTGCAAGGCCTTCACTCGGTCTGCCTGGGTCACCTGAGCGATAGGCTTCTGCTGCATAAAGGCCTCGAAGCAGATCGCCTCTGCCCAATCGCTCTGAAACAAAGGCTGCCGGTTGACCGTGGCAACTACTCCATCAACTAGCTCTCCCGCCAAGGCTGAAGGCGCAACTATGGGCAGTAAGAACAATAAGCCAATCGTTAAATGGAAAATTCGTTTCATCAAAATGTCTGTCCAATACTAAAATAGAAATTGATATGACGCAGTGTTTGCACCACTGGGGTGTGCGTCGAGGTGTCCTGTAGCTGGATTGGATATCGCGTCGGATTGAAGTTATAGCCGACATCGAGGCGAACCGGGCCGACCGGTGTCTTATAGCGTACCCCCATACCCACGGCTTGCGGGTTGTAGCTGAAATTGCAAGTTGCCGTGCTGGTAGGCGCGGAACAATTCGCGATCGAGGGCTGATGGATGCGCAACATCCCACTGATGATATGGTTTGCCGTGTCGAACACGTTGCCCATATCGTGGAAGAATACAAATCCAAGGTTATCGCCCACGAAAGGCAATGCCACGGGAGGAGTGCGAATTTCCAGGTTGTTTACGAAGAGTCCCTGACCGCCTATGGGATATCCGGTTTGCAAGTCGCGGGGGCCGGCCTGGTTGATGGAGAAACTGCGCAGCGAATTGCTGCCGCCCGCAAAGAACAGCTCCGGCAGGGGAACCGAGGTCGCTTCCGTCGGCAGCTTGCTTCCAATTGGTGGCGGACTGAGGAAATTGTTCGTGCCGTAGGGATGCAGGATCCCGATCTGAGTGTTCCGCGCGAAGACCCATCGCTTCTTAAAGGTGTAGTAGGTCGAATTCTGGAGTAGCACCTTCCCAAAGTTAGCCTGGGAACCCAGCGCGCTGGTCGCCAGACCCAAATCCGCGATGTTATAGCTTCCCTTGTGCGAATCGATGGGGTTGTCACGCGTGTCCCGCACATACGTGAAACTCGGAATTGCCAGTCGAACCGGTTTCGAATACAACGGAATCAGGGTTGGATCGATCACCAGGCTATTAGGATCGACGGCTACACGCTGAAAACTTAAGCGGTAAAGCAGCGTCGTCGGCCGGCTATATTTCTGCTCGGCCTGGACGGTTCCATCGAGCCGTTCCGAGGTGAACGTATTCACGTCGGCCGTATTGTCGTAGAAGGCGGTGGCGTTGAAGCGCCATTTCTCGCTGTGAAACAGGCGCGGCGCGTCATAGCCGATCAAAGCACGGCGCGTCAGCAAACCGACTCGTACCCGAAACGTGAGGGTTTGGTCCCGGCCGAACATGTTCAGGCGAGTAATTTCCAGCACTCCGTTCGGACTGACTCCGGTTTTGCCTTGTGGGTTGTTGGTGGTAGGAACGTTGCCGGTCGCGAACTCGAGACCGCCTCCGTACCGGAAGGTCCAACGCTTGGCCTCCTGGAGGTTGAACAGCACATCCTTGGAAGGCTCCTGGCCATCAGGATTTTGCACCGCCATGTCCACCTGGTTGAACAGGCCCAGATCGTAGAGGCGCCGTTGTGAATCCACCATTCGGGCCTGACTGAGCGGATCTCCGTCGCCAATGCGCATCTCGCGATTCACAACGTAAGCACGGGTGTACTCCCGGCCACTCACCAGTACGCGATCGACGAAGACCTGTTCCCCCTCGGTGATCGTGTACGTCACCTGCATGCGCTGCGGCTCGCCCGGCACCGGCGAGGCCGCAGCCTCAAACTGCACATTGGGAAACCCGTGGTTGTAATAAAAGTAGGTCACAGCGTCGCGATCGCTAGCGACGTTGGGTTCGCTGTAGGGCTGGCCCTCGGTACAGCTCAGCAGCCGGGTCAAGCGGCCCGGCGGGAAAGTGTTATTTCCCACCACCTTCAACGAGTTCACCAGCGTCTGCGGGCCTTCCTCAATCTTGATCGCCACCGCCATCTGGTTCTCCCTTCCCTGGTAGTCGTCCTGAAGGTCGGCGGTGACCTTGACATCAAGAAACCCGTTTGCCTGATAGAGATTCTTGATGACGGTCAGGTCGTCGGCAAGCAGTCTCTGGCTGAAACGGCCATTCGACAGAATGATGCTCGCCGGCTGTATCGCGATCCGCTCGCGGATGGTGTCGGTGTCGAAATACTTGTTGCCTTCGAGCCGCACAGCGGCAAGCCTGTGCCGCACGCCGGGATCGATGTTGTACACGATGTTGAGGTGGTTCTTCTGCGCTACTGGCTGCCGTTCCACTTCTACCGTGACGTCGAAATAACCTTTCGTCTGCAGGTAGTCGCGCATGTTGCGGCGGCCCTCGTTCAGCAAATCGTCGTCGACGGAGTTCTCCTGGTACACCGGAACCAGCTTCTTTAATTCCCGGTTGCTGATCTTCGCGCCGTCGGCAGTAATCGCCACCGTCGGTCCCTCTTCCGCTTTGAATACGTAGTCAAGACGGTTGGTATCGGGATGATAGTGACGGTCGATGAGCGAGACCTGGGCCTCCAGATGATCGTTCTTCTGATACTTCTGGCGTAGCCGCTCCAGTGCGCGTGTGACGTGCTCCTGCTTCACTCTGTCGCCGGATTTCAGCTTGGTAAGACTGCGCACCTTGTCCGGCGGAATGCCGGTGTCACCTTCGATTGTGACCCCGCCCACGCGCGCCCGTTCCCCCGGAACCACATGAAAATCTATGTCCATCTGCCGCGTATCGTCGTGCGGTATGAGGTCATAAGTGATGGTGGCTTTGTAGTACCCGTTATCGGCCATCACCTTCAACATGCGTTCGACGGAGCGATCCACGCTCTCCTGCGAGAACGTAGCGCCCAGATCGAGCTTGCTGGATTCCACCAGCTGATGCGGCTTGGGATTCGTCTTGGCCGGCGCTCCGTCCACCTTGACGTCGCCAGTGAAGTAATTCTCCGTAGCGACAAAGATCAATGACAACCCGTTCTGCTGGCTGGGCTCCGCCTCAACCTGCAACGTGGGAAAGCGTCCCGTGGCGTAAAGTACCCGCAAACTGGCGCGGATTTTGTCGCGATCCAGCGGCTCACCCGTTTTCTGCACCAGCAGTTGCCGAAGCATCTCCGGGTTGGTGCCCTTGATGCCGCGGAACTCGATGGCATGAACGGTGACGCCCTGGTACTTGCTCAGTTCGCCAAGCGCTGGCGTAAGGGCGGACTGGGAAGCAGTCGAGTCGGGATTTTGACCGGCGGGCAAGGGGCCGGTCTGCGGCCACGCCAACGGCACGCTCAGCACCAGCAAGGCGCAAAACGACGCAATTTTATGGAACGATGGCGTGATTGGCTCCGTCAAACTCTGACCTTCAGCACATCCGCTGCCCGGAGGACCTCGTCTGACGGGACCAGTCCGGTATGCCATGCCGGCGAAGATGTGCCCACCAGCGCGGTACAACTGTGGCGACCTTTCTTCAACCCGGTCCTCACGGCGAAGTTAATGTCGAATCCCTATAATAAACAAGGAAGCCTTCCCCGGAGCAGGTACAGTCGTTGGAATTCGCCGATCGCTACTCTCGCCAAATCCTGTTCCGCCCGATCGGCGATGAAGGACAGAAGAAGCTTGCGGCGGCGCGGATCGCCATTGTCGGGTGTGGAGCTACCGGTTCCGCCATGGCTTCCCTGCTCTCGCGGGCCGGCGTCGGTACCCTGCGCATCATCGATCGCGATTACGTGGAGCCCAGCAATCTGCAACGGCAGGTGCTGTTCGACGAGGCCGACGCTGCCGAGTCGCTGCCCAAGGCCATCGCTGCGGCCCGCAAAATCAAAGGGTTCAACTCCGAGATTGCGGTCGAGCCGCACGCCGCCGACCTCACTCCCGCAAACGTGGAAGACTTGCTCCGCGATGTTGACCTCATCCTCGACGGCACCGACAATTTCGAAACCCGTTATCTGATCAACGACTTTGCCGTCCGGAAACAAGTGCCGTGGATCTACGCCGCCGCGGTGGCCAGCTACGGGGTCACAATGACGATTCTTCCCGGCGAGACGGCTTGCCTGGCCTGTGTCTTTCCTGATTCCCCCCGTGGTATGGTCGAGACTTGCGACACTGCGGGCATTCTGAATTCGGCGGTGAACTTTGTCGCCTCGATTGCCTCCACCGAAGCCATCAAACTGCTGGTCGGCGCACGCGACAAGGTTCGGCGCACGCTTCTGTCTTACGACGTGTGGAGCAACGACTTCGCAGAGATCAAGACGGCCAAGCCTCGGCCGGGTTGCCGGGCGTGCGACCAGCATGACTTCGTCCATCTCGCCGGCGAAGGACGGCCGCACATCACGCTGTGCGGACGCAATTCCGTCCAGATCCATGAGCGGCAACGGCCCATCGATTTCGACGAACTCACCCGCCGCCTGACCCCTCACGGCACCGTGCGGCACAGCGAGTTCATTCTCAAGTTCTGGCGTGATCCCTACGAGTTAACCCTTTTCCCCGATGGACGGGCCATCATCAAAGGCACAACCGACACCGCCATCGCGCGCAGTTTGTATGCGCGGTATATCGGGTCGTAAGGCAGGGTCAGGGGCTAGGGGCTAGCAGCCTGTGGTGCAAGTCTGGATGCCTGCTGGAAATAATTGAGCGATCCACGGCGGTTGTTCCTACAATGCGGGCATGGCAATGGGGACGCGCAAGCGACGGGAGAAGCAAGAGGACCTCTGGATTGCGCACACGGAGTTGGCGTCGGCTCCGGGGCATCCGTCTTACCGGAAGCTGAACGAGTCCGGTGGACGGAGGTGCGCGCATCGCGAAGATGAAGGATGGGCGTACCCACCTGGCGCACAAGGCCGAGCACGCCGTCGCTTCGGTGCCCTCGGTTCCGGAAATTTACGAGTGTACGGTTTGCAGTTTCGCTTTCGCCCGCTCCTGGCGCGCTTGCAGCCATTCCATCCAGCGATCGAGACCCTCTCCGGTGGTGCTGGAAACATCGATGATTTCCATCTGAGGATGAATGCGCCTGGCGTTCTCGCGCGCCACGTCCGCCTTGAAGGGAACGTACGGAAGCAGATCGATCTTGGTCAGCAACATCAGTTCCGACTTAAAAAAGATGGAGGGATATTTAAGGGGCTTGTCTTCCCCTTCCGTCGTGCTTAACAGAACGATCTTCGCGTCTTCTCCCAGATCATAGCTGGAGGGGCAAACCAGGTTGCCAACATTCTCCACGATCAGCAGATCGAGGTCCTCGAGCTTCCAGTCTTCGAGATGCTTTCCAATCATCTTGGCGTCGAGGTGGCAGGTCCCTCCGGTCGTGATCTGCTTGACCGGAAAGCCGAACTTCGCCAGCCGCTGCGCGTCATTTTCGGTTTGCAGATCGCCGGTGAGCACTGCAACCCGCGAGCCCTTGTCCATGCGCTGCAGCGTCCTCTCCAGCAAGGCCGTTTTCCCCGAGCCGGGGGCGCTGATCAGGTTGATGCACAAGACCCCGAGTTGCCGATAGCGTTCCCGTAACTGTTCGGCCAGAATCTGGTTTTCGTTCAGGACTTTCTTTTCCACTTCGATGCGGTTCATTCATCCACTTCCATATAGGCGATGTCGAGTTCTTCTCCGCTGATGCAATGGGTAAGAAATTCGCCGCATTGCGGGCACTGCGGGTCGAAGTCGATCATGCGAAACTCGTGCGCGCACTTCGAGCAGCGATGTACGCGTGGAATATATTCCAGGTCCAGCACGACCGGCTCCCACTCGGTATCTTTCACCAGGACCTCGAAGCCGAACTGCAGCGCATCCCGGTCAACGCCAGACAGTTCCCCGATTTTAACGCCTACTTTGGTGATGCGGCCCTCGGGATGCCGGCGGGCTTCGGTCTGAACGGATTCGAGAATGGAGGCTGCGATGCCTAATTCATGCATGATTGAGATAGTATCGGCAACGGTATTGTCGCATTTTGCCGCTGGGTAGTTGATGCTGCGCAGCTTCCGCTTCTCAGGTTGCCCTTGCTTCGCGCCCTCGACCTTGTTCCTCCTCGTCCCCCCAAACCTCATTCCCCCGAGTGAGTGTCGGCAATGGGACACGTGCTCTCAAGGGAACCAAACCAACTTCATCATAGTGTAGGAAGAGTCCGCACGCGTTACTTCAGTTTGCGAAGCAACTGGTTGTAGGCCTCGTGCGAGCCAATCCAGAACCAGTGGAAATCATTTTCTTCGCGGAGGGCGATCGCGCGATAGGAGCGGCCTATGTCAACCGTCCATACCTCGCCCTTTTGCTTCAGGCCGAGTGAAGGATTGAACGGGTCGCGCGTGAAGAGTTCGAACTTTTTGTCGGCAAGCTCACGCACGTGGCCGGGAAGCTTTTCGTAGCATTTCCAGAATTCGGAGACGGCAAACGAGCGGAAACTCACAGGTGGCGCGAACCCTGCGACAAGGGCTTGGACTTCCCTTCCCGCACCTGCTGGCGGACGCTATCGAGCAGGGCCGCACCAGCGCCGTCGGCCGTGAAGTCGCGTTCGATCTCCGCGTCCCAAGCTGCCAAGTCGCGGTCGGCAACCCAAGTGGCAAGCTGCACTTGCTCCTCCTGGGGAAGGGCTTCGATGGCGCGCTGTATGTCAGGAAGAGTCATATTCAGTATTCTAGCGCCCCCTGCAAGTCTTGTGCTCCAGATCCGCATTGTGTCCGCAATTGGACACCCCTTACGACGGAACCAACTCATCATAACCCGTCGATTGTCAGGCCGGGATGCCCGTATTTTTCCGGAAACATCCGCCGCTGGACTTCGTCTATCACTCCGTAGGTGCAGCTCGTCTCTAATTGTCTTGGGTTCATGCGGAGTAGGTAGCTCACCATGCTGAAACAGTGGGGCCGCGTCTGGGCCATCGGCTTCGTGCTGTGGACGGTGCTGGCTTTCCTGAGCGCTGCCGGGGCGCATGTTTATACGGCGTCTATGGGTAGCCCGGAGAGCTGGGCGCAGTTGCTTGCCTGGAACGTCGCGATCTCGTTTGTCTGGTCATTGCTGACGCCGCCGGTGTACGCGTTGGCCCGCCGGTTTACCTTCGACCGCAGCAGTTGGAAGCTGGCGCTCCCGCTACATCTGATTGCCAGCGTGGTGCTGACGCTGATTGGGGCCGCCCTCATCGTCTCCTTGATCCCACTGGTGACATGGACTCCCGAGACCCGTGCGCCGTTTCTGGCGCACACCTTTTCCCGCGCCCTCATGGATTTCCAGCGCTACTGGTATGTCCTGCTGATCACCCAGGCGATCGGCTATTACGGCAAGTACCGTGAACGGGAATTGCAATCGTCGCAGTTGGAAACCCAACTGGCGTACGCGCAGCTCGAGGTGCTGAAGATCCAGCTCGAACCGCACTTCCTGTTCAATACCTTGAATTCCATTGCCGCCCTGGCCAGAAACGATGGGCCGGCCGCCGAACACATGACCCTGCAACTGGCGGACCTGCTGCGCCTGTCGCTCGACGCGGTCGGCGTTCACGAGGTGCCTCTCAGTCGCGAGTTGACCTTCCTGCAGAAGTACGTTGACATTCAGCAGACACGATTTCAGAACCGCCTGCGAGTGGAAATGGATATCCAGGCGCACACCCGGTCTGCGTTGGTTCCGAACCTCATCCTGCAGCCGCTGGTCGAGAATGCCATTCGCCACGGCATAGGCCCGCGCCTCGCCCCCGGATGGATTCGTATATCGAGTCGCCAGGTCTTCGACGAACTGTGGATGGAGATCAGTGACAATGGCCAGAGGCTGACCCGCCACCGGGGCGTGGTTCCACCCGAGGGTGTCGGACTGCGCAATACGCGTGCCCGCTTGCAGCAACTGTACAACGACGATCACAAGATGACCCTGGAGGACCAGCCCGGCGGTGGCTGCATCGTCAAAATCCACATACCGTTTCGCGAAAGTTCCGAGGAGGTCGTGACCACCAATGCCCATTCGAGTGTTGCTTAGTGACGATGAAGCGCTGGCGCGCGAGCGCTTGCGCAGAATGTTGGAAGATGAACCCGACCTGCAGATCGTGGCCGAGTGTGGCGACGGCAAGTCCGCCATCGCGCTGATCAAGCAGGAAAAGCCTGACCTCGTCTTTCTCGATATTCAGATGCCGGAGGTGGATGGCTTCGGCGTGATCGCGGCCCTGCAAGGCGAGCACGTGCCGCTTACCGTCTTTGTCACCGCATACGACAAGTATGCGATGAAGGCCTTCGAGGTGCACGCACTCGACTATCTGCTGAAGCCGGTGGGGAAAGACCGCCTGTCCGAGGCGCTGGGCCATGCTCGCAAGCAATTGTCGCATCCCTCGGAGGCAACATTTCAGCGTAAGCTGCTCGATCTTTTGGCAGACCTGGAATCGCGGCAGCAAGCCCCGCAGCGCATTGTCATCAAGGCGGACGGAGAAATTGTCTGCCTCAAACCCAACGAGATTGATTGGGCCGAATCCGCAGGCAATTACGTCTGCCTCCACGTGGGACCTGCGACACACATTCTGCGGGAGACGATCACTTCGCTGGAATCGCGGTTGGGACACCGGCAATTCCTGCGCGTGCACCGTTCCACCCTGGTGAATGTGGACCGCATCAAGACCTTGCGGCCTTCGCTGTATGGCGATTATTCCATTCTGCTGCGCGACGGCACCAAGCTCACGCTGAGCCGGGGCTTCCGCGAGAATGTGCTGAAGCGGCTGGGGACAGCATAGCAGTCGCTGTTCCGGCTTACACAGGCTGCGGAAAAAGTCGACTGTACCTCGCTTTGAAGGGGCGCACATTTAGAGCCTGCCCTGAGCCTGCCGAAGGGTGCGCTGTTGTAATCCTTTTATTTCTGTCATTCCGAGCAACGGACCTGCTGGGGCAGGTTGAAACAGGAATGACAACTCTGCAAGATCGTCCGGCTAAGTCCTTTGTTTGCGTTGTTGTCATTGGGGGGCTTCAGCCCCGAGGAATCTGCGGTTCTTTTCATCGCGACGACTTTTTCCGCAGCATGTTATAGCTGCGTCCCGGCAGAAACAATGCCGCCGCGGATGGGCCTGTGTTCCCTTCTGATCTATAGCATCCCGCCGGTTTTCGTGGTCAGAACATTGAGCGCCATCTCCAGCTTAGCGATGGCCTCATCTAAATCGGGATGCTTATCGAGTTGCTGCCTCAGTCCGCTCAGAATGCGGTGCGCTTCGGCAACGTGCTCGACCGCTTCGTGGTCTTGAGTTGGGGTAGATTTTTCTTCTGGAGACTCGAGGCTCATGGGATCACCTGAGGAACATCTTACCCGCTGGCCACGTCGTTGAAAACCGGCACCCCTGACGGTTTCTCGAATTCGCCCCGGTCCTGCGCGTTTCCCCAGGTAGAGTGCCAGCGACAGGAGGCACTCAGATTGGGGCGAACCTTGTTGCGAGGAGCGAATTTTCGGTCATTCTCCTCCTCATCTCAGCTTCGAAATCCGGTCGGCGAAACGGGTTCAGTTCTCCGCTGTCGAGCCGTCCCAGCAACTCATCCAAGAGAACCTGCGCGCCTGCTGCGAAAGCTTCGCGAATGTCCTTCGTCCGGACGATAAGATGACCGACGAATTAAGAAACCAGTTCTTCGTCCGATTCCAGCAGAAATTCTCGCTCACGCCAGCTCGCTACATGCAGGCGGAATACCGACTCGACGACTGCCATTCTATTTTCGAGATCACCGTCGCGCGGATTTCCATGGAAATCAGTTTCTTTCCCAACGTCCCTGACGCTTACTTCCTTACCGACAGCATCCCGCCGAAAGCAATAGACCCACGCTTTCTTCTCTTTCGTTCGGCTTGCAAACCCCTTCAGTAGGAACTTCGGGAGGTAGTGCTGACCACGCGTTGCACCCATTAGTTGTTCCTTACTGCAGTTTGTCTTGACACCTCAAGTAACACGTTCCTACTCGGGCCACCAAGCCGCCGCTTGCTCGCTAACCTGCCGATAAAATCCTCTCGCAAAATTTGACTACTTATTCGTTGACGAAGCTGGGCAGGTTTCCGTTGCGAATCTGGTGGAGACATCGCCGTCTGCGGACAATCTTGTTCTGATTGGAGATCAGATGCAATTGAACCAGCCTATGCAAGAGTCCATCCGTCCACTCGCATTGATAAAGGCGCTGACTAGCCGCCAATTGTTATCCTGGTTCTCCCCGCGGGATTCACGCACAATTCATGCTGCATTGATCTGCCCGTCAACCTCTTGCACCAAAATTGAGGCAGGGGCAGCGATTAGCATGGACGTCACTTGTGTGCAGCTTGGTAGCGATGGCCACGATTCGCAGTGAAGCGTGGCTCGAATCCATCGGCCTGCAAGAGCTTACACACCTTTCGGTGGATGATCTTCCCTTTGCTGCAGGCGACGCGACTGCCGGCAGCGAAGATGAACTGCAAGCAGTGGTGGCGGGCCGCCCGAGCGATTGCGACCTCCCTTTGACGATCCGCGAATCGCGCTTCTTCCGGAATATTGGGCGCCGCCATGCCAGTGGCGAAGCGCCGCGCCGCACTCTGCTGGAGCTGGAGGCCTTCCTCAACGACAGCCGCGGAGTTTGGGAGAACAGTTGGATCCGTTTTCCCGAGTCGCGGCTCAGCGCTTACGCGCTTCAGGTTTTCCAGACCGATCTCAAGGCGGTGAGGAATGGCTCCATTGGGGAACGTTCCGATGCAGGCAGGTTTCGCTTCACCCAGAATGGCGAGCCGTGGCTGCGCTTTCCCATCAGCTACGCGATGAAGTTGTCGCTGGCCGACTTGGCGGGCACGCAGCCGCACATGCCTGAGCCCATGCGCGCGGAAGCTTCTCGGCTGATGTGGCACTTCCTGAGCGACAACACTTCGCCAGAGACAACTTCCTTTCACATCGTGACGGCGAACTCGAAGCATTCGCTCGGGGAGCGAGTCGCGCGCGAAGCAGCGCGGCGGTTCCTGTTCACCTCGCTATTGATTTCCTGGGCGAACCGTCGCTTCGGACTGCTGGAGAGTGGACAGCGTGCACTGGTCTATCACGCCCCAGTTCCATCGGTGCATCAGGAAGAGCTGTCGTCGTGTATCTCGGATTCGTTCTACCGCGAGTTGTTCATGAGTCCATGCCTCTCGGGATGGAGTGACGGCGAAGCGAAGTATGAGTACATGCATCTGTGCCATCAGGTGCTGAGCCGCAGCCAGCTCAACGCAGTAGCCAAGCTGCGCGAGGCGGGCATCATTGCCAACGAGCTGATCGTGCTGCCGAGCCTGTCAAACGTAAGCCTCGCCAACAACGGTGTTCACGTCAGTATGGGGAGCCGTGCTCTGGATCGCCGCCTGCGATGTAGCTCAGGTTTCCTGCCTGGGGACGAGAAACGACTCGGCGATCTCGCCATCAAGATCTACGAACATTTTCTACCGCTGTTTGTCGGAACCTATACCGCAGCTCCTTACCGCATCGGATTCACTCAATTCCACCCTGAGCGCCTGCTTTCCTTCTTGCCGCATGAACTCGACTTCACCCACCTGCGCCTGCTATGGCGTGAGTGGAAGGAAAAGGCAAACCTCAGCGCTTTCGGACATCCGCTAACGCCGTACGGCCCGCGCTGGCTTGACCGCATGATTGCCAGGGTGTTTCGTCTTCGCGGCGATTGCGTTCCCGATGCGCGTCTGCTGACTTATCCCGTGGCGTGGCTGTCGACGGAGCACGCGTCGGCCCTGGATGGAACGCAAGGTAACATCCGGCGCTTGTCGTCGGAGCTGGATGAACTCGGCATCGTCGACCAGAAGATGTCGTTCTACATGCCGCTGCGATTGCGCGAGCATGAGCGCGATGGCTACTCGGGCTTTGAAGCGCGCTATTACAGCCTGTTTCCCTCTTATGACCGCGACATGGCGCCGGCCGTGAGACTGCAGCAATTCCTCCTGGGCGTCGCCTACAAGCTGGCGCTGCAAGGCGAGTGGACGCACGAGCAGATTCCGGACGATCCCACCTCGGAGAGCGAGCGCCGCCAGCCATTCTTCTTCTCCGCCGCTGGACTGCCAGCCTTCTACGTGCATCGGGACTCGCGCAATCAGCTCCTGCGCACGATCCTGCTGAATTGCAAGAAGACACGACCGAGTCGAAGACATCCGGGATACGTCCGCATTTCGATTCGAGACTACCGCCGAGCGGCGCTGGCTTTCGTGCAGCAGACAGGCGCCGAGCTTGCTGATTCCATGGGCATGCGATCGACGCTCGTCGATCTCGCGTCACGCTGCGATGACAGGCGGCAGGAGGCCAGCGGTCGCTTGATGAATAGTGTGATGGGCGGTTCCACCGAAGGTGCGATGAGCGTCGAGGCCCGCGAGTTTAATCGTATGGCCGAGGATTTCTATCGGGACGGGCTACGACGTGAGCATCTGCGCGAGGCCTTCTCACATTTGCGCGAAGACCTTGCGACGCTCGAAAAATCGGACGAGGCGCGGCACCGGATTCGCCATGGTGTGCGCGTGCAGGACCCCGCGCGATTCCTGCAAGACGTCGAGCCACGCGTGCCGGCTGACGACCTCTCGCTACAGGAAGTTGCGGCGCTGCTGAATTTGCTCCTGGTGCTGACGGAACAGGATGCGCACCGTACTGCGGAGGAGTTGGCATGAATCGTGTGGAGCACCGGTACATCGACCGCGCTACCGGAAATGTGGTACGCGAGCATTTAGTTGCTGACGCTGTGATTGGCGCGCTGTATTCGCCGGCGCTGGAGAATGCGCCATGGCTGACGCGGCTGGCGTCGAGCCGCCGTGTTTCCAGCGTACTCGGGTATCTGAACTACGACAATCTAATGTCGTCGCGAGCGACCGGGATGTTACGCTTCCTGCGCGAATCGGGAATCCAGCTCTCGGAGTTCGTTGGCAACCTGTCGGAGTACGACACGCCGCGCAAGATCTTCGAGCGCCAGATTCGTTATTGGAATTGCCGGCCTATGCATTCGCTCCCGCGCGCTGCGGTCTGTCCCGCCGATGCGCGTGCGTTGGTCGGATCCATGGAAGAAACCTCTGGGCTTTTTCTGAAGCAGAAGTTCTTCTCGTTCCCCGAATTACTGGGCGAGAGCTCACCCTGGCAACGCTCATTCGAAGGTGGAGATTACGCGGTCTTTCGCCTCACACCGGAAAAATATCACTACACGCACAGTCCGGTTTCGGGCCGTGTGCTCGACCTCTATTCCGTTGCAGGCCGCTACTACTCGTGCAATCCCAATGCGGCCGTCCAGTTGCTTACGCCATTTTCGAAGAACCGCCGGGTGGTGACGATCTTCGATACAGATTGTGCCAGCGGTTCGGCGGTCGGGCGAGTCGCGATGATCGAGGTGGTCGCGCTAATGGTCGGCCACATCGAGCAGCGCTACAGCGAGTGCCGCTACGAAAATCCACGCTCCGTCGAGAAGGGCGTGTTCCTGCGGGCAGGCGCGCCTAAGGCGTTGTTCCGCCCTGGCAGCAGTACCGTCGTTCTGCTCTTCCAGCCCAATCGCGTTCGTTTCGCAAAGGACTTGATCGAGAACCAGAGTCGCGGCGACGTGCAGAGCCGTTTCTCGGCGATGCTGGGCAGACCTCTGACCGAGACGGACGTGGCCGTACGCTCACTGCTGGCCATGCCAGCCGGGGAGGAAGCATGATGAACTTCGCGTTTGTGGCCGCTCTCGCAATCGGCCTTTTTGTGCTCCTAAATTGGGGCGTACGCACGCTTCCTGCCGAACGCTGGCAGATGCTGGCCGCGGTCCCAGTCGCAAAAGCAGCGGACGGATCGTGGCGTGGAGTGAACCTCACCTTCTATGGTTTCTTCAGCGCAACGGGAACCGCATTCGGTTTCACCATGATGTTGCTCTTGCTGAGTTCCGTCGGCACTCCAGCGAGCATCGCGATCCTGCTTGCACTACTGCTGCTGGTTGTTTGTGTCCCGGCATCGCGAGTGATCGCCGGACTCGTAGAGCGTAAGCGCAATACGTTCACGGTGGCGGGCGCAGCCTTCGTCGCCAGCCTCTTCCTCCCGTTGCTGATTCTGGCGCTTCAACCGCTTGCAGCCAAATTGCTGCACCGCAAGATCGCCGTTCTGCCGATACTCGCTGCGGCTGCAATCTCGTACGCTGTGGGAGAATCCATCGGCAGGCTGGCCTGCCTGAGTTTCGGCTGCTGCTACGGCATGCCCTTGCGTGACGCGAAGCCTGCTCTCGCACGGCTTTTCCGGAGGTACAATCTCGTGATTCATGGTCCGACAAAGAAAGCTGCCTACGCTTCGGGGCTTGCAGGCGAACCGCTGATCCCGGTGCAGGCCATTACTTCGGCGGTCTTCGCCGTGGCGGGAGTGGCGGGACTCACGCTGTTTCTATTGCGACACTTTCGCCTGGGCGCGCTGATTCCGGTGATTGCAAGCTGGGGATGGCGCGCCTGCTCGGAATGGCTGCGTGTCGATTATCGCGGGGGCTCTCGAATTTCCGTTTACCAGGTCATGGCGATACTGTCGGCTCTCTACCTCAGTATTTTTCTTGTCTTGTTACCCTCTTCATCAGTGATCACCCCTGACCTCTCCGCTGCGTTTTCGCAATTCTTCTCTGCGGCAACCATCCTTGCTCTGCAGGTCTTCTGGGTTGCATTGTTTGTTTACTATGGAAAAAGCCGCGTAACTGACTCGACGGTCTCATTCCATGTCATTGCAGAGCGCCTGTAACAGTGGAGACGTTGGCGGAAAGTCCGAGGGGCACTCTTAGTCGTAGCGCGTGAATAGGTTACGCACCCATTAATCTTCTGGTGATCAATCAGTTCTTCGAGCGGTTCCAGGATTGGCGTGTCCACTTGCACTACCCAAGGTACAACCACTCTGGAATTGCTCCAGCCTATGGTCCAAGGGTATTTCAGTTCTCGTTCAAATGAAACTTCTGACAGCGGCGGTAGGGAGATTAAGCCAGGCCAACGCTTCGGCCTGCATAACCTCCGGCACTCACTCTCAAGCTGGTTGGTGAACAAGGGGAAGGTCGATCCGAAGACCGTGCAAAGCATCCTGCGTCATTCCCGTATTCAGACGACGCTGGATCTCTACACCCAGGGTGATGGTGAAGAAACACGGGCCGCGCAAGGCGCTTTCCTCAAGGAAATGGGCCTTGCAACGGAGATGGTCCAGTGATTTGTGGAAGATTTGTCGAACGGGCTTTTCGCCAGATTCCCGGTAAGCCCTTGAAGAATATGGTGGGCGCTACAGGATTCGAACCTGTGACTTCCACCGTGTGAATGTGACGTGGTTAGGTCTCACAACAACTTAGAAGCACGCGGGGACTGCCAAACACCGCGCAAGTCGTACAAGACATCAGCTTTTGTGGGTTGGGTTGTGGGTTGGGAAAATCCTGTCTCCTACCAAGCGGGCGGCCCCCTGCCCTTCTGATCCCTCCCTACGCCAGCCCTGGCAGCTTCAGGCGCCACAACACCAAACCGTCATTGCACCGCAACTTCGTAGCATCACGCCATGACGAAACTCCGCAATCGCAGCACCACGGGGGCACAATGTCGTAACGCCACAACATCTCAATACGCCAATATCACAACAGTTCGATGTCATAGAACCGAACCGTCACAGAATCACAGCATCACAGTGGCGAAGTGGTAAAGACTCACGACGTTGCAGCAGTGAACAACCATAATGTTGCGACGGTGTGATGGCACAGGGTCACAACATCCCAGCATCCTGGCACCGAGGCACTAGGACGTTGCAACACGGCGATGTCATGATGGCGCAAGGCCGTAATGCTGTAGCGTCGCACGCCTGTAACTCTACGCCGTCAGGGCGCTACAGATTCGCAGTGTCGCACTATTGCAACGCTGTGAAAGCAAAGTGCTGCGAGACCACGGCGTCGCAGCGCCATACAGTTGCAATATTGAGCATTCACAGTATTGTGATGCCACATCGAGCAAATCAGCCAGAGGTAATTTATGAAGAAGCATCGCGACGCCAGCGAGTTGGCCGCCCGAATCGCTGCCGCAGCAAGGCAGCCAGCCGGAATGAGTTCTGTGCCTACACCACCTCAAGCTGCTCCGGAAACGCCCGTGAAATCGGCTGTCGCCCGAACAGCAGCAGAGCCAGCGAAGCCAAAAAAGACAAAAGTGAAAGAGCCACAGACCGTTCCGATCACTCTGCGGCCGGACAGCGCCCTATTGAACAAGTTCGTACTAAAAGCGTCCGAGCGCACACGGGAAGAGGGCAGGGTGGTGTCAGCACAACAAATCATGCTTGAAGCCTTGGAACGGAGTGATGCATGAGTAGGACCAAAATCGTGTTTTTTGGCGGCAGCAAGGGGGGTGTCGGCAAGTCCACAACTTCACACTTGGCGTGCCTGGGTGCAATTCTGTGCAATCAGGCGGCGGCGTATGTGTTGACTGACCCGGATCGAAAAATACGCGATAAGGGACGGCCGTATGACGTTCTCGATGGTACAAACCCTAAGCAACTGGCGGAAATCCTGAAGGCAAGCCAGAGCACTTCCGATGGATGGCTGATTATTGATGGCGGCGGAAATAGGCCTGCTTTCGATTCGGCGATTGCCGAGGAAGCAGACCTCTGCATATTCTCGTTCCGCCCATCTCACGAAGACATGGACACGGTTTGCGATGATATGAATCGAATTCCTAACGCGCTGGCTTGGCCCACGGCTTGGCCCACCAATCTATTCGCAATTCCAGCCGCGCAGTCCTTCATCAATCGCTTGTCGAAAAAGTTCCCCTCGCGAGTGATTACGAAACCAATTCCCTTCGTCAATTCAGCTTCAGACTTGCTCGCCGAGTCCCTTGATTCGCCGTCGCCTCCCGTGCGACGCCTGGCCCGAAAGGTGTTCATGGTCATGGAACAGCAGTTTGAACGACGCGGGGCACGCCGAATCCTCCGAGCAGGCTAGAGGGCAGAGACATAACGCTCGGGCAGAGTAGGGGGGGGCCTTAAGGGTTCGGCTTCATCTGGTGGCGCTTCTTGCAGAAGCCAACGAACGCCCTTCCCGGAAAGCCCAACTCCGGCATCCCGCTATCAACCCACCAGTCTCGCCATTCCTGCTCCAGGTAGTACACGTCGTAACCCGGAGCCACGAGTTTGGCGTCATGGTACGCCTCGGCGTCGAGCACGGGATACCGAATCTCTGCTTTCGATGGCTGCCAGTTCATCCGATTCCGGAAGATCACCATTTCGTCCTCAAGCGCCACTCGGTAGTCAGGCAAGTGATCATGCTGCGCCAGCTCTCGGATCATGGATTTGAATTCGCGATAATGGCTGCTTGCCCCGGTCTTCTTGTGCAAAAGCTCCAGCCCGATTTTCCATTCGTCCTGCTCTCCGCAGTGTTTCCGCGCCAGCTCGTAAACCCGTCGGTCTATCGGTTTTCTCAGGCGGAAGTAATCACGACTCAACGTGAGGACTTCAGAGCCCTGAATGATTCGGTACACCCAATCGGAAAGACGTACCTTGAGCTCACTCATGCGTCCCGACTTCGTCTCACGCACCACGCGCCAACTCTCAATCAATCCAAAGCCTTCGGTAATTTCTTCGCCATTCGCCTTAATGTTCGTGGTAATTCGCGTACCGCTGAGACGCTCGAAGGCCTCCTTGAGACGACGGTAACCGTCTCCGCTGGTCTCACGATTGGTCCAAACGAGCAGTTCGTGGGCATTAAGATGAAGGGTCTGGGCGAGCGGCTCCCCCGCGTTCTTCTTGGCCATAACCTGCGAAATACAGTAGATGAGGATGTCTTTGTCGTAGATGGTCGCAAGACCCCTTACGCTGGGCGCGATCTCGACGACAACATTCCTGTGCTCGTAGCGCAGAATCCTAGTGTCAGCCTTCGTGGCGAGCGAAAAGATAGGGTGTTCCATGCTGGCCATATCATCTTTAGGAATCGCATCGAGTACGTCGCAGATGAAAAGATCGTGGTTGGGGTGGCGTTGCGGCAGGAGGGCGGACTTCGCTGTCATCCTGTCATCCCGCGCTGCGGAATCGACAGTAGCCTCGTCAGGTGTTGTCATACTTCAATTCATGTTTCGTGGTTTTCTTGACGAGGAATTTAGCTTCGTGGTTTTGTTGACGCAAGAACAATTTACGTGGTTTCGTTGACGGAGTGAGATTATTCGTGGTTTTGCTGACGATCTTTTTCAGTTTTCTTAGTAAAAATATTTCGTGGTTTCGTTGACGCATTCTTCGATGGTTTGCTGACGGTTTTTCGTGGTTTCGTTGACGCGGGCTTCCTAAAACCAACAACAAAATCAAATACCTGCAGACCTATATCCACCGCTTAACACGTTCTTTAACAGAATTTTTAACACTAGCCCCAAAGCAGAAAATTCTTACCCGTTCAACTCTTCACAACTCCACCGGGAATGGAAGCTCAAGCCCATCGAGGGCTTTCGCTTCCCAAGGAAGAGAAGACTCTTCCTTGACCATCTCATGAAACACGGGGGGGCTGAAGTGGGTTGTCTATAGGTTGATTTGAAGTATGCGTAGCTTGCATGTCAGAAAACATGCCGCTATCGTCTGTGAACTCCTTTCGTGATCGGCGTGATGAGCAAGGCCGACCACGTAAGGGGAGGGGCGGTGACAGCAGTCAGCGAAGCACAACGGATGCTTGATACGTTCGCGAGTGTCGGAGCGAACAGAATCCACGTCACCAAAACCGACATCAACGGGACTCTCCTATGGGGAAAAACCTACTCCATGGAGGATCTTCGCAAGGTATTGCCCGCGATGATTCGCGTCGCCGAACAACTGCAGGAATGCGACCTCCTGGACAAAAGCGGAAATGTCGTAGGGCACACGAGGGCAGGGGGTAATCTCATGGTGCGGCCGATGAGCGAGACGGCAGCATTCATACAGCTCGACGACCTGACCGAGGCCAAACTGGACCGTGTGCGTACCGCTGCCTTCCTTACGGTTCGGACGAGCCCCGGCAATCATCAGGCCTGGATCGCCGTCCCAAGCTTTGCCCATGACCAAGACCGCAAGGACTTCACCCGCCGCGTCAAGAAACAGGTGACGGCGGATTCCTCTGCCAGCGGCTCCGTGCGCCTGGCCGGCGCTCCCAACTTCAAACCCAAATATGCCGGAAACTTTCCAAGGGTCGAAATTGTGGAAGCCTCCCCCGGCCGCATCACAACACCTGACGCGCTCGAATCCCTTGGCCTTGTTGCTCCTCCGGAACCAGCGCCCACCGTGGTTAAATTCAAAACATCCCGCAATCACAGCCGCTCAGGAACTGAACCCACCTGGCCGGACTATGAGCGCTGTGTCAAGGGAGCGCCACCTGCAAGGGAGGGCGATGGCCCGGATCGCAGCATGGCGGACTTTTTCTGGTGCATGATGGCCATACAGCGCGGCTGGAACATCGAGGAGACGGCAAACAAGCTGCTTGAAGTCAGCCCCAAGGCCCAGGAACGCGCACGGCTCCGGGATGAAGGCTACGCGCTCATCACCGCTCAGAATGCAGCGGCAGAGGCGGCACGAGGGCGGCAGAAGGGCAGGGGGTGACTGATGAGACCCGACCAGAAACGCCATGCCAAACAGCAGCTTGAGCAGATACTGCTTAACGCCATCAACTCCGGGGACCCCACGGACGTTACCACCGAGATGGTCGAGGAGGTGCGACAAAGGCTCCGTCGCCGTGCTGCGCAACACAAACCGGATAGACGTTAAATGCCGCGTTAGTCGAACTTCCGGTGCTCCCGGATGTTGTCATAGCTTACCGCCAGCTCCTGCCCCAGATGCATATCGGTAATCACGACCGGCTCTGAATCGAGTCTGCCAAATACGAGCTCGCTATTATCGTCGCTGCGATCCACCAGGAGCCACATCCACTCACTTTCTCCGGACTGCGTGCTCACGGCTTCAAACTTGACGTGCTCGCCTTTGCTGTACCGTCCCATAAGTCGTTCTCCCGTCAGACGGGCTGGCAGTCCCCCTGATGATTTCTTGGCAGCCAGCAGCCGGAAGTCTTCTGACAATCCTGCTCCAGCGTCTTGTTTTGTTGTTTCCACCAGAACCGGTTTG
>PLQW01000081.1 GCA_003160215.1 Acidobacteriaceae bacterium
TTTTAGCCGGACAGCAGTGAGCGTGGATAATCCGTGACATCGGGTGGACGCAAATCTAGCGTCAACGCATGCCAGAATGTGGCTTCTGCCCACATAAAGCCAAGCTCAGCTTAGAACACGTTTCGAGCGAGTGGATCGGCTGGCTTATGTATTTCCACCTACTGTTCCGCAATGCGGGACTCGGTGCCTTGGACGCAACCGGCGTAACCCCAGCGCCTCGGGCGCGAAAGATGATAGCCCACCGTTTCACCGGGGCCCCCGACCCGCGCCGCTGTTGCGCGGGTTGGGGTGGTTGAACGGTGGGTGGGCGTGAAGAGAGAGTTGAGTCCCCCGGGGACGGCACAGGATTCTATCTTGGAGTTTGCCCCGTCCTAAGCCAAAGCCGGGCTAGAAACTTCCGCAGTTCACACTAACCCTGAAACTGCTCCACTACGACCTGCGCCTTCGCCAGGACGACGAAAAAGGGCGTAGCACCTGCAAGATACCTGTAAGGAGCATGCTCGGAGTCGGAGGACAACCAGGAATATATCCATCCACGGGAATTACCGCGTCTACCGGGCCGGCTACGGCGTGGCTGCCGCTGAAGATTCCGCCGCTGCAACCACAGGCTCCAACCGCAACCAGCAGCTTCGGAGAAGGTCCAGCATCATGAGCGTTTTTCAACGCAGCCGCCATGGGTCGGGTGACTGGGCCGGTGACCTGTGTAGAAGTTGGCTTGGTCCTCGTAAGCTTCCAGAATCCGTCGGACCCGTTGGCCGAAGACCGCACGCAACAGGATATTGGCGTCCAACACCAAGCCGTTGCGCGCGGTCATTTCTTCTTACCCGCGCGCCAGACCTTGAAGTCCGCAAGAATCTCGTCCTCGGAAATCCCTTCGGCGGCAAGCACTTGATGCAAATGAGAGGCGGCTTCTTTAAGGGCTGCTCGCTCCGTCTCCGCCCGTTTATGTCGGGCAGGAATGTAGTAGCCAACGGTATCGCCGTGACGCGTGATCGCCACAGGCACATCGCTTTCCAGGAGATAGCTAGCCAATTTCTCCCGGAATTCGCGAATCCCAACCTTCAACGCTTCCATGCCTCAGCCTCACTGTGTACGTTTGTGTACACAACTACAATATCACTTCTTGGACCTGCCATTCAAGTAGTACCGGCTAGCGCAGAGCCAGAATCGCTATATCTCCGAACTGCGAGGGGAGGTAAGTTGGGGCTGGCGATCTTCGCGGCGACAAAGGCATGCCGCAACCCTATTGGGATGATTTGCGTTGCAAGCTGCTGGAGGCTTATGAAGCGGGGACAGGTACTCTGCGGGTGTTGGCGCAACAATTTCGGGTGAGCTTCGGCTACAGCAAGAAGATCCGCAGGCCACAGTTACAGACGGGTCAGCAGGAGCGGCCCCAAGCATCGCATCCTGGTCCGGTGAGTCGGCTGAGCGAAGCGGTGCGGGGACGCTTGCGGAGCTGGCTGCAGGAACAACCGGACCTGACGGAGTCGGAGTTGCGCGAGCGGTTGCAAACCATGGGCGTCAGTGTGTGCAAAAGCCGGGGGGACAAGTGCTGCGCGAAATGGGGCTGCGGGCGTAAAAAAAATCGCTTCACGCGCAAGAGCGCGACACCGAGGCGAACCAGCAACGGCGTCAAGAGTTCACCGAAAAACTCCGCGCGATCTCGCCGGAACGGTTGATTTTTGTGGACGAGAGTGGTGTTGCCACGCAGAGGACGCGTCTGTGGGGAAGGGCCGAGCGTGGGCAGCGAATCGCGGAAGCTACCCCGCAAGGACCTTGGAAGGGGTTGACCATACTAGGCGCGAGTGTTTCCCCAGGGATTCTTTTTCTTGGGCAACTCGCTCACCAATCCAGTGTTCTCACGTATAGTAGTTTAGGACTACGGGGTTATTGCCGGCCGTGAACCTTCGAATTGTGCAGAATGAGAGACTGTGGCGCGCGTTGTTACTTACGCTCTGCGTCCTCGTCTTTATGTTTGCGTTACATGCGAAGACTGCCGTTTACAACGGCGGTGCGCCGGCAAAGGCAACTCCGTCCACCGCTTCCAAGCTATGGCTCAACGGACAAAAGATGGAAGTCCCCTCGGTTGATTCAAGCGGTGGCATGCTGTTCTGGATGGCCGTGCTGTGCCTGATCGGGCTGTATCTTCATCGAGAGCGCCGAGTTCAGGGCACATTTATCCCTCCGGCCCCCAGGAACCTTCCCCTGCGACACCTCCGTCGTTTTCTCCGTCCTCCGCCCGTTCAAGCTTAATTCTCCTCTCATTTTTTGTCTCTCGTTTTCGGTTGTCCTCATCCGCTAAACAGTTCACGGTGAGCGGTGTCTGGCCCAGCCAAACCGCCCAGTTGAAAAGAGGAAGTTCATGCAAGTTCGCCGTTGGCACAAATTCCTTGTGTTAGGCCTTGTGGTTGTCTGTCTCCTGGTTGCCGCTCTCCTCGCGAGGCGAGCGCGCGCAGGCTCCCCGGCCGGCAACAGCACGAGGGGAACAAGAGCCGATAACGACCATACGCCGTACGTCGCTGTTGCCCCCGTGAAGCGCGAGACAATTGCCACTTCGCTTTCTATTGCGGGCCAGTTCATCCCGTACCAGAATGTCGAGTTGCACGCCAAGGTGGCTGGGTACATCCGCAACATCTACGTTGACATCGGCGATCGCGTCCACACCGGACAGGTATTGGCCGTTCTGGAAATTCCGGAACTGGTCGCCGAGGTCGATGAGGCGAAGGCCGCGGTCCACCACGCGGAAGAAGAGATCCAGCGGGCGCATAGCGACGTCGCACGCGCGCAAGCCGACAACGTGGCCTTGCACTCCAACGCGGAGCGCCTGGTCAATACCGACAAGGTACGGCCCGGGCTTATTGCCCAACAGGAGCTCGACGATGCTACCTCGAAAGATCGGGCTTCCCAGGCCCAAGTCGAAGCCGCCAAGTCGGCGCTGGCAGCAGCGCAGCAACAATTGGAGGTCGCGCGCGCCAATCAGCAGCACTACTCTGCCCTGTTCGACTACGCCAGGATCACGGCGCCCTACGATGGCGTGGTGACTTGGCGGTTCTCGGATACCGGCTCCCTGGTGCAGGCCGGAACTTCGAACACCAGCGGATTGCCTGTGGTGACGATCGCTCAAATCAACGTTCTGCGGTTGCGCATACCGGTGCCTGAATCGCTGGCGTCGAAAGTCAGAATTGGCGATTCCGCCGATGTGAACGTGCAGGCGACCGGCGAACATTTCACCGGCAAAGTTGCCCGCTTTACCGACTCTCTCGATATGTCGACTCGAACCATGCAGGTCGAGATCGATGTTCCCAATCCTACCTATCACCTGCAACCGGGAATGTATGCGAATGTCACGCTGAGCGCTAACAGCCGTCCCAACGCTCTCACCGTCCCCATCCAAGCCATCCAGCGCAGCGAGACCAAGAAGACGACCGTGCTGATAGTGGATCCGCATAATCGGGTCCAGTCTCGCGAGGTGCAGGTGGGGGTGGAAAGCTCCAATAACGTGGAAATCCTAGATGGACTCACGGAGGGGGAGAGAGTGATCGTCGGCAATCTGGGCAGCTATCAACCGGGCGAATTGGTAAAGCCCAAGCAGGGTGCCTTCACGTATGCATCCGGCAGGTCGGGTGCGGAGTAACCGGAAATGTCCAGTTTCGCCATCAAGCATCCGTTCTTCATTCTGATGCTCTGCCTGATCGTGGTCGTTGTCGGGGTAACCACGGTGGCGCGCATGCCGGTTGATCTGTTTCCACAAATCAAGATCCCGGTCGTCGTGGTAGCCACGTTCTACAGCGGCATGCCCCCACAGCAGATTGAGGGCGACATAACTGACACCTTCGAACGCTTCTTTACCCTGGGCAGCAACATCGACCACATCGAGTCGCGATCGCTAACTGGCGTGAGCCTGATCAAGGTTTACTTCCAACCGGGCACCGACCCGGATGCAGCGGTCAGTGAAATTGCCAACCTGGCGATGGCTGACTTGCGAAGGTTGCCGCAGGGGACGCTGCCTCCCGTGGTGCTGAAATTTGACGCCTCCAGCATGCCGGTTTGTCTCGTGACCTTGAAAGGCAAGGGCCTGACGGAAACCGAGTTGCACGACCAGGGGCAGTTCAACGTCCGCAACCAGATTGCCAACGTGCCCGGCGCTTCCGTTCCTCAACCGTACGGAGGGAAGTACCGGCAGATCCAGTTCTACATCGATCCCGTTAAGCTGCAAGCCACCCAACTGAGCCCCATGGATGTTGTGCGCGTTGTGAACCAGGCCAACACCATACTGCCGGCGGGCGACCTTCGCGTAGGGCCGCGTGACTACAACATTTACAGCAACAGTCAGCTACCCACAGTCAATGACATGAACGAGGTCCCCATCAAGGCAATCGGCAACCGGGTGCTGCGCTTTGGAGACATCGGACATGCGGAAGACTCCTCCGCAATTCAGTACAACGTAGTGCGCGTGGACGGCCAGAAGTCAGTTTACCTGCCGATTCTGAAGCAGGGTGGTAACAGCAATACCATCGAGATCGTCGATGGGGTGCGCGATCGGGTCGAGCACCTGCGCGACACTCCCAAGACCCTGATCGCGAACGTGGTGTTCGATCAGTCGCAGTACGTGAAGTTGGCGATCGCCAATGTGCTACGGGAGGGCAGCATTGGCCTGTTCCTGACCGCGGTGATGATCCTGGTGTTCCTGGGATCTCTGCGCGGAACCATTTCGGTGCTGCTGTCGATCCCGATCTCGTGCTTGGCGGCGTTCCTGTTGCTGAATGCCATGGGCAGTACGATCAACACCATTGTTCTGGGCGGCCTTGCTCTTGTGCTCTCGCGGTTGATTGACAACTCCGTGGTCGTGCTGGAGAACATATTTCGCCACCTGGAGGCGGGGGAGGATGCGCTTACCGCCGCCGAGGAAGGCGGCCGTGAAGTTGCGCTGGCGGTCCTCGCCGCCACCATCACCACGGCGATTGTGTTCTTCCCTGTCGTTTTCCTCTCCGGGGTCAGCAAATATCTGTTCACGGCTTTGGCTCTGGGTGTGGTGCTGGCGTTGGCGGCGTCCTATCTGGTGGCGATGTCGGTTGTCCCATTGTTCTGCTCGAAGTTCATCAAGTCAGAACACGGCGACGAATCCCATGGCGAACATGAAAGCGGTCTATTGGAGCGGCTGCTGGGACCGTTCAATCGGGGATATGAGTACATCCTCACCAAGTACGACGAGTCGATTGAGAAGGCCTTGAAGCAACCAAAGATGACGGTTGCCGTCATCATGGGGGTCTTCGTGCTTAGCCTCGCGCTCTCGCCATTCCTAGGGGTTGCTTTTTTCCCGCGCACCGATCCAGGACAGTTTGTCATCAACGTGAAGGCGCCCAGCGGCACCCGCATCGAGTTGACCAACGACTATATCGCGAGGGTGGAAGACGATATCCGGCAGGTTGTCGACAAAGACGATCTGGGGATGATCGTCTCCAACATCGGAGTGAATGCCGATCTCTCGGCAATCTATACCACCAACTCGGCCATGCACACAGCCTTCGTTCAGGTGCAACTGAAAGAGGAGCACAAGGTCAGCACGTTCGACTACATCGATCGTGTCAGGCGGAAGCTCAACTCCGACTTGCCCGAGGTGTCGACTTTCTTCCAGACCGGGGGCCTGGTCGATTCCATCGTGAACCAGGGAATGCCGGCCCCGATCGACATCCAAGTCACCGGCAACAACCAACACGCTGCTTATGAAGTCGCCAGCCAGATGGCGCAACAACTGCGCCAATTAAACGACGTGAGCGATGTGCTGATTCCGCAGGACCTGGATTATCCCGGCATTCAACTCAATGTCAATCGTGAAATGGCGGCGCGCCTGGGGTTGACCGCCAGCGGTGTGGTGGAGAACGTGATCACCGCGCTCACTTCGAATGGCATGATCGCGCCGGGCTACTGGATCGATCCGCGCAGCGGCAATAACTATTTCCTCACGGTGCAATATACCCCGCGGCAGATCGCCGACATGACGATGGAAGATTTTAAGCAGATCCCGCTGCACGCGAAGAACAATCCCAATCCCACCATGCTGGAGAACGTCGCGGACGTGAAGATGATCAACACCCCGACCGAGGTCGATCACTATCAACTGTTCCGCATCATCGATGTCTACGTGTCGCCCAAAGGTGAAGACCTGGGTAGGCTTCTGAAGAAAGTCCAGCGCGTCATCAAAGACACCCCGCTGCCGCCCAACACACGCGTCGAATTGCGCGGCTCGGTGGTTTCGATGAACGATTCGTTCAAGAGTTTCGCCATCGGTTTGTCTCTGTCCGTCGTACTGGTCTACTTGATTCTGATGGCGCAGTTCGCTTCGTTCAGCGATCCCTTCATCATCCTGCTCGCCGTTCCGCCGGGGTTTACTGGGGTGATTCTGTTCCTGCTGATGACCCACACCACCATCAACATCATGTCGCTGATGGGAGTGATGATGATGATCGGCATCGTTGTTTCGGATTCCATCCTCATTGTCGAATTTACCCGCGAGTTGCGGCGACGCGGACAGTCTTTGCAGGAGGCGATCAAGAATGCCTGCCACGTGAGGTTGCGACCCATCATGATGACGACCTTTGCCACGCTGCTCGGATTGATTCCCCTGGCGCTGGCACTGGAAGCGGGAAGCGAGCAGTACGCGCCGCTGGCGCGCGCCATTATCGGCGGCCTGATGCTCTCGTTTGTAGTGACCCTGTTTCTGGTGCCTGCAGCATATTTCCTCATGCACCGCAAGGAGGAAGAGGGTCAGCAGGAGGTGCGCCCGTGAGCAGGACTGTTCGCGAGGATTTGTTTTCGCTCTTGGTTGGCGACGGCGGCCGGCCTCGTCATCCAGATATGGAGCTGTTCTATGTCTAGTTTCGCTATCAAGTATCCGTTCTTCATTCTCATGTTGTGCCTGGCGATTGTCGTCGTGGGCGTGACCACCGTGGCCCGCATGCCAGTGGATTTGTTTCCGGAGATCCAGATCCCCGTGGTGGTGGTGGCCACGTTCTACAGCGGCATGCCGCCGCAGCAAATTGAGGCCGACATCACCGATACGTTCGAGCGCTTCTTCACTCTGGGCAGCAACATCGACCACATCGAGTCACGGTCCCTTACCGGCGTCAGCTTGATCAAGGTTTACTTCCAGCCTGGTACCGATCCCGACGCGGCAGTCAGTGAAATCGCCAATCTGGCGATGGCTGACTTGCGAAGGTTGCCGCAAGGAACACTGCCTCCCGTGGTGCTGAAGTTCGATGCCTCCAGTCTGCCCGTGTGCCTGGTCACGCTGAAAGGACAGGGACTCAACGAGACCCAACTGCACGATGAGGGACAGTTCAATGTCCGCAACCAAATCGCCAATGTGCCGGGCGCATCGGTACCACAGCCGTTCGGTGGAAAGTACCGCCAGATCCAGTTCTACATCGATCCGGTAAAGCTGGAAGCGGCCCAAATGAGCCCCATGGATGTGGTGCAGATCGTCAATGACGCCAACAAAATTCTGCCCGCCGGCGATGTTCGCATCGGTCCCCGCGACTACAACATTTACAGCAACAGCCAACTGCCCAACGTGGCAGAGATGAACGATGTTCCGCTCAAGGCGATCGGTAACGGCGTCCTGCGCTTTGCCGACGTCGGCCACGCCGAAGACTCCTCTGCTATCCAGTACAACATCGTGCGCGTGGATGGACAGAAGTCGGTGTACCTGCCCATCCTGAAGCAGGGCGGTAACAGCAACACCATTCAGATCGTCAACGGCGTACGTGATCGCATCAAAAACCTGCTTGACGTACCCAACTCGCTAGTCGCCACTGTTGTCTTCGACCAATCGCAGTATGTGAAGACTGCGGTCGCCAACGTGCTTCGCGAAGGCGGCATAGGACTCGTGCTTACGGCAATCATGATCCTGGTGTTCCTGGGATCTCTGCGCGGGACCATCTCGGTGCTGTTGTCCATCCCGATCTCGTGTCTGGCTGCCTTTCTATTGTTAAACGCCACCGGCAGCACCATTAACACGATGGTTCTGGGCGGACTCGCCCTCGTCCTCTCCCGCTTGATCGACAACTCGGTCGTGGTGCTGGAAAACATCTTCCGCCACCTGGAAGACGGAGAAGACGCGGTCACAGCGGCGGAACGTGGCGGCCAGGAAGTTCAGCTTGCCGTGCTCGCCGCGACCTTCACCACCGCGATCGTATTTTTCCCGGTTGTGTTCCTGTATGGCGTCAGCCGGTATCTGTTCATGGCCCTGGCGCTCGGTGTAGTTCTTGCTCTGGCTGCCTCTTACCTGGTTGCGATGACGCTGGTGCCCCTATTCTGCGCTCGCTTCATCAAGACCGCGCATGGCAAAGGTGGTCATCACGAGACAAAGTCACTCTTCGGGCGGGTCGTTTCGGGCTTCAACCACAAATATGACCAGATGCTGATCAGGTACGACCGGGCGGTCGGAAAGGCGCTGGCTCGCCCGGTTGCCACCATCGTAATCATCATGGCGACTTTCGTCGTCAGCCTGGCGCTGTATCCGCTGCTGGGAGTCGCTTTTTTCCCACGCACGGATCCGGGGCAGTTTGTCATCAACGTCAAAGCCCCTACGGGCTCGCGCCTGGAATTTACAGACCGGTACGTGGCACGCGTGGAGGACGACATTCGAGGCGTAATCGGCAAAGATGATTTGCAGATGATTGTGTCCAACATCGGGCTGACCCCCGATCTGTCCTCCATCTACACCAGCAATTCCGGACAGCACACGGCTTTTGTACAGGTGAGTCTCGCCCAGGATCACAAGCTGAGCACCTTCGAATATATGAATCGGGTGCGGCAGAAGCTGGCCTCCGATCTGCCCGAGGTCTCCACCTATTTTCAGACCGGCGGCCTGGTGGATTCGGTCGTCAATCAGGGCATGCCTGCGCCCATCGACATCCAGGTGAGCGGAAACGACCAGCAGGCCGCGTACCAAGTGGCAAGCGAGATGGCCCAGAAGCTGCGATCCATGAATGACGTCAGCGATGTGCTCATTCCGCAGGACCTCGACTATCCCGGCCTGGAGCTTAACGTGCGCCGCGAAATGGCGGCACGCCTGGGGCTCACAGCCAGCGACGTGGTGGACAACGTAGTAACCGCTCTTACCTCCAACGGCATGATTGCTCCCAGTTACTGGGTGGATCCCCACAACGGAAACAACTATTTCCTTACCGTGCAGTACACCAATCAGCAGATTGGTTCGATGACGATGGAAGACTTCAAACAGATCCCACTCCACGCTGCCGACAACGTCAACCCAACCATGTTGGAAAACGTGGCCGATATCAGGATGATCAACACTCCGACGGAAGTCGATCATTATCAGCTCTTCCGAGTGATCGACGTTTATGTTTCCCCGAAAGGCGAGGACCTGGGAGCGCTGTCCAGCGAAGTCAATAAGCTGATCAAGGACACGAAGCTCCCCCCCAATACAAGAATTGAAGTGCGCGGCTCCGTAGTGTCGATGCACCAGTCGTTCTTGAGTTTTGGCCTCGGACTGGTACTTGCCATCGTTCTGGTTTACCTCGTACTCATGGCCCAGTTCGCGTCGTTCGTTGATCCGTTCATCATTCTGCTCGCCATCCCTTCGGGTATCACCGGTGTAATCATCTTTCTGCTCATCACGCATACGACGTTGAATGTCATGTCGCTCATGGGCCTGATCATGATGACCGGGATTGTGGTCTCGAACAGCATTCTTATCGTGGACGTCACCCGCAACTACCGGAAATCCGGAATGCCCATCGGCGAAGCGGTGGCCTTGGCGTGCCGGGTTCGCTTGCGGCCGATCCTGATGACCTCACTCGCCACCATTCTCGGACTGATTCCGATGGCACTCGCCTTGGAAGCTGGCAGCGAACAATACGCGCCCTTGGCGCGGGCCATTATTGGCGGCCTTTTGGTTTCCGTCATTGTCACTGTCTTCCTGGTGCCCGCTGCTTATCTGGTAATCCACCGCAAGGAAGAGCAACAGCCTAGACAGGAGGTGCAAGCTTGAGACGCAAGGCCCTTCAGCTTGTAGTGTTCGTCGTATTGGCCATGACTACGCTCGCGGCACAGACAGCCTCTGCGCCGTTGCAGCCCGCTGCGCCTTACCCGCAGACCGGATCCTCTCCCCTTTTAGCGCCGCCAAACCAATCGCCGCCGCTGGGCCAGACTCAGGCACAATTGCCCAACACCGGTGCGCCGCAGCGCTTGACGGTGCAGGATGCCGAGGTGCTGGCGCTGAAAAACAATCCCCAGATCTCGGTATACCGCTTGCTTTCTCTAGCGTCCAATCAGGTAACCCGCGAACAGAAGGCTGCCTATTACCCAAATGTTTATGGAAGTTTGACGGCGGTTGAGCCGCATACGGGCTCACGGATAGCGGCCGGTAATCTGAATAACCCGATTGTGTACGAGCGCGCCGCCGGCGGGCTCACACTGTCGCAGATGATTACCGACTTCGGACGCACCAACAATCTGGTTGCGACAGCCGCACTCCGCGCCAAGGCCGCTGATATGAACGCCTTGGCAACCGCCGACCAGATCAAGTTGGCTGTCGATGAAGCTTTTTACAACGCGCTGCAAACTTTCGCGCTGCAGAGAGTCGCGGAGCAAACCGTCAGCGCGCGGCAATTGGTGGCGGACCAGATCACCACCCTCTATCAGAACAAGCTCCGCTCGCAGCTCGACGTCAGCTTTGCCAACGCCAACCTGGCGCAATCGAAACTGCTACTGCTAGACTCGCAGAACAACTATCAGGCGGCGCTCTCGACACTGTCCCAGGTCCTGGGCTTTTCCGCCCAACTGCAGTTCGACCTGGTCGACACCCAGACCGAATTGAAGCCGCCGCCCGACGCGGTCAGCCAACTGGAGGATGAGGCCCTTAGTAATCGGCCGGAAATTGCCTCGCAGAACTACCAATACCGAGCCTCTGAGCATTTCCAAAAAGCCGAACGGGACCTCCTGTTCCCCGATGTCGAGGCCCTGGGCGTCGTCGGCCGCACCCCCTACAGCAACACCCTTGCCGGAGTATCTCCCTTCACCTCTTGGTACGGTGCGGTCGGAGTCAACGTTAACATTCCCATCTTCAATGGCTTTCTCTATCCGGCACGTTCGCGCGAAGCTGGTTTGCGCGCCCAAGCCGATGCAGAACAACTGCGTGACTTAAAAGACCGGATTGCCAACGACGTTCGTACGGCTTGGCTGAGTGCCATCACGGCCTACGACCGTATCGGAGTGTCGCAGCAGTTCGTGGACCAGACGGATCTCGCCTTCAACTTGTCGCAGACGCGTTACAGCCTGGGTCTGAGTTCGATCGTGGAGCTGAGCCAGGCCCAGCTGCAGCAGACGGAAGCGCAAATCCAGTTCGCCGCCTCGAAGTACCAGTACCGCATAGCCCAGTCAGTTCTGCGGTTCGAGATTGCAGCCCCTTAGGATCGCATGAACAGAAGAGGGAGAAAGCGGCGCCAACAGGAGGATCATACCGGTATGGCTTTCGCCATATCGGGGATATTCGCCTGCGCCCTGGTCGAGGTCGTTGAGGATATCTTTTACTTCGCAACCGACGTGCCTTTTTGGAATACCTGGCGCTTCCATCCAGTTTCGATTTTTGTAGGAACACTGGCCTTTCTCGGCCTGCTGTATTGCTTGCAGCGCATGAACCACCGGGAACGCGCGCTGCAGTATTTGGAACCGTACTTACCGCTGCTCGTATTTTCCGGCGTAAACCTGGCGCTAAAACTCAACGCCGCATGGCTGCTTCCGGGTGCCCTTTTCAGCGTTGCGTGGAGTGTAGTCCAGGTACGCAGGCTCCGCGATCGTAAACCGTTAATACGCCGCATTCCCCTTTTGAAATGAGCGGAACGTGGTTACCGCCCGGTTGAGGAGTTACTGCCGTGAAACGAAAGCCATTTGAGATTGCCTTGTCGGTCTTTGCCTTCAGCGTGACTACGGAGCTGGTGTGCATCAAGATGCTGCGGGGTTCGTTGACCGATTGGCTCAATCATCCCCACCGCCAGTTGCTCCTGCTCTCCATGATTCTGGTCAACCTCCTGAACGCGGCCACCGCCATGTATTTCAGCTCACGGGCAGCGAGGGCGGAGGTCAGCTTGAAACTCAGGGAGAGAAGGCAGGAACAGATTGACATCTACCTGAATCATCACCTGCGCAATGCCCTATCGATTGTCCAGAATGCCGCCTTTCTGACGAACGATGAGCACACCATCAAACAATGCGATGAAGCGGTGGAGCGTATCGTCAGCGTCCTTGTAAGCCACGAGGCTGGTTTGACCGATCCAAGTGCTGTCCTCCTCGCAATCGTAAAAGCTAAACGCTCAGGTGCTAAAAGCGGCAACAAATGACCGCTCATGAACGAGCGAACGAAAATGCCTGCGCAAAAACGGGAGGCCTGGTTCACTCAAAGTTTACGCAGGAAGGGCTGAACGGCCTCATGACGTCGCTTCATCTGCCACCACTTGTCAGCTGTTACAGTCCCCCTGCTTTGGTAGTGGGTACGAAACTGCATCACTACCCCTGTTTTGGTAGTGGTGCAGTTTGAAATTCACGGGCCTCGAACGTCGGGAGGAACGGCGTAAACTGTGGACATGAACGCAATAGACTTCGAATGCCCAGTTTGTGGCGCTAAACCCGGAGAAAGGTGTCACACGATCACCGGCAAATCAACCCCGGTATCCCATTCCAAGCGGAAACAGGCGGTGCTTGAAACAGAGCACGTCCGCGAGGACGTGAACCAAGCTGCCGTGGAGAAAGGCTAACCATGCCAAAGCGAAAACTTTGGATCGTGCGAGAAACGCCGCATCTCGGTATTTGCGAGTACGATTTCAAACTGCATCACTACCCCTGCTTTGGTAGTGGGCTAATTTGCCCATCTCACTGTGGATAGTCATCAGCGCAGGCAACTTCGTCGAATGTTGCAAGAGGTGGGTCTCGACGCGAAGCCTCCATTGCAACCCAATACATCAAGAGCAGGTACAGGAGGGCAATCGCGACCCCCAACAAAACGGCGCCGCATCCTTCACCTAGGTAAACAAGCAGTGAAACGAATCGCCATATGGACTGTGGCGTTGGTAACACTGACGGGCGTTGGATTTTGGCAACTCCGCCCCAAGATTTCGATTGAACCTTACGCTTCGTTGAACCCTCATGTACCATTCGCGCAACTCTTCTCGATCCAGAATCAAAGCCTTTACGGAATTCTTGATGTATCTCCCCGCTGTGGAGTTAATGCTGTTGAAAGCAATGTCGGCTTATCGGGTGCCTTTACGTTTGTGAATATGGCCGATGCCGTCGCTTACCTCGCTCCCAACACAAAGACAAATGCAACATGTCGTCTCGATACGCTTCTCGGAACCGCCCGAGAATACCCCCGACTCTCGATTGATATATGGGTCGTGTATAAGCTCCCCCTGTTAGGGATTTATCGTTGCGACTCAGCCAAATTCAAGGGCGTAAAGAGTGCTGATGGTACATTCATTTGGACGTACGATGGGGCATCGGACTGTCCGGCAACTCCGCTTTCGTCAAATTAGGACACCACCCCTGCTTTGGCTGAATTGACATCCCCGAGCTGTCCAGAGTAAATTTTCAACGCCCCTACTTGAGTCGAGATGTAGTTGACCGCCTGGACGTCGGGAGATGTCAAAGGTCCGCATCGGAACCCGCCCTTTCAACCGAAAAACCACTTGAGGAGAAAAATGAAGCTTTTGCGAATGCTCGGATTCGCTACCGTCGTGCTTTTGGCTGCCACAGGCATTGCCAGCGCACAATCGTGGCAGCCCTTAGCGCACCAACCCAGTTTCACCGCGGGTCAGGCTCTTCTGCTCACCGATGGAACTGTTATGGTTCATCACGAGGACCCGAATGACGGCTTTTCGGATTGGTGGAAGTTAACCCCAGACATCGACGGCAGCTACGTCAACGGAACTTGGACCCAGCTTGCCTCCTTGATGTCGAATTACGGCCCGCTTTTTTTTGCTTCGGCGGTACTGCCCGATGGACGAGTTATCGTTGAGGGCGGAGAACAGAATTTTGCTCAATATGTCTGGACCAACAAGGGCGAAATCTACGACCCGACACACGATGTGTGGACGCCGGTGAACCCACCCAGCGGGTGGACCAGCATTGGCGATGCCCAGAGCGTGGTTCTGAACAACGGAACATTCATGGTGGCCAATTGCTGCACGACTCAGCAGGCCCTGCTCAATGCAACCACTCTCACCTGGACTCCGACTGGTTCCGGTAAATTCGACGAGAACGACGAGGAAGGATGGAACTTGCTACCCGGCGGGAAGGTGTTGACGGTCGATGCCTACGTTAACCTTGGGGAGGGCAGTGGCACGAACTCCGAAATCTATAATCCCAGTACGGGCTCATGGACAAGCGCCGGCAGCACGATTGTGCAACTCTGGGATTCTCACGGCTCTTATGAGGTTGGTCCCGCGATGTTGCGGCCCGATGGCACGGTGTTTGCGACAGGAGCCAACGGCGCCGGCGCTGGTCACACCTCGATTTACAACACCATTACGGGTGGGTGGACGCCCGGTCCAGATTTTCCCGACGGGCTGGATGTCGCCGACGGGCCAGCGGCATTGCTACCGGACGGCAACGTGTTGGTGAGTGCCAGCCCGGGCATATTCCACAATGGCACACTTTTCTTCGAGTGGAATGGGACAAACCTGAACCAGGTCCCAGCGACACCTAACTCTCCAAACAACTCTTCCTGGTACGGACGGATGCTCGTCCTTCCCACCGGCCAAGTGCTCTACACCGATGGCAGCCGCGATGTCGAAATCTACACACCCACCGGCACCCCCAATCCTAATTGGGAGCCCAAGGCGCTTATCGTCGGAGGCGTGGCAGGCTTCAGCCGAGGCAGCACCTACCTCCTCAACGGCGGCAACTTCAACGGCTTTTCGCAGGCGGTTGCCTATGGAGACGATGCACAGGCGGCCACAAATTACCCCATTGTGCGTCTGACCAATGTCAGCACCGGGCACATTTTTTACTGCCGCACGCACGATCACAACAGCATGGCAGTGGACTTTCCGGGCGTCACGTCCACCCACGTTGATATACCGTCCGGCATGGAAACGGGACCCAGCTATCTGGAAGTAGTGGCCAATGGCATCGCATCTCCCAGATACACTGTCCTGATAAGATAGAGAAAATTCACCCGCTAACCAGCGCCACGTTTTTCTTACAGAAGGGAACGTGGCGCTTTCCATTGGGAGCAGCTCCCGCTGCGCGCGGCCGTGTCTTCTACCAATGGCCTTTCTTTTCCGCGCGGGCGGGTGTTCAGCGCATTCCGGCCCGCGGGGGCGGAAGAAACAATTGACTTCCAGCCAATCCTGGTTCTTTGGTCCGAAGACCCGGTCATGCCACTGGTCTTGAATGGCCTTGATCTGGGCTGGGTTCATTTGCCAGGACAGCGGAGGATGGTAGCGCGCCAGTCTGACTTCCACAGGGAAGGCGCAGATTCAACCCCTGACGAGCCAAGAATGCAGGTCCAACGGCCACTTGAAGAAAACGCCAGTGAATACGAGGACCACGGTAGCAATCATCGCGATTATGGAAAACCATGTAAGAACCGTTACGGGGACCAAGAAATGTTGCGGATTATCTGCTGCAAGTTTGGCAAACAGCACGAGAAGCACCATTGAGATCAATATGATGGGGAACCCGATTACGGCGACTCTGTTGCTGATTCCAAAACTACCGAGTATTGCAATGACCGAAACGACCCCGCCAACTCCGAGCGCGTACTTCACGGCTGGGACAGCTTTGATGGCTTCTCTCAGGAATGACATCGGCCCCGCCGCGGGCGAATTTCCGTTGCCCATCATCGACTCCCTTGCCAGTATGAGGGTCTCGGCTGCACTGCAATAGGATGGTTCCGAGATCTTTGCAAGTTCAGCTTTGAAATATGTCAACTTCTCCGTATTGCTGGAGAACCTGAATATGCCGGCCACAATTCGATTTACTTCCGTCTTGAGTTTCTCGGGGGTCCAGTCTGGAGGATTCGGCTCACTGTCCATGACCCACCCTGAAGAGAACGCGCAGGTTATCCGGCTGCACTTCTATTTCTCGATCAGAGCGCCAATCGTAAATCCGATCAGGAACGTCAGAGACCGAAGCGAAGTCCTTAATGCCGCCCTGATTCGAGGGCGATTCCACCCGCACCAATTTTTCTAAGAATCCTCGCTGCACTAACTCGCTAAGCATTAAGGAGAAGACTGCCGGAGACGAAGGCGATACTTTTTGGTATAAGTGCTCAAACGTATATACTTCTCCCGGACGCCAACTTGAGGCAAGCTTTTGCAGCCTCCTTCTAACACCAAGTCCCTGGCGAAATTTACTTGTTACTTCTCCTAAGTTGATCGATGACATACTCATAATCCTGCTTGGAACATTTCGTGGTAAGGGCAAACTCGTTAATGCCCCCCTTCAAAAGAACATGGACATCTTTAGACGGAAGCATGTCAAATTCGTTCTCGGACCGTTTCCCTCCTCCTTTTTGCCACCAGACGTTGGATGTATCGCAGTAAGCCTTGTACCGGAGAAACTCATCCAGACTATTAGATGCTCCTTGATCGTCAAACAGACTTTGCTGTTCCGAACCAGTTGAGGCCGACAGAGCAGTTCCCAGTGCGTTTCGCAGAGTGGAATCGCTGTAACGAAGGACAGATTTCAATGAGTTCCGATTCTTCCAAAGGTGTGTCTTGGCTTTACCAATGGACAATTCCTTAAAATCGCTGGGCGGGAACAAGAAGCCCAGAAGATTCCACATCTTCGCAACGTCATTACGATAGTCAGAGGAGTTCTCGTGTCTATAGATCCGCAATTCAAGCAAACCATCGTTACCTAGCCTAAAGACGTTCACCGCACGAACCGCCAATTCGCGATACCGGCGGACGAGGAAGTCGCCTTCGGTACGCTGATCCACAAATCTGTGATATATCCTTCGCTCCACGACTTTTGCAACGAGACCTTCATCTAACCGCACATCCGTGAGTGTCGGAGACGGGGGTTGATCCAGAATACGTGGACGGCCTATCAAAGAAGAAAGCCCCATCTTCTCCAGTGAAGACTCCACGCTGGCTTTGTCGAAGAGTTGAGCCGCTCGCCTCGGTGAGGTTACGTATAGGAATACGTGTTGTGTGCCATATTCCTCCGATAAGCGGATCAACTCTATCAGGTCTTCTCGTGTGAGTTCTTGTTCCTCAAGAGCCTTAGACACCCGTTTCCCGAACAACTCATCCCAACTTCCGGCGGAATAGCGCAGACCCTTGCGCTTCAGGTATTGGACGACTTGTCCCAACGTGGAGTTTTCCTGCAACAACTTGAATACGAGGTCACGTTCGCCGGTATCTGGTTTCATGCGCTCTTTCTTGGAGCCTGACCAAAAACCCGGAGCCGAGTCGAACTGCTAGAAGATATGCAACAGTGTACAGCCCGGGATCGTCGGCTTGTCAAAGAGATTTCCAGGCAGCCCGCCAGTGAGTTCTCGAATCACCGGCCTAGGAAATCGCCCCCCTGAAGCCTTCAAAGTCACACCAGCGCGACCGCCGTGATGCTCCGGGCGTTCGGGTCTTCTTTAGGAGTGTTCCGTTCAAGTGCTCGCCAATGTTCTGCTCCACCCGCGTTGCGACGGTTGTGAAATCGTGATCTTTGTTTGAGCCGTCTCGACATGAGAACATCGTGCCACGGAGTCAGCGGTGGCGCATCCCTCTGTGGAAATCAGACTGCCCCACTGCCGGATCCCTGGACGGGATACAGAACGATTCGGCCGCACGGGCGAGAGCGCTTCCGCAGCGATCCGGTTCGTCTTCGCCATACCGTTACCATCGCTGGTGAAAACCATTTCTTTCCACACCCTGATTCTGCTAAAGTCTTGCTCCACTGGGAAAATCTCAAGTATTCCGCCTTGTCCGCGGGGCAAGTCGCATCGTGGGACGCAAGCGGAGGCGAACAGGATGGGCGGCTGTTATGCATAAGCTTTTATTGTTTTTGATGTTTCTGTGTGCTATCGGGCTATGGGTGTGGGGCGGAAATGCGCTCAACAAGAGAATATCCCGGGACATCGGAAAAGATAGCCTGTTCTGGAAGACCGAGACTGCAACCTTGCTGAGCAACGCTGGTTTTTTTGCGTTTATCTATCTGCTCTGCGGTATGTGGAACCTGGGTCTGGTGATTCTGTTTGTGGTGGCGGGACAGTTGAGCATAATCATGGCGCTGGTGCTCAACTCACTGCTGGGCTCTCAAGGCGAGAAGTTCACGTCGCGGGTATTTGCGGGAGGTGGGGAACTGGGGATGAAGTATCCCAAGTTCTCCCGCTTCGCTTTGGCGATGTTGGTCGTGCTGTTGATAGCCTATCTGATAGCCGCTGGGATCATCCATTTTCGCTATCCTTGGGGATCGCCGGTGCTGGTGGCTGCGAGCGTCAAATATACTTTGCTGTTCTTCATCGGCAGTTATCCTTTCCTCTTTACCGAAGTCATCGCCACCATCACGTCAGAGAACCTGGATGAAGATACCCGCCAGGGAATTTTCATCAGTCAAATGACCGCTGTTATCCCGACAGCGCTGTTTGCGGCCTTGGCGCTGTGGGCGTTTGGGGCTGGCGGAGTTGACTTGCCGGCGTCTTTGGGGAACTTGTCCCATTCGTTCTCCCTCCGAATCACTCTCATCCTCATTGCCTACTTCGGCGGATTGATTCTCCTTCCATACTTCATCGGTACGCAACGAGGAAAGCGGAAACGACTGGCCTTGCTGCACGAACGGCAGGAATATGTGCGCACGCTCGCCGACATACTTGAGTCGCCTGCCGGTTCCCGCTACGTGCCAAAACTCACCGAGTTGCACGATCAGGTTGCGGCCGAACGGGAAACCGTCAAGCAGAACCACCAGCTCATGCTCCTGGACGATTGGAAGACGAACAAGCCGGCAGATTTTCCTGAGCAAGCTGCTCCCCTGGTTGAAGCCTTCCGCCACTCACGCGATCTCGATCCGCGCTCCAAGTTTTTCGATTACTTGACCAAGTTCGAAAACGAGCTGCAGGAGATCATCGACGACCTGAAGGTACGGCCCCCGGAAACGGTAGAGGATGCCGCCGCCAAGTGGAGCAAGACTTATGAGACGCGCCATGCCCAACTGGGCGAGGAAATCAAAGGCGCTACCAGCGCGGCGCCCCTGGTCACGGTAGCGGTTGGCACCGTCGCCACGGCCATCGTCAGCCCGATTCTGGCTGGCGTGGGCAAGGCGGCCTGGTCGTGGATCTCGGCGGCATACGGGCTGAAAGTTCAGTAAAGGAATTGCTGCCGAGCGAGAGCCCCATGCGTGAGGCTCGTAGAAGATCACCACTGCAAATGCAAGACAGCGGGATGTCCAGCCGGTTGGCGATGTGTTGCGGAGTCTCTCCAGAATGCCCAAGCAATTCGCCGGGATGCCAACTCTGGTGGGTGGAAAGGGGAACCGTCACGTCATGGGAATGCAGCCGTGGTAGTCCCAAGACCTTTGTTTCCCGCTCGTGTCGTTCCACGGGAACGAGAGTTCGTCGGCGGTGTCGCGGATGCTAGAATCGAAGGTTTCCTACCCCATCTGGAAGGATTGCTCTCATGTCAGAAGCCATTGCAAAGCAAACCGCCTCCGCACCCGCCCCTCTGGTTTCGCTTACCGACGACGAAACCCTCTTCCGCGACACGGTCCGCCAGTTCGCGGATGAAAGCGTCCGGCCACACGTCAAGGAGATGGACGAGAAGGGTGTCTTCGAGCCCAAGCTCATTGAACAATTCTTTCAGCTGGGTTTGATGGGCATTGAAGTCCCCGAGCAATACGGCGGAGGCGGCGGCACCTTCTTCGAGGCGATCCTCGCGGTGGAGGAACTTTCACGCGTCGATCCTTCCGCCGGAGTTATCGTGGACGTGCAGAATACGCTGGTCAACAATGCCCTGCTGCGCTGGGGCACGGAAGAGCAGAAGGAGCGCTATCTGCCTCGCATGTGTACTGACACCGTGGGCGCCTATGCGTTGAGCGAAGCCGGTTCGGGGTCGGATGCCTTCGCCCTGCAAACCAAGGCGGAGTTGAAGGGCGACGAGTATGTCCTCAACGGCCAGAAGCTGTGGATCACCAACGCCAAGGAAGCGGGAGTCTTCATCCTGCTGGCCACGGTCGATCCCGCCGCAGGATATAAAGGCATCACCGCCTTCATCGTGGAGAAGACCTTCCCCGGATTTACCGTCGGCAAGAAGGAAGACAAGCTTGGCATTCGGGCGTCCAGCACCTGCGAGTTGATTCTGGACGATTGCCGCGTGCCCAAGAACAATGTGTTGGGCGAAGTCGGCAAAGGCTACAAGATCGCCATCGAGACGCTGAATGAAGGCCGCATCGGCATCGGCGCGCAGATGCTCGGACTGGCACGCGGCGCGTGGGAATTCGCCGTCAATTACGCGCAGGAGCGCAAGCAGTTTGGCCGCGCCATCGCTGAGTTCCAGGGCATCCAGTTCCAGATCGCGCAGATGGCCACCGAGATCGAGGCGGCCCGCATGCTGCTTTACAATTGCGCCCGCATGAAAGACGCGGGAATGAACTTCCTGAAGGAAGCGGCAATGACTAAGCTCTATACGTCGCAGGTTGCCGAGCGCGTGGCGTCGCTTTGCGTCGAGATCTACGGCGGCTATGGCTTCACCAAAGACTACCCGGTGGAGAAGTTCTTCCGCGATTCGAAGATCGGCAAAATCTACGAAGGCACGTCGAACATGCAACTGCAGACCATCGCCAAGCTGGTGATGGGCAAGTAAGGCCGGCAGCACTCAGCCGTTTGCAGAGTTACCCGTTGTCATCCTGAGTGTCACATGGGCTTGCGGTCCACCCATAGAACGAAAATCAACCACGGAGGCACGGAGAAACTCGATGGAAACTAAAACTCCGTGCCCTCCGTCCGTGGTGAACGATTTTCGACGGAGCGGAGCACGAGCTTCTTTTGCTCGTGCGCAGTCGAAGGCCCCCTATAGGAGCAACGACCCTGCCCCGATCGCCGCGAAAGAGAGCGTCCGTATGAAACACATCCTTGCAGTGCTGACAGCTTGTTTCTTCCTGACTTGCCTGATGGTTGCTCAGGCCCCTCAGCAAGAGCCCACGCCCAGTCCGGAACAGCAGATGATGGGCTATTTCGCCGGCGATTGGAAGCTGGAGGGCACCATGAAGGTCAGCCCAACTGCTCCAGGCGGAGCTTTCACCTCGACGGAGCACAGCGAGTGGGTGCCGGGCAGCTTTTTCGTCGAGACCCACTCTTCCATGAAGTCACCCATGGGCAATATCCGCGGCGTGCGGGTCATGGAGTACAACCCCGCCGACAAAGTTTATACCGACAACGCATACAACAGCCTCGGCGAGCATCAAGTGGCGCTCGGCCACGTTCAGGGCAACACCTGGACGTGGACTTCGGAAGAGAAAATGAACGGCGTCATTGCGAAGGGACGCTACACGGTCACTCTGGTCTCTCCCACTTCGTACACATTCAAGTCTGAAGTGGCCACTCCCAGCGGCGGATGGAGTACCGTCATGGAAGGCAAAGCCACGCGCTCGCAGTAGCGGCGAGACGCCCAACTGCGAACCGCACTGGAGTTCAGGACGGAGCGCGGTGAGGGATGCGCGGGGCGATGACGTAGTTAAGTTGCACCAGAACGATGAAGGCGATACTCCAGTAGGTATCGAAGACGCACAGCAAGGCGCCGAATGATAGCGAGCTTGCCCGCCTAACTCTCTAGCGGGATTTCACCTCACTCCATCTCCTGTGTTATAACCGCCTGTTTCCACTTTGTGCGCGGCCGCCCTAGGTGCAGCCGCTCAAAACCGCTGCCGCGTTTCCACTACTCGGAGGGATTGCTTGGATTTCCAGCTCTCGGACGAACAACTGCAACTAAAGAAAATGGTGCGCGACTTCGCCGAGCGCGAGATTGCCCCCAACGTAATGAAGTGGGACGAACCCGGTACCTTCCCGCTGGAGACCATCAAGGAGCTGGGCAAGTTGGGGCTGATGGGCACCATCTTTCCCACCGAGTACGGAGGCGCCGGCATGGGGTACGTCGAATACGTCACCGCTGTCGAAGAGCTCTCGCGTGTTGACGGTTCGGTGGGCATCATTGTGGCGGCGCACACTTCGCTGTGCTCGAATCACATCTTCGTTGCCGGCAACGAAGAGCAGAAACGGAAATATGTTCCCAAGCTCGCCACCGGTGAGTTCATCGGCGCGTGGGGCCTGACGGAGCCGGGCG
>PLQW01000140.1 GCA_003160215.1 Acidobacteriaceae bacterium
TGTTCAACCGAAAGCTATACGAACACCACGACTATATTCGACAGCGCCTGGAGGATATGCCGGAGATCAGGGACTGGCAATGGACGGCTGATTTCAGCGAGCCCAGCGCTCCTCCGCCACTGGCCAAGGGACATCCTCGCGGAAGGGTGTTCACCGACAGCTAAATCGACAAACAGCCTGATGTAATGTTTGCGTCAGCCGCTCAATGGATTGGAGCGACTGGAGGAAAACATCCAGGCAGTGTTTGCGCTACTTAGCTTTGCGGCTGTGCAATCTGTACGAATTCCGGAGCCGATCGCGCCGACATAGCGCCGGGCGCGTGTTTCGGCAACGTGCCGAGGTACATCGCCGTTTCGTCGCAGGCGTGCAGGCGCGGGCACTTCAGGCAATCTTTGTGCATCTTGTCGGGCAGCGCTTCTTTGTCCACGATCTGAAAGCCCATTTGTCCGAAGAAATCGGGGATGCGCGTAAACAGACAGATACAGGTTACGCTCTGGCGCTTCGCCTCCATTAACAGGGCGTCAACCAGTACCCGGCCAGCGCCTCTTCCCTTTGATTTGACCGTCACGGTGATGGAGCGAATTTCAGCCAGGTGCATTCCGTACAAATGCAGCGCGCCGCAGCCAACGACTTCGCCATCGTGTTCAACCACGACGAAGTCGCGAATGTTCTCGCAAATTTCCCCCAGCGTGCGGGGCAGGAGCGTTCCGTCGGCCACATGGACCTGAATCATTTGCTCGATGCCGATGGCATCGGGAAGGGTTGCGCTACGTGCCTGCATGGGCGACTCCTGCGTAGATAGATAGCTTTTCTTTGATCGCTGCTAATGCCGCCCGAACTCGCCACGGTGCGGTCCCTCCTGGCACATCGTGAATCGCTAGGACTTCATACAGCGACAACGCGCGGTACAGTTCGGCATCGGCTGCGATGCCACACTGCGCGTAGTCTTCCTTCGAGAGTTGCTCTAATTCGCAATTCTTCTCGAGGCCAAGACGAACTGCTTGCCCGACCCTCTCGTGTGCCTGGCGGAATTGCACTCCCCGCCGTACCAGATATGCCGCAAGGGCCAGGGCGTTCATGAATCCGCCACTCGCCGCCTGCTGCATTCGTTCCCGGTCAAACGAAACTTTCGCGAGAAAGTCGGTCGCCACGCGCAACATGCCCGACACTTGACCAGCCGCGGCGAACACCGGCTGCTGCGTCTCCTGCATGTCCTTGTTGTAGGCCTGGGGCAATCCCTTGACTTCGATCCACAACTCCGTGGTATTGGCAAACACTCTTCCTGCTTTGCCGCGAATTAATTCCAGCACGTCCGGATTCTTCTTTTGTGGCATGGCGCTGCTGCCCGTCGAAAATTGCTCCGGCAGCTTGACGAAGCCAAACTCCGTGGTCGAGTACAGGATCAAGTCCTCGGCCCACCGGCTCAGATGCAACGCGACGAACGACAGGGCCTGCACGAACTCAATTGCAAAGTCACGGTCGCTGGTTGCGTCGATGCTGTTGGCAGTCGTCGAGTCGAATTGCAACTCGTTCGCCATCGCCTCGCGGTCGAGCGGCAAAATCGTCCCCGCTATCGCTCCAGACCCCAGTGGACATTCGTTCATCCGCTGGCGGCAATCGGCCAGCCGGTCGAGATCGCGCAGGAACATCTCGACATAGGCGAGCAGCCAATGCGCCACCAGCACCGGCTCGGCCCGCTGCAGATGCGTGTAGGCCGGCATCGCATTCTCGCCGGCGTCCTCGGCCTGCTTCACGAATTCGTTCAGAAACTCCACCAGCATTTGCGATATCGCATCGATCTGCTCGCGTACATACAGCCGCAGGTCGGTCGCAATCTGCTCGTTGCGGCTGCGGCCGGTGTGGAGCTTGTAACCGGCCTCACCGGCCAACTCCACCAGCCGCTTCTCGACGAAATGGTGAACATCCTCGATCGCCGGATCGTCATCTTGGGGTACGCCTTCACGGCCGATCTGATCCAGGGCGGACAGCGTCGCCGCAAGCTCACGGTCATTCAGGACGCCTACGGTTGCCAGCGCGGCGGCGTGGGCCCGGCTCGCCGCCACCTCGTAAGGCAGCAGCGCGCGGTCGAACGGAAACGAGCGCTGCCACTGCTCGAAGTCAGGATTCTGAGCCTGTCCGAAACGGCCCGACCACATCTTCATTTCCAACTCTCCGCATGCACCAGCGCACGCGAGCGCGCCGGCAATCCGAGGATACGGATGAAACCTTCCGCGTCCTTCTGCTGGTAGCTGGCCCCCATGGTGAAGCTGGCAATATCTGGCCGGTAGAGCGACGTCTGCGATTTGCGGCCCGTGACTTCGATGTTGCCTTTGTAGAGATCCAGCGTCACCTTGCCATTGACGTCGTGCTGCGTGCTTTCCACGAAGGCTTGCAGCGATTCGCGCAAGGGCGTGAACCACAGGCCGAAGTAGACGATCTCAGCGTACTTCAGGCCGATATGCTGCTTGAAGTGCGACAGGTCGCGGTCAAGGCACAACGCCTCAAGCTCGCGATGGGCGGTGAGCAGCAGAGTTCCACCGGGCGTCTCATAGCATCCGCGCGACTTGATTCCCACGAATCGGTTTTCCACCAGATCGACGCGGCCAATCGCGTTTCGGGCGCCAATTTCGTTCAGCACTTCGACAATCGCCACCGCATCCAGAATGACGCCATTCACCGCAACTGGCACGCCGTCTTTGAACTCGATCGTAACCTGTTCAACCTTATCGGCGGCTTCCTGCGGTGACTTCGTCCACGTCCAGGTGGTCGCAAGTGGCGGATTGTTCGGATCTTCCAGCTCGCCGCCTTCATGGCTGACGTGCAGCAGGTTGCGGTCCCGGCTGTGGATCTTCTCGCGACTCTGCGTCACTGAGATTCCATGCTGCTCCGCGTAATCAAGACAGTCCTCACGCGACTGCAGCGTCCACTCCCGCCACGGGGCAATCACCTTTAGTTCGGGCGCCAGGGCCTGGTACGCATGCTCGAAGCGCACTTGATCGTTACCCTTCCCCGTGCAGCCGTGCGCCACAGCGGTGGCCGATTCCCGCAATGCGGCCTTGACCTGGTACTTCGCGATGATCGGCCGGGCCAGCGACGTGCCGAGCAGGTACTTGTGCTCGTAGACGCCGCCGGAGCGGACCAGCTTCCAGAGATACTGCGTGACGAATTCCTCGCGCATGTCCTCGATGTAGACTTCCGAAGCGCCCGTCTTGCGGGCCTTCTCTTCGAGGCCGGTGAGTTCGTCGGCGCCCTGTCCGATATCGCCGCAAACGGCGACCACTTCGCAGCCGTAGTTTTCCTTGAGCCACGGAATGATAACGGAGGTATCGAGCCCGCCGGAGTAGGCGAGAGCTACTTTCTTGGGTTTGTTCATAAAGGTGTCAGCTCCGTAGGAGCGGTAGATTGTAGCCCACGGCGCAAGCCGTGGGTATGAGCGTGAAAACGATCCAGCCCCGGAGGGGCGTAAGATGCCCTGGCCCAACTCTTCCGCCCCGTTCCGGGGCTTTCCTGCCGTTCCTCCGTTTCCCAGGGCTGACGCCCTGGGCTATGTTCTGTCGCCCGAGCGGGCTCAACACGGAAGTGAACAGTATTGGGTTTAGGCATAAATTCATATTCACGATAACATCATCAGCAACAGCGCCTTCTGCGCGTGCAGCCGGTTTTCGGCCTGATCGAAAATCGCGGAGCGCCGGTGCTCCATGATGGAATCGGTGACCTCTTCGCCGCGCTTGGCGGGAAGGCAGTGCATGAATATGGCGTCGGGCCGCGCCTGCGCGAACAGTTCGTCGTCGACCTGGAACTCGTGGAAGGACTTCTTCCGCTTGACGAGTTCCTGTTCCTGGCCCATGCTGGTCCATACATCCGTGTAGACGGCGTGAGCGCCGGCGAGCGCCCGAGCGGTATCGTGCGTGATGAGCAGCGAGGCGCCCGAAACCGCGGCCAGCCCCTCGGCCTGCGCGACGATATCGGGATCGGGCGTGTAGCCCTCCGGGCAGCCGATGGCGAAATCCGCGCCGAGCCGGAGGCTGGTCAGCATCAAGGAATGCGCCACGTTATTGCCATCGCCGATGAAGGCCACCTTGCGGCCCTTCAGATCGCCGAAATGTTCGCGCAGCGTCTGCGCGTCCCCCAGCGCCTGGCAGGGGTGGTAGAGGTCGCTCAGGGCGTTGATGACCGGCACCGCCGACCACTCGGCCAGGCCCTCGACGGTGGCTTGCTGGAAGACGCGGGCGACGATGCCATCGACCCAGCGGTCGAGGTTGCGCGCGACGTCCTTGAGCGGCTCCCGGACGCCGATAGGGCCGTCGACGAAGAGCGCATCGCCGCCCAACTGCTTGATAGCCAGCTCGAACGTCAGCCGGGTGCGCAGCGATGGTTTTTCAAACAGCAGGGCGATGGACTTGCCATCGAGCGCGCGCGCATAATCGCGCGGCGATTGCTTGACCTCGGCGGCGAGATCGAGCAGGTGAAGCAGCTCATCGTCGGTCAAATCGAGATCGCGGAGCAGGTCTGACGCGTTCGTTTTCATAATCTGAGCCGGTGAGAAAGCAGTGGCCATGGTGGTCGCATTCAGTGAATGTTTATTCGCTATAATGAATAATCACACATTTAGGGACGGAGGTCAAGGGGGGGACTGGCGGTAGTGTCACGGACTGCGTTGCTGGGGTGAAGGAATGATTATTCGCCCTGTAGAATCAGCAACTTGCGTCTGGACGTCCACAGGTGCGCCGCGTTGTCAAGAAAAACCTGACTCCGTCTGGTTTGGGAGCGGTAGGCTGAGGAAATGGAGACCATCAAAACGGCGGCCAAAAAGGCACTTAAGTTCATTTGGCGAGTGTGGGAGGTTGTCCGCCACTTTTTGGCGCTCCATAGTTTACTTCAATGGACTGGCAAATGGGAATCTATATCGGGTGCTACCGTGGCTATGATCATTCTCATAGGCGGCCGGATCGCCCGGATGCCCTGGCCAGTTATCGTCACGCTTGCGCTTGTGGTTTTTGCTCTTGTCTCCTTGATCTGGCGTGTGTTCCATCCGATTTACGGCGGACGCGACAAACTTCCCATTCCTGAATTACGCCGAAACGCACTAGATCTAGCAAGGAGACTAAGAGAGTTTCAACGTAAGTACCTCGAAGCGGGTTCTATCATTAGCAACCAATTCGCGCAAATTAGGATGCTACCAAAGGCGGAACAGAACGAAGCCTTTACTCAATACACAACTTCCCAATTGTCTCTTTCGCGAGCGGAGTTGTTTGACTTCGGGCCTCTCAGAGTTGAAGCAATAAACATGCGCCGCGATCTACTGGATGTTTTGCATGAGAAATTTGGTTCCTGTCCCAAAAGTGT
>PLQW01000279.1:0-31257 GCA_003160215.1 Acidobacteriaceae bacterium
GGTAAAGTGGGAAATAGATCCGGGTCCCTTCAGGGACGGCACAGTTCTCCATACCCTCTTTAGCCCCGAGGTACCGCGAAACAACTTTTTCAGCAGCTTCTTACTGCCCAAGGCATCGAAGCCAAGTGGAGCCAGATAAACATGAGCACACTCGTCCAACCGAAGCCGTACAAAGTTGCGCAACCTTCCCTGCCTCAGGGTGACTCGTGCTTGCTGGTCATCTTCGGCGCAACCGGCGACCTCACGCATCGCAAGCTGATCCCTGCACTCTACGATCTGGCCTGCGTCGGTTGTACGAGCCGCAACTTCGACGTGCTCGGCATCGGCCGTACCAAGCTAACCGACGATGAGTTCCGGGAGCGGCTCCGCGAAGGCGCCGCGAACTCGAAAGACGCACGTAACTTCACCGAAGAGGTCTGGAACGATTTTGCCAAGCGCCTGCACTTTCTGGTCGGTGACGCCAGTCAGCCAGAGTTCTATCCCAGCCTGAAGGCGAAGCTGGAAGAGCTGCAGGCAAACGGCGCAAGCAAGAACGTGCTGTTCTACATCTCGACTTCAGCCTCGCTGGCCCCGCCGATTGTTGAAGGCCTCGGTGCCGCAGGGCTGGCCCGCAATAGCGAAGGCTGGACACGAATTATTCTGGAGAAACCCTTCGGACGCGATCTGCAAAGCGCGCACGAGCTGAACGAAATTGTCTCGCGCGTCTTCGATGAGCCATCGGTTTACCGCATCGATCACTACCTTGGCAAGGAGACGGTACAGAACATCATGATGTTCCGCTTCGGTAACTCGATGTTCGAGCCGGTGTGGAACCGAAATTACATCGAATACATCGAGATCACCGCCGGCGAAACCCTGGGAGTGGAGAACCGCGCGGCGTTTTACGAAGAGACAGGTGCGCTGCGCGACATGATCGCGAATCATCTCCTCCAGTTGCTGACGTTGACCGCGATGGAACCTCCGGTCGCCTTCGACGCCGACGCCGTCCGCGGACACAAGGTGGAAGTGCTGCGCGCCATCGCTCCCATGTCGAAGGACGAGGTGGCTCGCCACACCATTCGCGGACAGTACGGGCCCGGGCAGATCGACGGCAAGCCCGTGCCCGGCTATCGGCAGGAAAAAGGCGTGGATCCGAATTCACGCACCGAGACTTATGTTGCGGTCGAGTTCCACATCGACAACTGGCGCTGGGCGGGAGTTCCCTTCTATGTGCGCGCCGGCAAGCGGCTGGCCAATCAGTTGACCGAGATTGCCATTCACTTCAAGCGTACGCCGCAAGCGCTGTTCTCTCGAAGTCCCACTGACGTTCATCACAACGTCATCACTATGCGCATCCAGCCGAACGAAGGCATTTCATTGAGCTTCGGCGCCAAGCAGCCCGGGTTGCAGATGCGCGCCAGCCGTGTGGATATGGACTTCTCTTACCACGACGCCTTCGGCGGTAACACCCCCGTGGCTTACGAGACGCTGCTGCTGGATGCCATGCGAGGTGATGCTACGCTATTCACTCGCCGCGATGAAGTGGAAGCCGAGTGGCGCATCATTACGCCCATCGAAGAGGCCTGGGCTGAGCTGCCACCGCCGCAATTCCCCAACTACGCCGCTGGCAGTGAAGGTCCGAACGCTGCCGACGGGCTCATCCAGTACGATCATCATCGCTGGCGCGAACTGAAGCGGAATGGATCCGAGGACGTGTAATGGCTGGCACGAAAGCCCAGCCCGGCGTGGCCTTGGTCGTGTCGGATGTTGACGGCACGCTGCTCGATCCAGACAAGAACCTCAGCCCCGGTGCGCCGGCCGCGGTGAGGCGCCTCAAGCAAGCGGGAATTCGGTTTACCATTGCCAGTGCACGGCCGCCACGCCTCACCTATCCGCTGCTGCGCGATCTCCATGTCTCCGAGCCCTCTGCGTGTTTCAACGGGGCGCTGCTGATTAATCCCGACGGCAGCGTCCTGCACCAGTTGCCGATGGCTTCTTCTGACGCGCAGACCGTGGCCGACCACATCTGCAAAAGCCCGCTCGACCTGTGGGTCTATACCGGGATGGATTGGTACGTCAGCAATCCGGCCTGTGCGCACGTGCAGCACCAGGAAGAGCTGATGCAGCGCAAAGCCACGCCACTGCACACCTACGACATGTCGCAGTTTCACATTCTGAAGCTGGTCGGCGTCAGCGACGATTACGATGCGGTGAAGCGCACGCAAGCCGAGCTTGACAACCTGTGTTGCACCGCAATTTCGGCGACTCGTTCGTCCGACTACTACCTCGACGTGACCCATGCCAACGCTAACAAAGGCATGGTCATCCTCTCACTGTCGAGGATGTTGAACATCCCCACGGAGCAGATTGCCACCATTGGCGATATGCCGACCGATTTGCTGATGTTTCGCCAAAGCGGTGTAAGCATCGCCATGGGCAATGCGACTGACGAAGTCAAGGCGCAGGCGACGTACGTTACGAAGAGCAACATGGAGGACGGTTTTGCCTGCGCGATCGACCATTTCATCCTTGGCGGCGAGCAAAAGCAAGCCGCCGACTAGCTAGCCAAGGACGACGACCGTTCGTACTCGTGCGGGGAGTCAACACAGGCACAATGGTCATTATTCTCATGGGAGTCACTGGCGTAGGCAAGACCACGATCGGGTGCGCGCTCGCCCAGGAACTACAGTGGCGTTTTGCCGACGGTGACGACTTTCATTCTGCTGCCAACATCGCGAAGATGCACGCGGGCGTTCTGTTAACTGATGAGGACCGGACGCCGTGGCTTCAGTCTCTGCGCAACGCCATCGCTGGTTGGCTGGTGTCTGGCGAGAATGTCGTGTTGGCATGCTCGGCGCTGAAGGCTTCGTACCGTAAGGTGTTGCTGGTTAGCTCGCAGGTCAAACTTGTGTACTTGCGCAGCAGCTTCGAGTTGATTGCCGGACGGCTGGCTTTGCGCCAGGGGCACTACATGAATCCTCATCTGCTGCGCAGCCAGTTCGACACCCTCGAGGAGCCAAAAGATACCCTGACAGTGGACGCTGGTCTGCCGCTAGCGCAGATTGTGAAGGAGATTCGCGCCGCGCTCGGAGTCTAATCAGAACCTAGAGTTCACCGCGACTGCAGGGTGTCTTGTGCCCTGCCCTTCCACTCCCCGCCGCGGCCTGACCAATAATTGAGCGCCGAGTGTACTGTCGCTGCCAAATAAAACGCCGCGCTGAAAGGCAGAGTCAGCGCCCACGTCGCATTCAAGCGGTAGAAGCGCACCATTGGCAAAAAAGCCACCCACATCAGGAAGTACGCCGCTGCACCGATTAGCGCGTGGGTACGCGAGCCGCTCAAAAGCAGCACCAGCGGCAACAGGTAGATCAGCAGCAGTCCCGCTATTGCTCCAAGCAGCAGCCACGCCGAATGTTGCAACTGATTGAATGCAGTTCGCGCGATCATACGCTCGATCTCGCCGAACGATTGATAAGCACGCAGGCTGCACGTATCGGGCGTCATCCCCAGCCACACTTTGCCGCCGCTGCGCTTTACCATGCGGGCCAGAGCGCAGTCGTCGATAATCTGGCCCCGGATGGCCTCGACTCCACCCGCGCGCGCCAGCGCTTCCGGGCGAATCAAGATGCAGCCGCCAGCGGCGCCAGCCATTTTGCGCCGCGGATTCCGAATCCACTCCGGCGGATACAGTGTGAAGAAAAAGAAGACGAACGCCGGAATCAGCAGCTTCTCAGGGAGGCTGCGGCAGTGCAGCTTCACCATGAACGACGCCAGATCGTAGCCGCGAGATTCAGCCAAGGAAACTAGGCTTGCCACGTTCTCCGGCGAGTGCTGTACGTCAGCGTCGGTGAGCAGCAAAAACTGGGGATGCAGCCGTAATGCCTGCTCGATACCTTGCTGCATCGCCCACAGCTTGCCGGTCCAGCCATCGGGGAGGGGCTGGCCACGAATCACCGTCAGAGCGTCCGGACGCGAGCTGTTTGCAGCAGCTTGACGCGCCGCTTCCGCAGTCCCATCGGCGCTATTGTCGTCCACAAGGAAAATGTGAATCGCGCCGGCGCAACTCTGCTGCAAGAGAGAACGAACCGCATCGCCAATAACGTCGGCCTCGTTGCGAGCGGCAATGACTACCGCGATCGGGCCGGGAATCGCAGACAAAGGCGCCTCTCGCGCGCCCAGGCGTTGCACCATCCAAAAGCGGCCGTGCGCCAAAATGAGATAGATCCATACGAATACGCAAACGCATCCGGCGATTAGAGCAGTCAAATACATGAAGAGTCAGACTAGCGCTCAATGTCCCGACTATAGATCGATGCGCAGGTAATGTCCCATATGGGATTGGCGATTCATCTCTGGAGTTGTCTTTACGAGCGCAGCAAAAAATCTGCTGTTGTTGACGCTGGAACGACCGCTGAGGAAACAGCAGATCCCTCACGGCCTGAAGGCCGTTCGTGATGACAACTCAAACCACCGGACACTGCTTATGTAACAGTCGATAAACTAAGTTGGTCACGGTTATCGGCTTGCCAGCCCGCCCGCCGTCTCGGCGCCGTCGATCACGTACACGTGTCCGTTGAGGTAAGCGGCATCTTCGGACGCCAGGAACGCAAAGAGCGCGGCGACTTCTTCCGGCTGGGCATGCCGGCGAAGCGGGATCTTCTGGTTCACTGCCTCCAGCATTTCGTCGGAGTACTCGGCGCGTTGCATTGGGGTCAGAACATATCCGGGCGCGACAGCGTTCACCCGCACCTTGGGCGCCAACTCCAGTGNNCCAGCCTTGGTGGCGTTGTAGTCGGCGTAGTAGGGATAACCCACTATGCCGTTGGTGGACGTGGTATTCAGGATGACTCCGCCGTCGTGCTCCATCATGTAGCGGGCGGCAGTTTGCGCGACGTAGAAGACACCCGTCAGGTTCACGGCGAGCACCCGGCTCCATTCGTCGGGCGTGATATCGAGAAACTCATGACGGATACTGATACTGGCGTTGTTGATAACGACGTCCAGCCCGCCGAGATCGCGCACTATGGCTGCAAAGGCGAGCTGCACTTGCCCGTGATCGGCGACATCGGCAAGGAAAGTTCCCGCAAGGCCAGCCTGTTCCGCGCGGATCTTTTCGCACGCGGCAGCATCGCGGTCGAGAACAGCCACTACCGAGCCCTCCTCCAGGAACCGCGCAGCCGTGGCCGCACCGATGCCGCTGGCCCCTCCGGTGATGACGACACGCTTACCTTTGAGTCCCCGCATAGGCCCCTCGATTGGCGCGGCTGATCTCCGCCAGACAGAATAACAAACGTCCCGCTGCCTGTTACCGGGCTCCAGTCTGCTGCCCTCGGCCTCGCCGATTACCGGTATCCTGTGAGAAAATCGAGTGACGTTAGCGTGCGCGCGGTTGAGGCGCTCCGATTAAAAGCTTGCATTTGAGCACGGGTGAATTACCCTGTTTGGTGATAGGGACCTCTTCCGTCGTTTTAGCGCAGGTGGTGTGCTGGACGGCGCTGTCAGGCTGCGCTGCAGGTAATTCGGCCGGCCTCCCGGGAGTGGCATCCCAAGAACCAGCTTTCAGATACATAAGGAGTTGCATGAAAGGGTCTAAGCTTTTTCCGTTTCTCGCCTTGTCACTTTGCTTGTATGTGCTGCTGATGAGCGCATGTGGCAGCAGTCACCCGCCCAACGGCCCTGGGGCGTTGAACATTGCTAATTCGACTTTGCCGCAGGGCGTAGTGCTGTCCGCTTACAGCGTCACTCTGGTCCCCACGGGAGGCCTAGCGCCTTATACCTGGACGCTCAACTCCGGAGCCCTGCCTCCGGGTTTGACCCTGAGCAGCGGTGGTGTGATTAGCGGTACGCCGCCGATGAGCGATCTGAATTCCGACGGGACCGCCATGACGTATAACTTCGTGGTAAAGGTGACGGACTCGCAGACCCCGACCGCCGCATATCAGACCAAGAGCTTTTCCATCATCATCAATCCGCTTCCGTTGGTTACCTCAACCACTCTTCCTAATGGAACCATAGGCGTACCTTACACTACCACTTTGACGAACTCCGGGGGACTCGCTCCCTTTACGTGGAGCATCACTGCGGGGACGTTGCCGGCGGGATTGAGCCTGAGCGGATCCTCGATTGGTGGCACCCCGACCGTGCCCCCAGGGACTTCCAACTTCACCATCCAGGTAACCGACGCCGATTCCAATACCAACAGCGCCAATGTCAGCATTACCATCACCGGGAAACTACAGGGAACCTTTGCCTTCTCGTTCAACGGCTTTGACAACGGGCAACCGTTCTACACCGTAGGCAGCTTCGTCGGCGATGGATCTGGCAACCTTAGCGGCGTTCTCGACCAGAACGGCCTGGAAGCGGCGGACGTCGCTTCTGACGTCCCTTTCACCGGAACGTCCACCGTTGGCCCGAACAATTTGTGGTCCCTAACCTTTGTCTCGGCCCTGGGCACCTTCAATTACGTCTTGGCCGTGCCACTGAACGGAGACTTGAAATTCATCCTCGCCGATCCCAACCATCCACAAATTTACGGTTCCGGCGTCATCAAGGCGCAGAGTGTTTCCGCAATTACGGGATTGACGGCTCTGGCCGGTAACTGGGCCTTGGGATTCTTTGGAGTCGATCCCGGAGGCCATCGCTCTGCAGGCGCGGGTTCCTTCAAAGCGGACACTTCCGGAAGTCTGACAATGGGAATAGAAGACACCAACGATAACGGGACCATGTGCAACGGAAGCGTGTGCCCGCTAGCATTCACCGGCTCTTGGATGTTGGATACCGACTTCGCCACCACGGGCCGTGGGACGGCAACCTTGAACGTGGGTACAAACACCCTGCACTACGCTCTCTATGTGGTGGTTCCCAAGGCCGAATTGATCGCGGTGCAAACGGATCCGGCCTCGAGTGGTCTGAGTTTGGTCTCCCTGCTTCAGTCCCCAGCGAACGTCACCGGCGGCAGCTTCAGCGACGGTTCGCTGACTGCTTCTGGCGCCGTGATGGAACTCAATGGTGTCTCTACTAGCACCGGAAGTGCATTACCGGACGTACAGTTGGGCGTGGGTCAGTTCGATGGCAAAGGCAACATCACTCTCTTCCAAACGGACGAGAACAAAGGTGGGACGTACATCCCGGCCACGCCCTCCACCGGTACTTATAGCGTAGATCCGACGACGGGACGGGTTTACCCCATTACCGGCGCTGGCACCGGCCCTCAGCCGGTGTGGTACCTGGCGAACGCGAATCGGGGATTTGTGATCGGGACCGACCTCTCCGCCACGGAGGGGTCGTTCGAGCCGCAAACCGGTGGAACGGATAGCACCCCGCCAGGATTCAGCCTTCCGCAGTTCTTGATAACCTATGCGGGAACCACGATCCAGCCAGCGTTGGCGAGCGTGATCAACGAGGCGGATTCGACCATCATACCCCCACCCGGCGGGGCCATTGACATAACTTACGACACCAGTGGATCGGGCGGGCCTCAGACGAACCAGAATGTGAAGTTAACGTATGCGCTGGATCCTAACAACGGTGCGACGACAGGCAGATTCATCCTGACACCGCCGACCGGAACTCCCGGTCCCATGGAAATCGTTTACCTCATCACTGCGGCAGCCACGGGGGGTACGGGGACTCTGGACTATTCCAACAACAAGTGGGCGTCGATCAATATCACGACTGCAACCGGCGCGCCCGATCCGAATCCGAGAATAACGGTTGTGCAGAGTACCAGTAAGTAGCCGATTACCGAGTCCCTGGCCGGCGTTGCATGGGCGCCGGCACATTTTGGTCTGCGCTTCGGGAAACCAAGGTTTCGCCAGCAGCGTTTCCATGCCCGCTAGGCTGCGCCGAAAAGTGCTACGGTGTCCGGTTCTTTTGAGCCTGCACCGACCCACTCGTCTCGAAACACAGGTTCAGAAACCACAAAATCGAGGTATACTCTCGGAACAGGCTTCGAGTGGGAGGCCCCCTACACACTCACTTACTAGCGCAACCCTGAGGAAGGGATAAATGGCTGGGGAAAGAGAAGGCGCAGCGCGTCGAGCGCAAGACGGGATAGCCGTGTCCAGCGGTGAAAGTTCCGCCCCGACGCCCAAGCCCGCCCTTGACTCCGACGGGATGACACTGCCTGGGGTTGACGCTGCGGACGTTACCTTGCCAGGGACTGCCGCACCACCGTCCACGCCAAGAGGACGCGTCTCATCCTCCGCCCCCAAGAGCGGTCCCTCCGACGCCGCGACCATCGTGGGCACCGTAAGCTCATCGGGTGACAGCTCAAGTCCGAATCCCATCTTCTCGCACATTGGCGCCACTATCTTCCATGAAGGCGACGTCATCGGAGGCCGCTACGAAATCCAGAAGCTACTCGGCATGGGCGGCATGGGCGCCGTCTACAAAGCCCGCGACATGGAAGTCGAGCGGGTCGCCGGCCTCAAGGTAATTCGCCCTGACCTCGCCGGAAATCCCGCCATCCTCGCTCGCTTCAAGCAGGAGTTGGTGCTTGCCCGCCAGGTCACCCATAAGAACATCATTCGCATTTACGATCTGAACGAAGCTGACGGCGTGAAGTTCATCACCATGGAGTTCATCGAAGGTGAGGACTTGCGCTCGATTCTTACGCGCCAGGGCAAAATGCCACCGGAAGAAGCGGTCGGCATCATGCTGCAGGTCTGCGCCGGCTTGCAGGCCGCCCATGGCGAGGGCGTCATCCATCGCGATCTCAAGCCCAGCAATATCATGCGCGACCCCGCCGGCCGCGTCGTCATCATGGACTTCGGTCTGGCGCGAACGGTGCAAGGTGACGGCATGACCCAAACCGGCATGATGGTCGGAACCATGGAGTATATGTCGCCCGAGCAGGCCATGGGGAAGGACCTGGATGCACGTTCGGACCAGTTTGCCGTAGGGCTCATCTTCTATGAGATGTTGAGCGGCTTTGTTCCCTTTCACGCGGACAGCGCTATCGCCAGCCTGGTGAAACGCACGCAGGAACCCGCGGTCCCACTGGTGGACGTGGATTCGTCGATTCCGCCTGTATTGAGCAATGTGGTCAGTAAGTGTCTGGAGCGCGATCCCAATGCGCGCTTCGCCTCGCTCCAGCAGTTGATCGACGAGCTTGAAATCTGGCAGGGCAAGAAGCCGCTCTTGGGCCAATCGGCATTGGCGTCTTACGTCCCTTCCAGTACCATCCCAGCCAGGCAATTTCCCTGGAAGTGGGTTGCGATAGGAACCGCCACCATCGTGCTGGCTGTCGGTACCGGCCTTGGTATCCGCTATGCCACCCACCATGAATCCGGTGGCAGCTCCGCGGTGCAGGGGCCCGTGACTTCGGTTGCCATCGTTCCGTTCTATAACGGCACCGGAGATCCCAGCTTGAACTGGATGGGCGCCAGCCTGGCGGAAACTTTAAGTTCCGATATAGGCCAGTCGGCTCATCTGCGCTCGGTTTCACCCGCGCGCTTGCAACAGGTATTGGGCGATCTGCACATCTCACCGGAATCCCAATTAGACATCTCTACGCTGAAGCGTGTGGCCGACTTTACCGGAGCCGATACCGTTGTCTTCGGGCAGTATCAGAAGTTCGGAGAACAAGTCCGCATCAATTCGACGGTGCTTGATCTCAAACAGGACCGCAGGATGGAGATCCAGACCGACGCCGCCAGCGAGAAAGAGCTTCTTGGCTCCCTGGACAAGCTGGCGGACGAGGTGCGGCAGAAACTGGCGGCAACGCCGGAGATATTGAAAGAGTTGCAGGCGCACTCGCAGCATGTCTCCACCAAATCAATACCCGCACTGCGGGCGTACAACGAAGGACTGGGGCTGGCGCGCGTGGGAAACAACACCAAGGCGGTTACGAAGTTCGAAGAGGCCACGGCGGACGATCCAGACTTTGCCATGGCTTTTTCGAAATTGGCACAGACTTACGCCAGTCTCGGCTACGACGACAAGGCGGAGCAGGCATCGCGGAGAGCGGTATCGCTGAGCGACAACCTGTCCGCGCAGGACCGCTACCTGATCGAAGCCAATCATGCCAGTATCATGCACGACACTGCGAAAGCCATTGCCGCGTATGAGAACCTCACCAAAGTAAATCCTGACGATACTGACGCGCAGTTTGCGCTGGCCCGATTGTATGAAGACGCCAACAATCTCGACGCGGCCAAGAAGCGCCTGGCCTTGGTGTTGGCTGCGGACCCTAAGAACGTTAACGCGTTGCTCGCCAGCGGTCGCGTGGACGTTAAGGCAGGCAATGACCAAGCTGCTCTGGATCCCCTCAACAAAGCCCTGAGCCTGGCGATCCAATTCGACAATCAGGAACAAAAGGGCAAGATCCTGGCAGCCATGGGCGTCGCTTACCAGGACCTCAACAAGCTCGACGACGCGCTGCGCAACTATCAACAGGCACTCGAAATCAGAAAGAAAGTGGGCGATCAAAGCGGGCTCGCCTCCACCTTGGGCCAAATAGCCCAGGTGCAGGACATGCAGGGCAACTTCAACGCCGCACTGGCCAGCTACAAGGAGGCGATCGACGTCGACCGCAAGATCGGCGACAAGACCGGGCTGGCCCGGACCTTAACGAACCTGGGCACGCTCTACCACGATCATGGCAAGTACAACGAGTCCCTTAACTTCACCGGCGAGGCGCTGCAGCTCTGGCGCGATACCGGAGACGAACTCAACCAAGCCCAGTGCTTGAACAATATCGGCAGCGCCCACTTCAACAAGGGCGAGTACCAGGATGCTCTGACTTATTTCCAGCAGGCTTACCAGATTCGCGACCGGCTGAAGCTGCGTGATGACGCGACCGAGTCGCTGCACAATTTGGCGGAGACGTACGTAAAGCTGGGACAGTATGACACGGCATTGTCGCAGTACCTGAAAGCGCTCGAAGCCCGCCGCAGCGCCGACGACAAGTCGGGGGCCGCGCTGGAGTCGAGCAGCATGGGCGCACTGTTTGCTACCCAAGGCAAGTATGGGCCAGCCTTAGGTGCGCTTCAGGATGCAGTCAAGGGCTTCCAGCAGGTCAATGACCGCACTTGGTTCATGGCCGAGGCCGAGGCCCGCTATGGCGATGTCTTGTCTGCGGTGGGACGGGAAGCCGAAGGCCAGAAGAGCATCGGCAACGCGATTAAACTGGCCGCTGAGCTGAAGAACGATACCGTAACGGCTGAGGCGCTCAACGCACTGGGCAACAGCTATTTCTATCGCGGCGATTACGGGTCGGCGAGGCAGCAGTACGAGCGCGCGCTGCAGACCGCCAACAAGGCGGCATTGCGGGAGCAGATCGTGATCTCGAAGCTGAACCTTGCCAAGCTTGATGTCGCTCAGGGACATTCGCAGGCAGCGGCCCCGGTGCTGAAGAAGCTCATACAGGACGCCGACTCGATGGGCTTAAAAGCTCAGTCGGTTGGGGCTTCCGTCTATTTCGGAGAGGCCTTGCTGGCGACCAATCAAGCCGACGCCGCCAGGCGGGAACTGGACACCGCAGTCGGCCGGGCGGAGAAGCTGGGCTTGCGCGTGGAACAGGCTCGCGCGCAGTTCCTTCTCGGGAATGCAAGCGCTCATAGCGGGAAGCCGCAGGAGGCTGTTCCCCATTATCGCCAGGCGGTGGGCATCCTGGAATCGATCAGCAAAGAGGATGGCGCGACTCGGGTATTGGAGCGCGCTGACCTGAAAGATATCTACCGCGACGCCGCGAAATCCTACCAGGGTGGCACTTAGGAGCCATTCGCAGAAGAGCCCCGGCCAGAAGCCGAGGCTCTTTCTTTATCGCCGTAGAGTGTTGCGCGGTCTCACGGTTTGTTGCGTTGGAACGTGGCCACGATATCCGAGAAGCCCTTGCTTTTCCCGGATACCGTACCGTCGACCGGATTACTCATATACGACGTGAAGATGCTGATCCAGTTATTCGACCCGATCGGGTCGGCCTCGAGGAAATCAGCATTGGTCGGTGAAACTGGATCCGTAGTGTAGAAGCTCGAATCGACGTCAATAGTTGGCTGTTGCTCCGAAGGACAGGGTATGTTCTGCAGAGTGATCGGGTCCTGGCACGTCACCGAATAGACGATACAATTCCCGCCTGTTCCCAGATACGTGACGCAAGTCTCATTGGCGAACTGCGTTCCCAGCAGACGTTGCGAGAAGAAGGTATTGCGATTCCACGGTGTCGCCTGCACCGTCATCAAGATCCCGCCCGGATTGACGAACCCTGGGGGATAGGTGACTACCATGTCGTGTGCGCCGAACCCGTAGGTCGCTGGCGTACCTCCCGGAGGAATCACTTGCTGCACTTGAAGGCTAGTGTGCGGCGTGAACTCCCACGCCAAGATGTCCTGCGCGGTCGCTTGAGCGGGCTGAGAAGCGGTGAAACCGACCCACGCCCCGCCGTTGTTCAGCGACAGTGAAGTAATGTTGTAGGGAACATTGATCACCGGAATCGCGCCCACCGCGGGAGTGTGCGTTCCAGGAATAAATGGTGGATCGAGCCACACGACCAGCGTTCCCATCGCCTGGTGTCCGGTTGGTGGCGTGTACTCAATCACCACTTGATGCACAGCCCCGTTCATGCACGTCGATCCGTTGCAGCTGCCACCCATGGGGGGAACCGTATTGATTGCGTTCGAGTACAGACAGTCCGGGACGTTCGGGTGGCGCCCGATTGTGTAGTCTCCCGCCATGTGGACGGGAGTATTGGTGTCTTGGCCGCAGCTTTGCACCGCAACGTGGCTGGCATTCGGGTCCCACGGGTCCTGGTGAATATCGAATTCCACTGCCAGATTGTTGTTGATGCCGGCATAACCCATTGCCCCGGCTTGGTTCGGATAGTTGGGATTGCCGCCCGCGCCCAAGGCCGTCAGACCAGCACCGGTGGCTCCATACGACTGGTCGGTGGCGGTGGAATTCTGGATGATGAACGCCAATCCGTCTCCTGGATTGCAGCACACCGTCGGATTGTGTATCTGGAATTCAAACCAGGTAGTGAAGCCGTTGGTTAGCGGCTGTTGGATGTTGAAGTACGCGGTTGCGGCTTGCGGGCGGCCTCCTCTGGTGGTAACGGGATTGGGACCATCCGTCAGGCGCAGCACGTACTGCGATTGCCATGTAGCCTGATGGCCGCTGCCGTTAAATTGCAAGTTGCTGACGGACGAAAAATCTTCGAACCGTATTTGTGCGGTGGCTGATGATCCAACCAACATCACCGCTAGGGCGGAGATAACTGCAAAAATCGGAAGCCTAATACCAGATCGCATGTGTAAACTTCTTTCCTACGCCGCGTTACGGACGCATTGGGCCCTGCCCGATCACAAAGCGGGCAGTTCGATGGAATTCCTCATGCAACGGCGGCTCTCGCGCATTGCGTAGATTGCCGTAATTTTGCTGCGCTTAGCGCCGGATGTCAAGCAAATCCCGAGAAATCGCGATTGTCGAATCCTCGATTGGAAATTTGGCGCCAAAGGCCTTGCGCGAAGGTGGCTCACCATGCCTGCACCTTCCGACGGCAAGATTTGCTTACACTTCCACTTTCGCACTATCTCAAATCGCGATCGGCGTAAAACCATGGGTCCCCTGGTACAGGGCACAGTTGAGCGCCTGGCGACTTACCTGCTGGCGAATCGTAAGGTTTAAGTACCACAATGTCGCCGTTTCATGTATGATGATAGTGCGTATGTACGAGCGGCGCGTCTAGCAGCCATCCCTCCTCTTCTGTTGAGCGATTTCTGCCTGCAACCTTCCGATCCTTCAGCGCAACATCAACAACAAGGATATACAAGAAACAAATGGAACAAGGAACAGTTAAGTGGTTTAACGATGCCAAAGGTTTTGGTTTTATTTCACGTCAGAATGGCGAAGATGTATTTGTCCACTTCTCGGCCATCCAGTCGAACGGTTTCCGTTCGCTGCAGGAAGGTCAGGCGGTCAGCTTCGACGTGAAGCGTGGAGCTAAGGGTTGGCAGGCTGAAAACGTTCAAGTACTCTAAACGAAAATGCAACAGAAGGGCGGCACATGCTGCCCTTCCGTTTTTACGCGGCTAGAAGTCAGTTGAGTCTTTAGGTCGTGAACACCCCAACCGGCGTCCGCCCGCGCGATCGATGTTCGATCCAGCAAGCGGCATACTAAAAGTGAGGATCCAATGAAGAACATCTACGTGGGGAATTTAACTTTCGATGCGACTGAAGACCAGGTGCGCGGGCTGTTTGAAGCCTATGGCCCCGTTGACAAGGTCAGCATCGTCACCGACCGCGATACCGGGCAGCCGCGCGGTTTCGCCTTCGTCGAAATGGCTGACGACGACTCGGCCGGCAAGGCGATGGAAGCTCTGAACGGCACCAATCTCGGAGGCCGCAATTTGACCGTGAACGAAGCGCGTCCCAAGACCGACCGTCCTCGGGGCGGCGGCGGAGGCGGAGGCCGTGGCGGCTTTGGCGGCGGCGGCGGTCGCGGCGGCGGTGGTGGTGGCCGTGGGCGCTCGGGCGGTGGTGGCGGAGGCGGCGGCGGTTGGGGCCGCTAAGAGTCAGCTCGCCTGTCTGCTGATTGGCTACACCCGAACTGCGTAAATTTGAAAACAATGCCGGCGCTTGCCCTGCGGGGTCAGCGCCGGCATTGTTTTTCTTACTGGAAAACCTCGGGAGAGCGGATCAGGTTGCCGGTAGAAACTCGACCTTGATCTTATAGGTTAATAGGCTTCAGCGTAGGGATAATTTGTTTTGGGAGAGAACTGCGTTCTTCTAGTTAAGGCAGTTCCAGAGTTGGCGTATCTGGCTTGTACGGGTAGAGCAGGCCTTCAGGCCTGCGTCCAACGGCAGGAAGAAGACGGTTGTGAGGACGCCCTTAACGCGGGCCTGAAGGCCCGCTCTACCCGAGCTACAGCCACTTTGGAACTCCTCTAGCGCCTACCGGGTCGCGACTCTGGTACGCTGGAGCGGCAATCGCGGGTCTGGTGAGATGAACGACGCGGCCGCCATCACGATCGAGTTCAGGAATGTGCAGTTTCGCGTCGCTGGAGGCAAGGTGCTGCTCTCCGGCGTGAGCCTTTCCGTGCGCCGGGGCGAGACCTTGACGCTGCTTGGCCGCAGCGGGTCGGGGAAGACTACTTGTCTGAAGATGATTAATCGCCTGCTTGCACCGACGCAAGGCGAAGTTCAGGTGGACGGAACTCCGGTCGAGCAGTGGGACGCGATTAAGCTGCGACGAAGAATCGGCTATGCCATCCAGGACGTTGGCTTGTTTCCGCATTACACGGTGCGGCAAAACGTGGCTTTGGTGCCGAAGCTGGAGCGGTGGGACTGCCAGAAAATCGAGACGCGTGTTAAAAAGGTACTGGATCTAGTGGGCCTCCCGAGCCCGGAGTTCGCGGATCGCTATCCCCACCAGCTTTCCGGGGGACAGCGCCAGCGCGTCGGGCTGGCCCGGTCACTGGCGGCCGACCCTCCCATCCTTCTCATGGACGAGCCCTTCGGCGCGCTCGATCCCATCACCCGTGCCGAGTTGCAGATGGAGTTTAAAAAACTTCAGCAGAAGCTGGGGAAGACCGTCGTCTTTGTGACCCATGACGTCGGCGAAGCCTTGCTGCTGGGTAGCCGAATCGGGTTGATGGAAAGCGGCAGTCTGCGCGGAATCTACACTCCCGATGATTTCCTGCGCGCCACCGACACTGCCGTGAAAGCTTACGTGGAGGTATTCCGGGCCGGACAGCAGATGTTTCGCAACTGAGAGAGGTCAAAGGTAGTCGCGGATCGCGAGATTACGCGGTCGGTAAGCTGTTCGGCACCCTTTCGCTTAGAACAGTTCCACAATAAATGTATCCGCGTCGCTGGGGTAGAGCGGCGCTTCAGCGCCGCGTTCGCCGCAGCCAAACGTCCCGCTCAAGCCGCTGAGGTCGTCGACCTCAGCGGCTTGAGCGATTTTCTCTTCCTACCTTATACGCGGGCCTGAAGGCCCGCACTACCCGTACGGGCGGACACACTAATCCAGGAACCGCTTCAGAAGCAGCATGCCTGAGGCCGCGCACCACCATCCACAAACAGGGAGCAGCCTTCGCTGTTCCCTCCTATTCGTGCAATTGGCTCTTACCCTACTGCGATTTCTTGTGCGCTGCCGGATGGTGCACGGGTGCCGCCGTGGTGACCGGGTTGCCGCTCTTGTCCAGTAGTACGCCGTCGGTCATCGTTATCATGAACGGGTTAGGCGTATAGCTTGACACGGTTCCCTGAAACTGCATCAGCGAACCGGCCGCGGGCACAAGCTTTGCGGCAAGCGGTTTCGCCATGGTCAGCGTGATGTCGGCTTTCTTGTCGTCGAAGTCGTCCTGGCTGCCCGCCAACGTGACCTTCGACGCACTCGCGCTGATTACGTTGGCGCCCAACTTGACGGCCTTGTCTTTGAGCGCGTTCCACACCGTGTCAGCCGCCTGCTGATTACCGGACGAGAGCACCAACTCCCATTCGGCAAAACTCATCTGCGTCGGATTCTTGCTCTTCACCAGATCGGCAGCCTGCTCGGCGGGAGACGGTGGGGGCGGCGCTGCGGCCACGGTGAAGCCAGCCGGCGGCATGACGCTTTGTGACGCTTGTGCCTGCTTCACCAGGTCATTCCAGCCATCTTCCGTGCCGTGGTAACGGATGTACTTCTTGTGGCCATAGTCGAGGATCTGCGCCTGGCCGGGTCCCTGGGCTAGTTGCGAAGCCTTGACGATGAACCAGAAGCCTTCCGGATTCATCGGCTTGGCCTCGAGGTCCGCGGTCGCCAGGGGGTAGATGTCCATAATGTTCGGTTGCGATTCTTCCGATACCGCCTCACGCAGATCCTTCTGCGCCATGGCGTAATCCTTCTGCTGCAATGCCGCAAATCCCACCGCGCCATCGAAGATCGCGCCCGTCTCGTTATGGAGCTTGATGAAATCAGCGTCGCTCATGCCGTCGGGTTTGGGCATATTACTCAGTGCCTGCAATCCCCTCTGTCCATATTGCTGCGCCTGCTGAAGGTTCTGCTGCATCTGCGGGCCGCCCTGCGAGGCCGTCGCACGATAGTTGTAGGCCAGCAGCGCCAAGGCTCGGATGTTATTAGGATTGGCCTGCAGCACTCGGCCCGCAGTGTCGATGGTCTTTTGTGCGTCGCTGGCCTGCTGATACGCCACCATCAGCTGCTCCAAAGCATCTTCCTTCATCACGCTGTTGGGATACGTCTGCAGAAACGCTTCCAGTCCCTGCGCCTTCCCCTGCGGACTGGTCTGCTGAATCGCGTTCACGTAGGCGTTGTATTCAGCGGGATCTTTGATTTCCTTCTTCGGCGTCGTTTGAGCTGGTTGACCGGCTTGCGCGGCCTGCGCCGCCCCCTGAGCTGCCGATTGCTGGACCAGCGCTGCCGTAGCGAGCACCAGCAACATGGTGACTAGCGACTTCTTCATTCTATTGGCTCCTTGGTTCTGGGAACTGGCGACCATATTCATCCAGACACGTCGACTTATGCGCAGGGGTTTCAGCCCGACTTATCCCGCCAGGACTGCATAATAACAGGTCATCATTCCGCATTCGCCCCTTAAACGTCGAATCGAAATGCAAATCATGCGGAGACGAGATTATAAGTATGCACTTCAAGTAAGGCAAGTTACTTACCACTTTACAAATTTCCCGTGCCTCTCAGATGCTGGAAAGCCTAATCTCGGATATGCGCATTATTACATGCAACAACACCATCCGGCTTGCGTGGTTGCCCAAGGTGCCAGTCGGCGGTTCTCGGGTGCTTGGCATTGGCGGGCAACCATGCGCTTCCCCGGCGGCTTCGATCAAGTTGGGATGAACAGCCCGCATTGCGGGCAGTACGATTCCATGAACGGGCCAACGCTAGCGCCGAATCGCAGAAGCGCTTTTTGAAGCGCAAAAAACTAGGGGAGACGATTATATGCAGACACATGAGTTGGTTTCGCTATCGGGGGCGGTCGCCGTGGTGACCGGAGGTGGACGTGGCATCGGGCAGGCCATTGTGACCAGGCTGGCCGCGATGGAGGCCACCGTCATTCTCACCGGCCGGGACGAAGCCCGGGTTCAGCAGGTCGCACGCGACCTGGAGGCGCGTGGGCACCGGGCAGAAGGCATCGGATGCGATGTCACCAATCTGGCCAGCGTGGAAGCGCTCGGTGACCGTCTGCGCAAAAGCTATGGCCGCGTCGACATCCTGGTGAACAATGCCGGCATCGGTGGCCCCTCTGGTTTGCTGCACGAGCTTGCCCCCGCGGACTGGGACGCTATTTTCCATACCAACCTGCGCGGCGTGTACTACATGCTACGCAGCGTCGTGCCGCTGATGATCGCAACTGGGGCGGGCCACATCATCAATATCTCGTCTCTGGCGGGGAAGAACCCGCTGCCTCGGGGCGCCGCCTATTCCGCTTCGAAATGGGCATTGAACGGGCTCAGCTACGGAGTCGCGGAAGAACTGCGGGCGCAGAATATCCGGGTCAGCGTGATCTGTCCCGGCTCGGTGGACACCGGCTTCAGCCCCCGCCGCGGCGACAAAGACACCCAGAAGATGCTTAAGCCTGACGATGTGGCGCACGCCGTCGTTATGCTGGTGACCCAGGAACCGCAATCGTTCATCAGCGAAGTCTTGCTGCGCCCCACGCAGAAGCCGTAGCAGCTAATCGTCGCGTCCAGTTACCGCCCCGCGCTGCTGCCGGGGATGCAACGCTGTGGGCATTTTCGTGGCGTGCTGAGCGTATGTTGCCATAACCTGTAATATACCATTTGTAGGTTAGGAGGAATTATGACCGAAGTTCGACGCATACTCGATCAGTATGACCGCGTTATGAATGGCGATGCCTGGCACGGCGATCCCATCTGGCAGATTCTCGATGGTATTTCGGCTGAAAAGGCTGCCTTGCGGCCCCATCGCCAACGCGCACAGCATCTGGGAAATCGTCGCGCATATGGCGTTCTGGGAGGACGTGGCTGCCAGGCGGCTTGGCGGTTTACGCGCCGGGCTCAAGGAGGAAGGCAACTTTCCCCCGTGCCGCCTGAAGCAACTGAGGCCAACTGGCAGACTACACTTGACGCATTTCGCGCATCCAACCAAGCATTGCGGGAGGCGCTGCAAAAACTCGATCCCGCCCGGTTGGACGAGCGGTCGGCTGCCGGCAAGCGATCATTTTACGATGAGGCGCACGGGCTGATCGAACACAATGTGTACCACGCTGGGCAAATCGCCCTGCTGGCGAAGGCAATGAATCAAAGCTGATGTTTGGCATCGGAACCAGCGATGTTGCAGGTTTGTAATTCCGCAAAACGGGTGCTAACATCCGGACTCGCGCAGTTTTTCTGAGGAGGCAATTATGTCTGATCGCGAAGGAAGTGGTTTCCTGTGGTTCCTGGCTGGCCTGGGTATCGGTGCGGCGGTGGGAATTCTTTATGCTCCAAAGCCCGGCGACGAGACGCGCCAGCGTATTCGCGAGGTCGCTGAAGAAGGCCGTGACTCGGTCAAAGAGCGCGCGCGTCAGGCCCGTGAACAGGCGGGAAGCTGGGCCGACAAGGGGCGCGACTATCTGAACCAGCAAAAGGACCAGATCCGCTCCGCGTACGAGGCTGGGCGCCAGGCTTACCGTGAGGCTACCAGTGAAGATGTCGAGGGCACAACGCCCAACATTCCATAGCGTGGCCGCTGCGTCGCGCAACTAGCGCGCGGGCCGGAAACTGAATATGTCTGACAATCTGACACTTTTTATCGCCATTACGGCAGCCGCTGTGGTGCTGCAGATGTTCGTTCTCCTCGCCATGTACATGGCGATGCGTAAACTCAGCGCGAAGCTGCAGTCAGTTACCGACGAGACCCAGTCGCGGTTGCTACCCATCCTCGACAACGCCAAGGCGATGCAGCAGGAAGTGAAGTCCTTCCTGGAGACTTCGCGTCCCAAGATCGACGTGATCCTGGATAACCTGGCGCACGTCACCACCACCGCCCGAACCGACATCGAGCGAGTCGACACCACCCTGCATGACCTGCTGGATCGCGTGCGTTTGCAGGCGATCCGCGTCGATGAGATGGTGACCCATACCCTGGACTGCGTGGAGGAAACGTCGGAGAAAGTACAGCACTCCGTCATGTCGCCCGTCCGTCACGTCTCGGGTATTGTTCAGGCCATCAGCGTGGGAGTGGGTACATATTTCAGCAGCCAAAGGCGCGGCCGCAATGGCGGCCCGTCGGATGAGATGTTCATTTAGTTTCGGGCCAGAAAACTTCCCTGGTCTTGCCGCTGCGGAGCCTAGAGCAGTCCAGAGTGGCTGTGGCTCGGGTAGGGCGGGCCTTCATTCAGGCTCGCGTTAAGGGTCCGCACAATTCCTGCTTCAGCCGCTGAGGTCGATGACCTCGGCGGCTGGAGCGGTTCCTTTTTCGCGCTGGACGCGCTGCCGTTTCACTCCAGGAGCGCCGCTTCTTTTTCCTCCGCCTCCGCCACCGCTCGAATCGAAACATGTTCGCGGCGCGCCAGCAGCAATCCCATCGGAATGACCGACATGAAGGTAATGGCCCATAGCAGGATGCCGCAGCTTACGGCAAGTTCCTTCTCGATGCCGAACCCCGAGCTGAGCATGCTGATGGTGGCCAGTTGCGAGCCCCCACCGACGGCCGGCAGTTGCAGCATGGAGCCCACCATGCTGGAGCCCATCAGCACCACCTGATGAGGTAGCGTGAGACTGCGAAGTTCGCCGGGATAGGCGTGCGTCACCGCGTAGTAAGCGAAGGCGATCAGCACCCACATGAAAATGGAGATCCCGGTCAATTGCAGGGCTGAGCTAAGGTCCTGGATTGTGGCCAGCCCGTCGCTGAAGGAGCGCACCTTCTCGCGCAAGTGGTGCGCGAACTTTGGCGCAAAGCCGGCGAACAGATCGTGCAGAAACTGGCCCACGCGGTCGCCCCTGCGTCGCACCACAAAGGCCCCTACACACAACGCTCCCACCAGCACGATCAGCGCGAACGCGGCTTCTCGCAAGCCGCGATAGAAGGGAAGCGCCCGCAGATCGGGCGACAAGAAGCTCAGCGCCAGAAGCGCTGCGAAGGCCCCCATATCGAAGATGCGCTCCACTCCCCAGACCGCAATCTGTGAGGTGAAGGTGAGGCGCTCTTTCTTGGCGATGATGTAGGGTCGAACCATCTCACCCGCCCGGCCCAGCAGCGCCAGGGCGGCGAAGCCGACGAATTGCGGCGCCAGCAGACGGGCCGTGGTCGTCTTGCGAACTGGCTTCAGGAAGATGCGCCACCGCACTGCACGAAGTACGTAGGCGAAGTAGGTCAACGCGAGGCCGTAGAAAGCGTAGAGCCAGTCAATGTGTTCCGTGCGGTTCCAGAACATGTGCCAGTCGAACGTCTTCCAGGCGCGAATCTGCAGGTAAATCAGCAGGCACAAGGCGATCAGGACTATGCCGAAGATAAGCGTGCGTTTTTTGTTCATGGAAGAAATCAGTGGCTACCGGCACGCGTTGCTTTCTCGTGAGGTTGGACGCAGGCCTGCGACTGAGACTCAGCCGTCAAGGTATACGACCGAATGAGTGGGGTCAAACCCGGAGCTATTCGGTACCCGCCGCAGAACCTGTCGCGCCCTGCGCAATCTCTGGCTTGCCCGCTGCCGCGCTTCGCACCGGTGGCTTCTGCTGGTGCTTGCGCTGGGCCAACTTCTTGCGGTTGTAGTCGTTGATGACCCGCGCCACGTAAGCATGGGTCTCGCGGTAGGGCGGCACACCCATGTACTGCTGTACGCGCTGCGGACCGGCATTGTACGCGGCCAGCGCTTTGACCATGTCGTTGTTGTAAAGCAGCAGCAGTTCGCGCAGGTAGCGTACCCCGCCGTCTACATTCTCCGCCGGATCGAAGGTGTTCTTCACCCCCAGCTTGCTGGCGGTACCTGGCATGAGTTGCATCAGTCCTTGCGCGCCTTTGCGCGAAATTGCATGCGGATTGTTGCCGCTCTCGGCACGGATCACGCTGGCAATGAAGTCGGCGTCCACCTGGCTGCGCGTGCTGGCTGCGCTGACGATGGTGTTCAAGTCCACGGACTTCTGCCCTTGCGATGTGGCCGCTTGCAGCTCTGGCGGCGCCGGCTCAAAGTTCTCGATCTGGGCGGTGGGCACGTCGACGTATCCACTGCTCGGTTCCGCGCCCATGTACAAGCGCGTGGTATCGCCGTCCACCTCATGACGTTCGTGGCGAATGCTAAAACCGTTGCGCAAGTTTGCAATTTCCGCGGCGTGCATCTGCGACGCCACCAGCAAGCCCAAGAAACCGAGTTGTAAGAACTTACGCATTCACGCTCGCTGTATTCGCGTCGAGTACCTGGTCGATGGCTGCGGCAACCCCGCTTTCGTCGTTATGCAGGGTGATCGTCCAGCCGTTCTGCTTCAGGTCGTCCGAGGCATTTCCCATGATGACCGGATGGCCGGAGAAGGTCAACATCTCAATGTCATTGTAATTATCGCCGATGGCCATCACCTCGGAGCGATCGATGCCGCGATAGTTGGCCCAGCGCTCCAGCGCGTGCCCCTTCGAGCAGCCGGCGTTGAGGATGTCAACGATGCACAAGTTGCGCAAATCGTACTGCGTGCGCAGCATGGTGAAATCGCCGGCGAAATCGCAGGACAGCAGGTCTTGCTGCGCCTGCCGCATCAGTTCGACCGGACCGCAGAACATGGCTTGGATGGGATCTTCCGTCAGCGCCTGTGCAATTGGGCTGACATATTCGATATAGGGTGCGTTCTTCTCCATCCAGCGCTGGATGACGCCATACAAACGCTCGCGGTCCTCGCACACAATGGCTCCCATGCCTTCGCGGTCGAAGGTGAGAACCATGTTGTTGCGATACTGCGCCATGTGCTGGCAGAGCTTGATGGCCGTCTCCCGGGGCAACAGGTCCTGGTGGAACAGTTCTCCACGCGTGGAACGCGTCACCGCTCCATTCGAACTCATCAGCCACAGGTCGAAGCCGAGCGATTCCGCAATGGGCATGGCGAACCTGTGCCTGCGTCCCGTACCCAGCACGATTTCGATGCCGGCTTCGTGGGCCCGGCGCAACGCCTTCAGATTGGCTGGGGAGATCTGGACATTGGAGTCCAGCAGAGTGCCATCAAGGTCAATGGCAATGAGGCGTATCGAGCCCTTCACGATGTCTCATTCTAGCAGGCGCGGAGGTAGCAGCCAACGGCTAGCAGTTGGCAGTTGGCAGTTAGCACTTAGCATCCAAATCGCCCCTGAGAGGATTTCGTGGGACGAAAGCCCACGTAACTCTCGCTCTCACCAAGTACCAACTGCTACGTGCCAAATGCGGACTGGCTGAATGCCGAATGCCGATTGCTTGCTTCCCATCCCGAGACGTAAAGTAGAGGCGATGGAATTGCGCAAGGATCCCATTACGCGCTCCTGGGTCATCTGCGGCGACGAGCCCGACGATAGCTCCTCGCCTGACTACTTCTGCCCCTTCTGCCCGGAGTCGGGCCAGTCGCTACAGGTGATAGCCTCATCGCCGACGGTAAACGGCAGTCCCTGGTCGGCGCGCGCCGTGGTCCATCCCCATCCGCTGTACGGAATCGATGGCGAGCCAACGCGCACAGGCAACGGTCTGTATGACAAGATGCGCCCGGTTGGCGCCCACGAGGTTATTGTGGAAAACGCCCGCCACGACCGGCATTTATGGAACGCCGACGACCGCGAAATCGAGGAGTACCTGGCGCTGTGCGGCCAGCGTATCCAGGACCTCAAGGGCGATGTCCGCTTCAAATACATCAGCGTCTTCAAGAATTTCGGCACCCACTCGGGGCAGGAGTTTGACCACCCCACCTCGGAGATCGTGGCTACCACGTTTGTCCCGCGACGTGTCCTGTACGAGTTGCGCGCGGCGCGGCAACATTACCAGGTGAAGGAGCGCTGCGTCTTCTGCGACATTCTGCGGCAGGAGCAGGAACAGAAGCTGCGCGTCATCGAAGTCCGCGGCGACTACATCGCCTGCTGTCCTTACGCTCCGCGTGTGCCGTATGAGACCTGGGTCGCTCCCCACACCCACGAAGCTTATTTCGAGCGCATGGCGCTGAGGTCCGGCGCCATGCGCGACCTGGCGGCGCTGCTGCGGCGTACGCTTTATCGCATCCGCACCATCGCCGACGGCTTCCACATGGTGCTGCATACCTCGCCCAACACCATGCACCGCTCGGAGACACTCGGGTTTTGGAAGACCATCGAGGACGACTACCACTGGCACATCGAGATTCTGCCCATCCTCGGCACCAAGGCGAAGTCGTACACCTTCAAAGAGGTGTATTACTCGCCCGTCAGTTCGGAGACGGCGGCGGCAATCCTGCGCGAGCGTCCCACGGAGCCGTAGCCGCGGCCGGACTACAATATTCCCTCGGGTAGCAACGCGCTTATGACCATCCGCCGCGTCAAAACCTATACCGGACAGACCGGCTACGTTTACCAGTACTATTTCGTCGGCAGCCGGCCCGCGCTTGACAACGATCCCGAAGCTCCCTCAACCGAGTTCATCTTCGACGTGACGTCGGACCGGAAGACAATCTTCGCGGTCAGTATCTTTCTGCATCCCGAGGCGCTCTCCGCTTGGGCGGCGAACCGGGGCCGCACGCTTAGTCAGTCGGAACAGTACGCCGCGGTGAAGCTGCGCCTGATGCAAGCCTTCGATGAGATTCCCGACATGCTCAATCACGGACGCCGCTTGCGCCTCGAGGTCCATGAACTGCCCGTATTGTTGGACTCGATTGGAGTGGAATAGGGCCTCGCTTTCTCCTGTTTCGCGTGCTACAATTTGTAGCTACACATGTAGTTACGCTGGCTCCCAATGAAATTTGAATGGGATGAACGCAAAAATGAAATCAACATTGAGAAACATGGGCTTGACTTTTCCGATGGCGAAGAACTCTTTCTGGGACACTCGCTATTGCTGGCAGTTCCCGACACTGCGCAAGAATACGGCGAAGAACGTTGGAAGGGAATCGGAATGATTGACGGTCGGACCGTGGTTGCGATCTTTGTACTAAGGACGCCCGAAACCATTCGATTCATTTCGCTACGAAAAGCCAATCGAGAAGAAAGAAGTGGTTATGAAAAAGCGCTCCAAGACCAATTGGAACAGGGTTGACGCCCTGCGGGACAATCAAATCGATTACTCCGACAATCCTCCACTCGAAGCGGACTTCTTCAAGAAGGCGATCGCCTGGCCCGGCACAAAAGAGCAGATCACATTGCGCCTTTCGCCAGAGGTGCTGGGCTTCTTCCGGCGCCAAGGAAAGGGGTATCAGACTGCCATTGGCCGGGTGCTGGAGGACTTCGTTGAGAAACAGAAAAATCCTCCCGCTGAAGAGGAGTTGATTCTGCCATTCGAAATGCGGGCCTTCAGCTCTGTACTCCAGAAGTACCATCGCGTGAAGCGTAACAATTTCTTTGCGACGATCCGGGCTTTTCCGCATGTTTGGAAGGCTTGCCTTCTGTTGGACAAGATTTTCATGAGCGAGTTCGCCGATGCAGAAAACATCAGGGAATCAAGACAGCTCATTCCCTTACTACTCTTAATGCAGGCGCATTCAGAGTATCGATTGGCGATGGAATTAGCTTTCAGCACTGCGCCCGCTGAAGCTGGGTCACTACTTCGACAAGGGATCGAATCAGCGGCATTTGCGCACAAGCTTCACCGGGAACCTAAGCTCGTCGCGGTATGGCTAAGCGCGGACGAGAGTAAGGAGCACAAGTCGGCTTTCAAGAAAGCCTTTGTCGAGAATCGCCGGGCGAATCTGTTCAGCGGAAGCAAAGCGCTCGAAGAGTTGCACATGCACTGGTGTCACTTTTCCGAGGCGAGTGCCCATGCCGGCATTTGGAACATGGCCAACAGAATCGATACTGACCATGCCGCGACAGAGGGGCGCTGGCATCTCAACTATTTCGAACAGGACAGGAAGGTCCTTGCGCCTGAATTGTATAGATTGCTAGACGTGGCGCATTTGATTGAGGCCGTGGTTTTTAGCATCTTCGAATCCAGGCTTCAGTTCGACGAGTCCCTTCTTAAGTCAAGAGCACTTTTTGCAAGGTACAAAGAGCTGGTGAGAGCGGAATTGAAATCGGAAATCGGCCCGCAGCCGGTTCCCAAACGCTCTGTCACCGCGGAACACTTTGAGACTGAATCCATTTGAATAGGACGATACCCTCTCCGTACCCTCTCCGTGCTCTGTACACGTACCTCGGGTCGGGCGGATAATTGTAGGATCTGGGGTGAGGGAACTGGCGATGTTTGAGGAAATGCCGTGGCCGGGACGCAAGCGATGGAGCCGTTCCATGGTCGCGTCATTCGCCGTGCACGTTGCGCTGTTGCTGCTGTTGTTGCATCGTGCCATTCCGATCTTTGCGACGCCGTCGGACGTCGATCTGGGCATACCCAAATCTTCCGGATCACTCTCGATTGTCTATCTCGCGCCGGTCGGACCGGAGCAGACGAAGTCTTCGCTGGAAGATCCTCGGCTGTCGCTCCGGGCGGCAGTGCCGGCGAAACCGAAGCCGCGCAAGGTTGAGACCAAGACTCAGCAACCCGCGTCCGTCACGGCAGTCGATGCGCCTGAGCAAACCGCGCGCGGTGGCTCTCCTTACGGACGTGTGCCCGGTTCGCCGATTACCGGAGATGAAGTCGTGCCCGCGCTGCCTGAGGTCTTTCCCGATCCTCCGGTGTTGCGTTCGGACATACCAGCGGGCGTTCAAGGCGACGTGATTGTCGAGGTCACGATTGACGCGGAAGGAAACGTGGTCCAAACCAAGCTGCTGCAAGGCATCGGTTACGGCATCGAGCAAAAGGTGCTTTCCGTGCTGCAACGATGGCACTTCCGGCCCGCCTCGAAGGATGGCGTGACCATCGCCTCGCAGCATATCGTGTACTTCCACTATCCCAGCTAGGGGTGCCACTTCTGCGTCCATGCTTCATGCGGGGAGCCGGTTCTCTTGTGACGCAAATCACAGCCGGAAGTGATAACCACACTCTTCCCTACCCGCCACCCCGTTATACTTAACCGTAGAAGAAGCAATCGAGCTTAAGCATTACATTCGTGGGGTTTATGCCGTTAATCTGGCTCCGAGTCGCGGTGTGTTGTTATGGCGTGGGGCTGCTCTATTCTCTGCTCCTGCTCAGCAAGCAGGGCAACATTCTGGCCAAGGTGGTGGAGCCGGCCGTCGGACTGGGGCTTATCTTCCACTTCGTTTCTCTGGTCGAGTCTACCGTTCTGATCGGCCACCTTTCGCTGGCTTCCATCCATTACTCGGAATCCATCCTGGCCTTCCTGGCGATGGTGGTGTTCTTTGTGTTCTTCGTGGGCTATCGCACCGTCTCGCCGGGCATCGTGATCTTTCCCATCGTGTTCATTCTGACGTTCGCATCCGCGATCGGGCAGAAGCCGGTCACCTTGACGTCGCCGCTGTTGCGCAGCGGTTGGATCTTCGTGCATGTGGTGCTCATCTTCACCGGTTACGCGGGGCTGTTCCTGAGCTTTGGCGCCAGCCTGCTCTATCTGGTGCAAGAGCGGGCGTTGAAGTCCAAGCGCTCGACTGCGCTGCTTACCTGGCTGCCTCCGTTACAGACCATTGACGAAATCGGGTATCGTTCCTTGCTCTTCGGTTTCCCCTTCATGACGCTGGGGCTAATAGCGGGTTCAGTGCTGGCCATCGACAAGTACGGGCCGCTGTTCTTTTACGATCCAAAGATATTGCTGTCGTTCATCATGTGGGGGGTGTACATGCTGTTGCTGTACACCCGCTGGAGTTCTGGATGGCGCGGCCGCCGCGCGGCGTTCCTCGCGACTTTTGCCTTTGTCATCGCTTTAGGGGCCTGGGCGGCGAACAGCTTCAGTCGTACGCACAGGTTTCTCTCATGAACTTCGTCGTCATCGGCGTGAACCACCAGACCGCACCCGTCGAAGTGCGCGAGCAGTTTGCCATCTCCGAGGCGCGGCTGCCTGAAGCGGTGAAGTCCCTGGCGACCTATCCCGGCGTCGAGGAGGGCATGATCGTTTCCACTTGCAACCGGGTGGAGATGGTGGCCCGCACCACCAATGGCTCCGCCGATCTGCAAGGTTTCTTGCGCCAGTTTTACGGCTTCGATCCCGAGCCCTATCGCAAGTATCTGTACGAACATCGCGAGCGCGATGCGGTGCGTCACGTGTTCCGCGTGGCCTCCAGCCTCGATTCCATGATCGTGGGCGAGCCCCAAATCCTGGGACAGGTCAAGGAAGCCTATGCGACGGCGCGCGCTGTTGGCGCGGTCAACTCGCAACTCGACGCTTTGCTGACCCGCTCCTTCGCGGTCGCCAAGCGCGTACGGAACGAGACTGCGGTTGCGACATCAGCAGTGTCGATCGCGTCGGTGGCCGTCGACCTGGCCAAGAAGATTTTCGGCAACTTGCAGGGCAAGAGCGTTTACCTGGTGGGCGCGGGGAAAATGTGCGAGCTGGCGGCGCGCCATTTGCTCGCCCATGGCGCCAAGCAGATCTACGTTGCTAACCGCACCTACGAGCGGGCTGTGGCGCTGGCCAAGAAGTTCAACGGCCAAGCGATTCCATTCGAAAAACTTTATGAGACGGTGCCCAATGCCGACATCGTCATCAGCTCCACGGGCGCGCCGCACGCTATCTTCCGCAAGGAGCACGGCGAAAAGTTCCTGAGCCAGCGCCGCAACCGTCCCATGTTCTTCATCGACATCGCGGTCCCGCGCGATATCGATCCGGAGTTGAACAAGCTGGACGGCATCTTCGTCTACGACATCGACGATCTGCAGCAAGTGGTGTCGTCGCACATCGCCGATCGCAGGACCGAAGCGGACCGCGCCGAAGCCATCGTGCAGCTTGAGGTAGATAAGTTCGAGTCGCGGCTCCATACGCTCGATGTTGTGCCCACCATTGTCTCGTTGCAGGAGCACCTGGAAACGGTTCGCCAGGCCGAGATTGACCGCGTACGCGGACGGCTGGGAACTCTCACCCCGGAACAGGAACTGGCGGTGGAAGCGCTGTCGCGCGGTATTATCAACAAAATCATGCATACGCCCATTACTACCCTCAAGAGTGCGGCACGCGAATCGTCGGAAGCGACGACCGTGATCGATCTGGTGCGCAAGCTTTTCGGATTGCGAGACGCCAGAAAAGCCGCCGACGAAGATGCAACCACAGTAAGCAGCGGGAAACCGGGAGCACGGAACTGATGGCGCGCCTTAGGATTGGTTCCCGCGGATCGCAACTCGCCCTCTGGCAGGCCAATCACATTTCGGCGCTGCTGCGCGAGCGCGGCCACGAGGTCGAGCTCGAGATCATCAAGACCACCGGCGACAAGATCACCGACGTTGCTCTGGCACAGGTCGGCACCAAGGGCATGTTCACCAAGGAGATCGAAGACGCGCTGGCCGAAGGCCGGGTCGATCTCGCTGTGCACAGCCTCAAAGACCTGCCAACCGAGCTGCCACCCGGATTCGAACTGGTCGCCATCACCACGCGGGTCAATCCGCGCGACGTGTTTCTGTCCGTCAAGTACGACAGCATCAAGGCGCTGCCACATGGTGCGCGCGTGGGTACCAGTAGCTTGCGCCGCCAGGCGCAGTTGAAGGCGTCGCGGCCCGATCTGGTGATCCATCCGCTGCGGGGCAATGTTGACACGCGCATGCGCAAGCTGGAAGAGGGCGAATACGATGCCATCATTCTGGCTGCCGCCGGACTTATCAGGCTCGGCAAGACGGAACTGGTGAAGGAAGTCCTGTCGGAAGAGTTCATGTGTCCCGCGGCAGGACAGGGCGCGCTTGGCATCGAGATCCGTGAAGGCGATCTCGAGATGCGCGAACATCTCTCGTTTCTCGACGACTCTGCGGCCCACGCCGCTACTACCTGCGAGCGCGCGGTGCTGAACAAGCTGGGCGGCGGATGCCAGGTCCCGATTGGCGCGTTCGCTGAGATGAAGGATGGCAGGTTGCAGCTAACCGCGATTGTTGCCCGTCCGGATGGCACGGAGGTTTTGCGCGAGCAGCAGAGCGGCAGAGACCCGATTACACTGGGCGAAAAAGTTGGCGACACGCTGCTGCGCCGGGGCGCCACCAGGATTCTCGAAGATGTTTATGGCGCGGCAGTAGCGGTGGCACAGCAGCCGTGAGAAGCAGTTGTCGGTTGCCAGTAGCCAGTAGCCAGTAGTCAATTCGCATCAAAACGGTCATCGTGTCATCCTAAGTGTCACATGGGTCTGCGGCCCGCCCATAGGGATGAAATGAACCACGGAGGCACGGAGATCACGGAGAAAACTTCTTAGAAACAAACTCCGTGTCCTCCGTGTCTCCGTGGTGAATGATTTTCGACGGAGCGGAGGCGGCGCTGCATTTGCGACGCCGGAGTCGAAGGACCCTTACTTTGGCAAATAATCCTCGTACAAGAATTGCAGGGAGCACCCTACCCCTGGCCGGATGCCGCGTTCTGGTCTCGCGCGCGAAGAAGCAGGCTGGCGCTCTTTCATCGGCGCTGCGCGAACTGGACTGCGCGGTGATCGAGATCCCCTTCATCGAGATTCGTAAGCCCAGTTCCTACCAGCCGCTGGATTCGGCATTGCGGAACCTGGCAACTTACGATTGGTTAATTCTCACCAGCGTGAATGGGGTTGAAGCGCTGTTCGAACGCACGGCAAAGAAGAAGATTGATGTCTCAGCGCTGGCGCATCTGAAGATCGCCGCCATCGGTCCTGCAACCAGGAAAGCGATCGAACAACATGGCCTGCGCGTGGCCGTTACGCCGAAGGAATACGTGGCCGAGTCGGTCGTCGCTTCGCTGCAGCGCAGGGTGAACGGGAAACGGGTGCTGCTGGTGCGAGCAAAGATCGCGCGCGATGTTATCCCGCGCGAATTGCGCAAAGCTGGTGCCGAGGTTGATGTAAGGGAAGCCTACGAGACCGTCGCGCCCAAGTCGTCGGGGAAGCGGCTGCGCGCCCTGCTGGCCAGCCGAACGCTGAGACCGCACGCTATCACCTTCACCAGTTCATCTACGGTGAAGAACTTCATAGAGTTGCTGGGATTGCGCAGCGCACGTGCCGCCTTGAAAAAACCGGCGCGTCACCTGGGTGTGCATACAGCGTCCATCGGTCCCGTAACTTCCGCAACGCTGCGTGAATTCGGATTGCCCGTGGACATCGAAGCTAAGGAGTACACCATTCCAGGCCTGGTCGCGGCGATCATGGAAGCGAGCAGGCGGATTCGGAGCACGCAGCAGAAAAAGCTCTGAACGTTGAAACTCAGGTAGTGCGGG
>PLQW01000279.1:31267-36118 GCA_003160215.1 Acidobacteriaceae bacterium
GCGAAGCCGTGGCCTTCGTTTTCGTAAATCTTTAGCTGCACCGACCCGCCACGCTTCTTGACGGCATCGGCCACCTGTTGCGCCTCCTCGTGCGGACACCGTGGATCGTTGCCTCCCGCCAACAGCAGCAGCGGGGCCTTGATCTGGTCCACGAAGTTAATCGGAGACCGATCTTCGTACAGCGCTTTGTTCTTCACCGGATCGCCCATGGTCGCCAGGTCATACTCGCGCAGCAGCGGGTCTTCGTTGGCGATCTCGGTCGCCCAGTTTACAAACGGCACAATGGGCACGCCCGCGGCCCACATGTCGGGAGCCTTGGTGACCGCCATCATGCTCAAGTAGCCGCCGTAGCTTCCGCCCATAACGATCAGCTTCTTGGGATCGACGAAGCCGCTTTTCTCGATCCACTGGGCCGCATCGAGCACATCGTGCAACTCGCCACCTCCGGCGTCGCCGCGGTTGGCGTCGGTGAACTCCTTGCCGTATCCGGTTGACCCGCGATAGTTCGGCGCAATCACGAGGTACCCCTGATTTACGATGTACTGGATGAAGCGATTGAACGAGTTGACCGTCTGCGCAGCCGGTCCGCCGTGAATGTATATGATCGCCGGAAACTTGCCGTTGCGCTGGATATTGTTGGGCACATAGGCAAACGCCGAGAGCGTCCACTTGCCGTCTCGGCTGGGATAGTGGACCAGGTAAGGCTCGACCATGTCGGCGCTATTGATCCCCGCGACCAGCGAGTGCGTCACCTGCTGGGACTGCTTCGTCGCGATGTCATAGACCCAGACATCGCTGGGAGCGTCGGCGCCGTTGTGGTTGTACAAGAGCTTTGACCCGTCGCGGCTGTAGGGCAGCGGATTGCCGCCGAGCGAGTTCACGCCCTTCTTCAGCGGCAAAGCGTCCGCGCGCCGGCTCGCCACGTCATACAGATAAATGTCCGTGTTGCCGTCAACATTGGCCGTCCACGTCAGGGCCTTGCCATCGGGCGCAAACGTTCCTGCCCTGAGCCGCCATTTCTCGTCCGTCAGCCAATTGATCTTCTTGGTTGCGATGTCGAGCAGGCCGACATTGTCGTAACCGTTCAGCGCGTCCGAGGTGAGGAGGGTCGTCTTGCCGTTGGGCGAGATGTCGTTCGCTTCGTAAGTGTGCTCGCCCTCGTGCTGTGTCAGATTTGTGCTCTGGCCGCTGGCGAGATCGAGCACGAAAATGTTCGAGTCCTTGCCGCTGGCGTGCGACTGCGTGTAAACCAGGAACTTGCCATCGCGCGAGAAGATCGGACGTGTATTGCTCAGTTCCTTCGGCGTGTTCTTCGTGAGATGACGCACGTGCCGTGTGGCCACGTCCATCAGCTCGATCTCAAAGCTCGATCCCGTCTTGGGCTTGGTGATATAGGCGATCTGCCGCCCGTCGGGTGACCACGCTGGTTCTTCTTCCGCAGTTTCCGGCGAAATCGTCAGGTTGACCACATCGCCGGTCTTGGGCGACACCAAGAAGATGTCCCACTGTTCGTCCCCATCGTGGTCGGAGATGTAGGCGATCCAAGTCCCGTCGGGCGACCACACCGGCTGCGTTTGCCGCTGGTCGCTGATGGTCAACTGCGTCGGCCATCCACCGGTCGAAGGAACCAGCCAGAGATTGTTGCGGCCGCTGATGTTCGAGATGAAGGCGATCTGCTTGCCATCCGGTGACCACGTCGAGTCGCCGATAGTGCGCGTCATGTAGAGCTTTTCGATGGAGAATGCCTGCATGTCAGCCACGTTCCTGCTCTGCAGCTTGGTGGGGTCGGTGATGGCTTGCGGCGCGGTGAGCGGCTGTTGGGCGAAGGAAGTCAGTGTCATAAGGAGAACGATTGCGAACAGCAGAGTAATGAGTTTCAAGTTTCGAGTTTCCAGTTTTGAGCGAGCTGGCGTCACAAGGTTCTATTGTAGATGGTGAGGCTAGTACGGCGGAGGACGGATCGGCAGCTAGGCGCGCTAACTTTCCCGTTCACTTCTGTTCAGCGGTTCGTCTTCGGGGTAAGCCTTCCAAGCCCGCTTTCCTTTCTCGGTGGGACCGAACCAGTAGTGATGAAGAGCAGCAAAGTATAAGGGCTTCAGAGGCGCGAATTCCTCGTCATTGGAGTACTTTGCTTCGACGTATCCCTCTCGAAGCATCCAAGCAATTTCGTCAATGATTTCGCGCAGGGGATACTGGTCACGAAGCACTTTGTGAGGATATTCAATTCTTGCGTGTTTCTCTTCGGCGAAGTCGCGGTTCGCAAATAGGTACAGTTGTTCAACGTCCTCGTAGTCGTCGGCCATGCCATCGAGAATTACAAATTGAAGTTGAGTTAGACTCGCTTTCACTTTGTCCATCGCCACTGCCCATTCCTTGCAACTTCACGTTGTCGTGATCGTTGGACGATTCTTATTCCACTTCTTCATTTGCTTCTTTTGCGCTTTTAGTTCTTTCTTCTGCTGCTTGTTGTATTGCTTGCTGTATTTCTTCCATGACTTCTGCGCGTTCTTCTGGGCTTTGGTTTGCGCGGATTTCGTGCCGGCGTGGGCAACCGGCCCGGACAGCGCCAGAGCGAGAAGGACAAACAGGGCAAAAGCGGTAACTCTTTTCACACGTTCACCATGAAACAGGTCCTAACGGGATTCTACAATGTGCGCTCCATCTCAGAGAAGCAAGAGTATAGCTCCGAAAGTACAGGCCGGGCGCGGACAAAAGCAGCTCCCTCGACTCGGACTGAAGTCCTGGCTTGGGATCACAAACAGCAGTAGTCAATGGCCAGTGGTCAGCAATAGCAGAGCTACGACACCCCTGACCCGTGACCCCTGACCCCTAATCCCTAGTCCCTGACCCTACGGCTTTGCCGCCTTGTGAATCTCGACCGTGCTCCACGTCTTGTCGGCGGCATGGCAGAGGTTCTCCAGCGGACAATCGGCGCACTTGGGTTTGCGCGCGATGCACAGCGCGCGGCCGTGCAGGATGATCTGGTGCGCGAAAATAATCCACCTGTCGCGCGGGACCGCCTTCATCAGGTCCTGCTCGATCTTCCGCGGGTCTTCGTGTTTCGTCAGCTCCAGGCGGCGCGAGATGCGTTGCACATGCGTGTCCACCACCACGCCGTCGGCTATCCTGTACCACGTTCCCAGCACGACGTTCGCGGTCTTGCGCGCCACTCCGGGCAATTGCAGCAGCTCGTCCATGGTGCGCGGGACCTGGCCGCCGAATTCGCCGATCAGCTTGCGTGCGGCTCCGACGACCGACTTCGATTTGTTGCGGAAGAATCCGGTGGAGCGAATGTCATCCTCCAGTTCTTCCGGCTGGAGCGCGGCGAACGCCTCGGGCATCGGGTATTTCTCGAAAAGGACCGGCGTGACCATGTTGACGCGCACGTCGGTGCATTGCGCGGAGAGGATNNGTCGCCACCAGCAACTCCCACGCGCTGTCGTGATGCAGCGCGCAGGTCGCGGCAGGATAGCGCTCGTCGAGTCGCTTCAGGATCTCGGTGACACGCTCTGGCGCGACCGGTTTGTAGCTCTTTGAGGCAGCGGCAGCTTCGGCAGCAGGTTTGGCTGGCTTCGGCGTCGCCTTCCTCACCGGAGGAGCGGATTTGGCGATGCGGGCTTTCGCTCGCAGGGGCGTGCTGGCAACTTTGTCCTGGCGGCCGGTGCGGGAAGGCCGGCGAGGCATGGCGCCACGTGGCATGATTGGTCTCCGAATATAACGACAGGAGATTATCACGGCAGGCGGGGAGCAGGAGTGTCACCTCCTCTGATGGTTGTCACCGAAGAAGCGTCAGGCTGTATCATGGAAGCGTTAGGACACACAAAGGCGATGAATATCAATCTGACGCCCGAGCAGGAAAAGCTGGTCGAGAATGAGTTGAAATCCGGCCACTTCCACACCGTCGAGGAAGTGATCGGCCAAGCCCTGCAAGTTCTGCGTGAAAAGGAACAGTCTTCGGGCGCCAGTGGATCCAACGGTGCACAGCGGGAAGCTGTGCGTGAGATGCTGGCCTTTATTGAGAAAAACCACGTACGTTTGGAAGGCGTTTCCGTCAAGCAACTGATTCACGAGGGCCACCGTCTGTGAGCGATTTCGTGCTGGACGCTTCCCTTGCGCTCCAGTGGTTCTTGGAAGACGAAGCCGACCGGAAATATAGCCTGGACGCACTGAAAGCTCCTGAAAAGTCTTTAGCAGATCCCTCGCCGGCTGAANNCTGAAGGTGCGCCCCTTCCAATCACCTAACACAAACTTTTCGGCGGCCGTGGTGCCGCTACCGCTGAAGGCTCCCCGGTTCCGGCACAATCGCCCGCAGATTACAATGAGAGGGCGTCATCATCACTTATCGTGGAGTTTCGCAATGCCATCCAGCAATGCCGGAGTCGAGACTATGTCCGCCGAGCTGCCAGCGATGCCGCTTACCCTTGAAGGGTTGAGCGTGCTGCATCAGATGTTCCGCTTTCGCTGGCCGGAGTGGCGCAAGCTGGACGCATCGCGCCAGGCGGACATTGCGCGCGAAGCCGCCGCGGTATTTGCAGCCAGCGAAGAACTTGGGCAGAGCGCCGTTTATTCCATGCTGGGGCACAAGGGCGATCTGATGATTGTCCACTTCCGTGACTCCTTCGACGAGCTTAACGCCGCTGAATTGCAACTGGACCGCACCGCCTTGCAGGATTTTCTCGAGCCCATGCACTCGTATCTGTCGGTGATCGAGCTGGGCTTGTACGACTCCAGCGTGAAACTGTTTCGGCAACTCGCCGACCGTGGAGTGAAGCCGCTTTCGAAGGAGTGGAACGACGCCGTAGAAGAGACCCTGGAGCGGCAGCGTGAAGCCATGCGTCCGCGGCTCTATCC
>PLQW01000014.1 GCA_003160215.1 Acidobacteriaceae bacterium
TCGAAACGAAAGCCAGGTGCACAGGACGCGGCGCCGGTTGAATCGCAGGCGCTTGTTCAGACCGCTGTTCTACTCAGCTTTGGAGCGAAGGCGCGTTGGAAGCAGTTGCTGGCCTCCATCCGCATCGAATTTCGGCGGCTGTTGAAGACGGTAACGTTCATCGTGGTCGGCTGCGCTGCGCTTTTGAACAGCGTCGCCTCACTCATCTTCACCACAAACGAAGGCTACGGGCTGAGTTCGCGGCCCGTCACCTATCGCACCATCGAGATCATCGCCGGAAACCTGTATATCTTCCTGGTTGCGATGATCACATTCTTTGCGGGCGTGCTGGTATGGGAAGAGAGCGATGCGCGAATCGACGAGGTCGAGGATGCGCTGCCGGTCCCGGAGTGGCCCGCCTATATCTCCAAATTCCTTGCGCTGATGGCGGCCATCGTGTCCATCGACGTGGTGGTGATCTTTGCCGCGGTCATTGTGCAGGCGGCGCACGGCTATACGCGGTTTCAGTTGGGGCTCTACACGGAGACGGTTCTTGGCCAGGATGTGCTGTCCTTTGCCTTTCTTGCGGCGGCAGCATTCATCATTCATGTGTTGTCGCCAAACAAGTATGTTGGTTATTTCGCGTTTGTCGGATGCATGATTGCCAATGCGTTCATATGGCGTCCCCTGCACGTCGCGACGCTGATGGTGCAGTTTGGCGGCCTTCCCAACATGACCTATTCGGACTTCTTCGGCTATCGGCCGTGGATGGAAACCTGGTGCTGGTTTGCCGTTTATTGGACCTTCTTCAGCATTCTGCTTGCCCTGGTCAGCATCCTGCTCTGGCAGCGCGGNNGGCAAGCGGCTTTCTGCTCACCGGCGGATGGATCTTCTATAACACCAAGGTGCTCAATAAACTGGAAAGCGAGAACGAAGGACAGAAACGCCAGGCTGACTACGAGAAGACATACAAGCGCTATGAGCATCTGTCCCAGCCGCGCATTACGGACGTGCATTACGACATCGCCATTTATCCTAAAACACGCGAACTGGTCATGCGCGCAGTGGAACAAATCAAGAATGAAACCGCACAGCCCATGGACACCATCCACTTCACCATGAATCGCGAGTTCATGGAGACCATCGATTTGCCCGGAGCGCAACTGGCCAACGATGACAAGCGGCTAGGCTACCGGATCTACAAACTCACAACGCCGCTTGCACCGAGCGAGACGCGCACCCTGAAGTTCGATGTGGAGTACCATCCCCACGGCTTCGAGAACTATATATGGATGACGAGCGTCGTCGAGAACGGCACTTTCATTCACTCCACTTCCATGCCGCAGATTGGTTATCAGGCAGGCAACGAGCTTACCGATCCTAACGATCGCAAGCGATTTGGCCTGAAGACAAAAGAACTGATGCCGGTCCTCGAGACCAACTGCACGGCTGACTGCATGAACACCTACATCAGCAATAACTCCGACTGGGTCAACGTCGATACCGTCATCAGCACCAGCGGCGATCAGATTGCCATCGCTCCGGGCTCCCTGATTCGCCAGTGGCAACAAGACGACCGCAACTTCTACGAGTACAAGCCGATCACGGGTCGCTGAATTTTCTACTCATTCCTCTCCGCTCACTACCAGGTCGAACGCCGCCGGTGGAACGGGATCGACATCGAGATCTACTACCTCAAGGAGCATCCCTGGAACGTTCCCAAGATGGTGAACTCGGTCGAGAAATCGCTCGCCTACTACACCGCCAACTACGGCCCCTATCAGAACAAGCAGGCCAGAATCATCGAGTTTCCCCGCCTGGAGAGCTTTGCGCAATCGTTCCCTGGAACCATGCCGTATTCAGAGGCAATCGGTTTCATCGCGAGCATTCAGAAACCCGACGATATCGATATGGTCTTCTACGTCGTTGCCCATGAGATGGCGCATCAGTGGTGGGCACACCAGATGATCGGCGCCGACATGGAAGGCGCAACCTCTCTATCTGAAACCCTGGCCCAATATTCCGCTCTCATGGTGATGGAGAAGGAATACGGGCGCGATGCCATGCGCAAGTTCATGGAGTATGAGATGGACAACTACCTGAACTCGCGCGGCAGCGAACGCCTCAAGGAGATGCCCCTTATGCGCGTTGAAGCCAGCCAGGGATACATCCACTACAACAAGGGGAGCGTGGTGATGTATTACCTGCGCGAAAGGATTGGCGAAGANNGAAGAGACTCCGCCCCAGGATCAGTATCTGCTCAAGGATTTGTTTGAAGACATCACGCTCTTCTCCGATCGCGCCCTGAGCGCAAAAGCCAGAAAGCGCCCCGACGGCAAGTACGATGTAACAGTGGAAGTGGAAACCCACAAGTACAAAGCCGATGCGAAGGGCGTCGAGACCGAAGTGCCCGTCGACGATTGGATTGAAGTCGGCGCTCTCGCCGCTCCCGCCAAGGGCAAGCATTACGGAGACGTGCTCGCGCGCCAACTGATGCACATGACGGGTACGCATGGTACTTACACATTCATGACCGCCTCCCTGCCGGACAAGGCGGGAATCGACCCAATGTTCCTGCTGATCGACCGTGTACCCGACGACAATTTGGAAAAAGTGGAAATCGTAAACTAACTTTTCTCTGATTCCATGGCTCGACCGCCTTATTTGGCGACAATTCCCATCTCATGAGTTGGG
>PLQW01000114.1 GCA_003160215.1 Acidobacteriaceae bacterium
AAGTTCGTCAAACAGACCAAGATCGACTCCCGGCTTGCGGATAAGCCCAGCCTCCACTAGATCGCGCTGGTCAAGACACAGCCCGAGAAAGGGACAGGTGGTACACGGGTTCTGGGGGAAACGGATGCCGCTATGGGGCAAGAACAGTCCAGATTCGATACTTCGAACTGTGTCGTCGACCAGGGTTTCGAACTCCTGCCGCTCTTGGTCGGTGATAGTGGCCCGCAAGTACTGGACCTCAACCGTGCGCTTACGAACGAAGACAACCTGGGCGACTTCATTGATCCCGGTCATCCAGGAATAACAAACCAGCTGCGGATCCAGGGCCGCAATGCCGTTCGGCTCCTCGGGATAGCGGGCAGAGGCGGTCTTCCACTCCAGCACACAGGTTGTACTGTCCAGTTCACCGACCGCATCGACGAAGGCGACAAAGCTGTTGCCGGAACTCAACGTACGTGTGAATCGGATCTGTTGATGGCTGTGCGGCTGCTGAATCTGGACGCGACCATCTTGGACGAAGCGCTCGAGTAACTGAATGCCTTGCTGGAGCATGTGGTCCCAGGTGTCGTTTCCCGGGTAGACCAGCTTCAGTTCCTTACATGGTGCCCACTGCTCAAACAGAACTACCGCTGGATCTTCGTGACGGAATAGAGCCGCCACCGCCTGTTCGAAGCAGCGGCCGAAGAGCATGGCGGCCCGAACATCTTTCTCTTGCCAGCCGTCGAGGTAGCGATGGCGGTAACGGCGAGGGCAGGTCAGGTACTGGGAAATCTGGGTGTAGCTGTAATTCATCGTGATGCCCTGTCCTTCCGCGAGCCTTTACCGTTGCCAGCCGGCGGGATGGGGATGCCCGTGGACAGTTCTTCCCACTGGCTGGCTGGCGCAAAGCCGTCGAAGTTCACCAGCGAGATACCGTTGATTACGGTATGGCTGATCTTCACGACCCCGACCAACCCGCGAAGGGCTCGCTCGTCGACCTCGTCCTGGCGCAACAGTTCGGGGTCATAGAGAAAATCCCGCAGGAACCAACCCAGCTTCCACATAGCCTTTGGGGTGCAGTAGAGGCGGCTGACGAGGGAACGCCCGGCGAACGGCTTGGGCTCAAGAACGGAGAGCCGCAGAAGATAAAAGCGCTTCTGGGCTTGCCAGCGGTGCTGCGCACCATCGAGTCGGACGAGAAATATGCCGTCCGGAACCTCGGAGTGCGAATCCTGCGCGGTGTCGGAGAGTCCGGGGACATAACGTTTCATCCCGCCACCTCCTGACTTGGGGGTGCGTAGCTGTTGAGCTGACAGAGCAGGCCATCGCGGTCCTTCTTGGCCGCTTCGGCAAGTTGCTGCACGAAGCTTTCGACCTGCTCACGAGTGGCGTCTTTGAGTGCCTTGGTGCCGCAGAAGTCGACGGCGTAGGCTTTCACGAGCTCGGGATTGAGCTTGTGCTGGCGGATGATCTGGCAGAGCCGGTCGCGGACCTTGTGACCGGCACCGCCATTGCCGTTCCCGTTTCCGTTGGTATTTTGGGGTGGAAATTTGCGTTGATCGCTGGGACCTGCCATCGGACCAGGATTCGATCCGATCTCCTCGACCGAGCAGATTCCGATGCCATATGCCTTGCGCAGAGCGCGATTGACGGCTCGGGTTTCCGCGATCCGCATTTCGGCGCCGCGCACCAGCATGGAAACGTTGGAAGGGTCGGCATCGCCGTATCCAACGAAACCCGCGGAATCCTTGGAGGGGTAAACCGTCGCCTTGAGGACGAAACGATTCGCTGCAGAATCACACAGCGAATCGACGGCCTCGACATGGATACCGCGGCATCTCTTGCGGCGGGCCAGACGCAGCAGACCGGTGTGGGTCACGTACCAGTTGCCATTGATGATTTGGAGCTCACCAGCTTCGATCAAAAATCCAAAGTCTCGAGTTAGCGCCTTGAGATGCGCGGTCAGGCGTGGTATCAGCGTTTGGCCAAGCGTTCGTTTCGCGGCCCGGATGTTTTGCTGCAGGAGTTTCTCCGTGGCGTGGGGTTCTTTCCGAGTTTCTCCACAAAACCTCGATTGATGCTCTGGCATACGAACTTCTCCCAATGTCATATATTGACACCCATTGACACTCTAAGGGTGTCATACCCGAATCTAGTTGTCAAGCCAGATCTCGCCCGGTGAGGTGATAAAATCTGGCTCGAATGAACCCCAAAGATACAAGGTTGTCCTTCAGGGTCCGCTCCGAGCTCAAGGAGAAGTTGGAGTCGGTTGCGGCATCAGAGGGAAGAAGCGTCGCCCAGATTTGCGACGCCTTTCTACAAGCAGGATTGATTGCTTATGGCAAGGAAGGCGCGAGGTATTTCCGGCGATTCTTGGCTCGGCGCACCGATCAGTTGCAAGATCGCTAGCGGAATCAAGTGCACACTCCTTTGAACATTTCGAATGTAAAACGGTGTTCGAAATATTCTGGTGAGGGCTTTGGCGCCCATAGGTAAGAAGGAGGATTAGAAGTCATCCGGCGCCTGGTCGCCAAGCAGAAGCTGAGAACGAAGTAAAGACCTTGTGGCCGCAATTGCTGATTACACGCAAGCACGAGAAAGCTCAAAAATCGGAGCTGCTGCCCTCAAAATTTGCCTTTTCCGCTGACTTGATTACTAAGTAGGTTCGACATTCCTCGGTTTCGTCTTTTCTTCGCCACTCGCGTACTAAATCTGTTAACCTTATGTTCTAGGAGGTGGCTGTGACTCCTAACCGCTTCAGCGGGGAGGTTGTCATGCCTAAGAAAGCGCTTACCGAAAAGACGCTTGCCGCAAATCGCCTGAACGCCCAACGCTCGACTGGCCCTCGAACCGAGCGAGGTAAGAACTATTCAAAGTTCAATGCCGTGAAAACCGGGCTGTTTGCCGAACACGTGGTTATTCCTATCTGCGATGGCGAAGGAAGTGAAGAGCAATTTGCGCGGTTGCTCGCTGACCTACAGCAGGAGTTCCAGCCAGAGGGTCCACTTGAGAAGTTCTGCGTTGCGGAGATCGCGAAGAGCATGTGGAGACTTCGTCGAGCAACCTGCGCGGAGAAAGGATCGGCTCGAGATTCAATGAGGTCAAAATGGGGCAAGCCGCTGGATGTATATGAGCAAGCCCAGCCTTTTATGGAAAGGATGTCCATTCTGCAAAGCGCAGAGCAGGAGATCAAGACCACAGGGACCCTCTCGCCAGCAGCTTACGCGGCAGTTCTCCCCATATTAAAACTGGGACAGGGACCTGTGCCGCAAGCTGAGGAAAGATTTAGCCCGACTGAGCCCAAGATCGACGATCACTTTTTGGTTGAGCTGGACTGGCAATACGGGCTGCTCGACGGTGCGCTCGACAAGAGACTGCTCATGGGAGAAGGGGAACTCGAGGATTACCACGCTATCCACGCTCTTCCTTTAGAAACAAACATGAATAAAATTTTTCAGTACGAGACGGCAGCACAAAAAAAGCTTGACTGGGCCTTGCAGAAACTCCGTGAATCTCAAGAGAGGCGACAGAAGGCCCCGGCGCCATTGAGCGTTTAGGTTTCAAGCGATCCCCAGGGTGCTGCAGAGGAGTGCGACCAGCACCTTCGTCAAGCGCGCCCATGAAGGGCTAGCGCCGCGGCCTCAAATCCAGAAACCAAATCAGGAGACCGGTGGTTGTTCCCCAAACAATATATCGTGTCACGATGTATTTGCCCTCCCGTGTTCATTGCTTATAAAAGGGTTGATATTGCGAAACGAAGCCAACAAGTCTTTTGTTATGAACAAAGTTATCTTCGCCTGGCGGCGCGGTTGAGCGCTCAGGTCTCAAGCAATCAGTAGAGCTGTACAGGGCGTCTCGATCGGACGCGGCGTAGGCGCTGGTATGCCCGGCGGAAGACGATCGTCGAGCCGGTGTTCGGACAGATCAAGTCTCGGCAAGGCTTCCGGCAGTTCCTGTTGCGCGGGGTCACCCAAGTACGCGGCGAATGGGCTCTGGTCTGTATGACCCATAACATCTTGAAGCTCCACCGCGCCTGCTCTACGTAATCGGGGCTCTGGGATGCGGCAGGACAGTCTCACTGGCGAGGAACAATCGAGAGCTTTGCCCCAATGACAACCATCAGCAGCCCTCGCTGAACCTCACTCCCTGAATCCCAGGAACTCAGAAGCCTAGTACTACTTTGTTGTAAAGTTGATTCCTGCCCACGCAAAGTTTTGTCGCGGACGGATCTGCTCGTGCTAGCTTTGCGCCATGAGCGCCAGGATTGCGGCGCCAGGCGGGGCCCAAGAGAAGCGGTTTGCGGCGTATCTGGATAGCCTGGCGCAGGCCGCAGGGCACGCCGACCGCATCGATCCGTTGAAGTCCTGGCCAAGGCTGAGTTCACCGCCGACAAAGAGAACCCGCGCTTCGTGGTCACTTCGCTCCCCAGCGGCGATCCCCGAGCGCTGTACGAAGACCTGGGCTGCGCCCGCGGCGAGATGGAGAATCGCATCAAGGAGCAGCTCAGTCTGTTCAGCGACCGGTTGAGCAGCGAGACTATGCGCTCCAATCAACTGCGCGTCTACTTCTCGGCCATGGCCTATACCCTGCTGGAAGCGCTGCGCCGCTTGGCGATCGGCGGCACCGAGTGGGCGCAGGCGCAAGTGGACACGCTATGCTTGCGGCTGCTGAAAATCGCCGCCCAGGTGCGGATCACTGCCCGCCGCATCTGCCTGCGCTATAGCGGAGTCTACCCCTGGAAACATCGTTTGCCCACGCCTGTAGCATGCTGCGCTGCTGAGCAGCGGCCAGCCTAACCGACAATCCCGCGATTGTGTGCAGGGCTGAGGAATGGGCTGAGGAAGTCCCACGTCTAAAAACCGAAAACCGCGTCCGCCAAGCGAAACCTATGCCACCGTAGTCCGCTCCATACGCCCCACCATCCAAGTTCTTCCACCAACCAGCACCAGAACTCACTCCCAACCCCAACCAGCCAACCCTCCTCACCGCTGGTAAGAAATGCGGGCTAGCTGCCTGGCAAATCCCCTCATTTTCTGTGTGGATTCTGGAAAGACCGGCAAAATCGTGGAATCAATGCGCCACCCATTCCGGCTATGCTTTTCTCTGAATTCATACCACCAGCGTTTGCTCTGCTGGGGTAATCAAAATGGAGGAAAGACAAGTGAAAATCTTTAAGAATCTGCTTCGCGACGAATCCGGACAGGACCTCATCGAGTACGCTCTCGTAGCCGCCTTGATTGCGCTGGGTGCCATCACGGCCATGAAGGGTCTTGCCACAGGGATTAGCACTGCTTTCAGCACGATCTCGAGCGATTTGACGGCCGCAGCATAGGGCAAAACAGCCCAGACTGAGCGTCGAGTCTGCCGACAGCGCCCGATCCTCCGTTGGTGAAATGCGGGGCGGCGACCAGGGGATGCCGCCCCGCAACACCAGGGGAGAACCCAATTTCCTTGCCCCTACGCAGCAGTAACAGCGCCACCGCCTTACCGCTGACAGCACTAAGGAGACACCTAAATGAAACTCTCAACTCTCATGAACCTGCTCCGCGACGAATCCGGTCAAGACCTGATCGAGTACGCCCTCGTCGCCGCCTTGATCGCTCTCGGAGCGATCGCCGCCATGAACAGCGTCGCCACGGGGATTAGCAACGCTTTCAGCGCAGTCTCCAGCGATCTCACCAGCGCCGTCTAGACTCCATCCGGCAGCGGCGCACATGGCTTTGTCGTGGTAGGTTGCCCTTCGTCTGCAAGGTGTGGGGCGGTGAAAACAAGCACTGCCTCACCTTCGCTCGAAGACAGGGAAGGCGCGCGCTGTAAATTGCACGCGTGTGTAGTGCGGCCATGATCCTGTCTCCCGATCCACAAACCGGCAAAGCATCGCTGATGATACTCGAAGGCGGCCTGACGTTGATTGCAGCCGCCGTGGCATTCGGCTGGCCGAGGCTTGGTTCGGGATTTTTCTCGCGCCTCGAGAGGGCCTTCGGGCAGTTAGCGCGGAGGCGAGGTTTAGCCGTTGCGGTCGTCGGCTTTGCCGCGCTTCTGCTGCGTCTGGCCATTCTTCCTGTGTGCCCCATTCCTCACCCTTTTGTCCCGGACGATTACAGCAACCTGCTAGCGGCGAACACCTTCGCTTCGGGAAGATTGACCAACCCTACGCCCGCCATGTGGGTCCACTTCGAAAGCATCCACATCACCATGAAGCCGACGTATATGTCCATGTACTTTCCCGGGGAAGGCTTGGTACTGGCGGTGGGGAAGGCGCTCACGGGACAGGCCTGGTACGGCCTCTTAGTCATGAGCGCATTGATGTGCGCCGCGATCTGCTGGATGCTACAAGCGTGGCTGCCACCCGGCTGGGCGCTGCTGGGCGGAATGCTGGCGGTCCTGCGCATCGGCCTCTTCAGCTACTGGATCAATACCTACACGGGCGCAGGCTTGATCGCGGCGTTGGGCGGCGCGCTAGTTCTAGGGGCGCTGCCGCGATTCCTGAAGGCCCCGCGGCTTCGCTACACGATGCTCATGGCGCTGGGAATCATACTGCTGGTTACCACTCGCCCCTACGAAGGCCTTCTGCTTTGCCTCCCGGTAGCGGCGATCCTGGGGCACTGGCTGTTCGTCGGGAAGAATCGACCAGCGCCTGCCGTGCTGCTTCGCCTCACTGTGGCACCGTTGGCGTTGATGGTGGCCGCCGGTGCATGGATGGGGTACTACAACTACCGCGCATTCGGAAGCCCTCTCACCCTGCCCTACACCGTCAATCGCGCCACCTACGCCATGGCGCCGTATTTTGTCTGGCAGTCAGCGCGGCCTGAACCGGTTTACCGGCACGAATTCATGCGGCGCTTTTATCATCGAAGTGAGCTTGTCGACTTCGAGAAAATTCACGCTGGCTTTTTTCATCAGACTCTATTCAAGGCGGTCGAAGGGCTTCTGTTCTTTGCCGGCGTCGCCTTGCTGCCGCCTCTGCTGATGTTTCGACGCATGCTCATGGACCGCCGCACCCGCTTCCTGGTTGTTTGCATGGCGGTCATGGTGGCCGGCATGCTTGTCCAGATATTTCTCATCCCCCATTATCTGGCGCCGTTCACAGTCGTCTTCTATGCGCTTGGTCTTCAGGCGATGCGCCACCTGCGACTCGCGAGAATGGATGGCCGGCCCGTCGGCCTCGGCTGGGTACGGCTGATCGTGACACTCGTCATTGTGCTTGCCGGAGCGCGGTTGTTTGCCGGACCGCTTCATCTCAGCGATCCTGAATGGCCCCCCTCCAAATGGCTTTGCGCTTGGTATGGCCCAGGCGAGTTCGGCACCGAGCGAGCCCATATCGAAGCGGGGTTGGAGCGACTTCCGGGAAAACAGCTTGTGATGGTCAGATATTCTCCCGACCATTCCGTCTATGATGAGTGGGTCTATGACGCGCCGGACATCGATGGCTCCAAAGTGATCTGGGCGCGAGAGATGGATGCCGCCGATAACCTGGAACTGATTCGCTACTACCGGGACCGGCATGTCTGGCTGGTGCAACCCGACACCCAGCCGCTGGAAGTATCACCTTATCCCATCTCTGAGCAGGGAGTGGCTGCATCGACAGAAACTCAGTTGCCGATTGCGAGCATGAAGAAGCAAGTTAGTCAGGAGATCCATCGATGATAGATTTCATCTGCGTGCTAAACGAGATTGTGAGTGATCCGCGACCAGTGGTTTAATGGAAATACGCTCCCTGAGTGCGAAAGATCGAGCAACTCGGCAAACTGCAAGCCCGCCAGCAGAAGCATCCCGACGAACATCCCGGCCACCATTTCGTTAAACGACGCAGATACTGCCGGAAGCAGGAATACGGCATACACCACGAAGGCCAGTGCCACTTCTACCGCGCCCAACTTACGCCCTCGCAAGTAACTGCCGGCGAGGAAGAATGCCGGCGGCAGCAGGACAACGTCGTACAAGTAGGCGTGATAGCTGGTCAGCAAACTAACCAGCGTTCGGCTGGGAACATGGTTCTCCCGGGAGACCGGAGAGTCGAGCCGAGTTGCCGCAATGACGTAAGCCAGCAGGGTGGCGAAAACAATTGCAGGCAGGAAGAATGCGAATAGGACAGGCACCTTCCAGAATTGCGCAGCCACTAGGGGAACGAACGCGCCGACCACGCCGAGGCCAGCGACAACAACGAATCCCTCAGCGAGCACAAGCCACACACCTGCAACGAGAATTCGGTGTATCCAGCCGAAAGCGCCGATTTTGACGATGTTCGACCCGATCCAACAGATAGGGGCCAGCAGCATGATTTCGTTGTAAGTCTGGAATGGCGCGATCAGTTGCAACGCTGCGACTGAGAAGCTGACAGAGAACAAGACGTCTTCGCGCCATCTCCAGCAGATGACAAGGGCAGCTGCGGCGACGAGTACGGAAATGATTGTCCCACCGGGCGCGCCGAAAAATGTAACAAGCAGCGGTTGGCCACCATACCGCGAATAGCTATGCAAAACGGTAAGCCACTGCGAGAACCAGTGAGGCACGAGTACAGTAGCTGCGACTACGAGAACCAGTTCGCTGATTCCGAACGACAGCACGAATGCACGACGCTCACGCCAACTAGCAACCGCCCAGAACAGTAAGGGAACACAGACGGAAAGTGCGAGCTGAGGCTTTGCCGTGCCAAGCGCCAGCAGTAAGCCAGCGATTACGGGGCGGGAGCGGATCTGCGCGGTGGAGGCGGCGATCAGGGCTGCGAACAGCAGCGTGGGCTGTCGAAGTTGCAAAGCGACAACCACAGGGTAAGTAGAGAGCGTCAACAAGATTGGGAGTAATGCGTTCGTTTGGGGGCCTCTCCACCACATAACCGAGATTGCTGTAAGGATCGAGAATGCCAAGAAGGCAACGAATTGTGCCGCCCGGAAAGGTAGCAGTGCAAGAGGGGCTAAAGGGAAAGCGGCGAAAGCAGGATACGCGAACTGCTGCTCCACATGTCCAGCCACCGTTCGTCCGTATATAGCCGCTTGATTCTGAGCTGTGACTTCTACCGAATAAGGACTAATGCGGTGAACCAGCATCACCCGGCTGCCGTTCCAAACTCCGTACAGGTCTTGGAGAATGCCTCGATCCGCACTAGCTAAGCCAATTGGCGCGACCACGAGCCCGTAATACCAGGAGGAAATCAGGCAGACGGTTGCTAGTGCGACCCACAATCGATTTCTCGGCGCGGCCGGTCCTGCGGCCCCCCCGCTCACCGCTTCCTCACTATGCTTTTGGCTTTCCCAACGTCATGCCCGAAGCCTAGGAGCGCAACGCACGCGTAGCCGACCAGCAGCCCCACGATGGGTTCGATGGGATGGCGATAGAAGGTCTCGCTATGCGTTACGTAATAGGGGAGCGGGAACAGCAGCAAGGCGGAAGCAAATGGGGGACGACAGGCCTTGGAAAGCCAACGCATAATCACAGCGCAATTCAGCACCGCGAGAGCGATCCAGCCGATAACCGGCCTATTTATCCGGGTAGGCATTTATTGCTCCGAACTGAATCGGGAGATAGATCATCTGGTCATCAACGACTGAGGCGAGCCGGTAATTCCGGTTGAGGGCCGGCACAAACCCTGGTCCGAAGCTCTCCTCCTCATACCAGCGCAGCCAATGGCTCGTTCTCGGATCCCTGCACAGCACTACGGCACCGAAGGCCTGAGCCCGCAAACCTGCAAGAAGCGGTTGGCCGAAGTTGGGAATACGTTTTCGCAGCATTTGTAGCATCCAAGGATCGAGCAGGTAAGCAGATTGCCCGGCAAGCACCGGGATGGCGGGATTCTCGGACAGGATCGGTTTATTGGTGTTTCCGATGGCCGCAACTACCCGCAGGAATCGGTGCGGAGTTACCGGCTGCGTTGTGGCCACAACCCGGTGATACATGGGTTGCACGGCTATCAGCGTGACTAGTGCGAGGGCAAAAACTCCCAATTGCTTTTGTTGCAGAGAGGCGCGTTTCGTCAGCCAAGCGGTAATCAGAATCACAGCGGCCACTTGCAGATCCAGAAAATGGTTGAAGTTCGTCCCTGGAGAACCGAAAATGGTGACGGTAACTGCGAGTGTTGCGATGAAGAACAAGGCAGGCAGATTCCGCAGGAGGTTGGCACCCGGCGTGCAGAAATCGATGGCCAATATTAGCAGCCCGAATGCAAGAAACAAGAAGATGGTTGGATCGTTGCGGCGAGCTGACGCTATTAATGACCACGGCGCATAAGCAAGATATGTGTAGGTCGTTCCGCCCGAAGCACAAGCTCTGAAAATTTCAAGGAATCGCCCTCCACTGCCAACGATTAGCCCGCCGGCGATCAGCAGGTAGCCGCAGCAGGTTTCGCCAGACAGTTGCCAGGCCTTGCGCCTGAATCCCGTATTCACCAGCCAAACGACGACAGCGGCGAGCCCGAAGATTGTCGTCATCTTCGCGGACCACGCTAGGGTGAACAGAATGGCGGCTAAGAGAATCTTTCGACGATTGGGATTTGGACGGGCGATCACAACCAAAGCCCAGATGTTGAGAGCACACGCCAAGCCGTCGGCATGCGGACTGACCAGAGCAACATGAGTCGAAACGCTGGTTAATAGCGCGGCCGCCGAACATGCGGACAGCCACCACTCGGCACCCAATTCCCTCAACAGACAGAACGTTCCGAGGATCAGCAACACGATTGCCACGGTGGAAAGTAGATAGGCGCTCAACAGTAAGGAAAAGCCTAGCTTGAGTAGCAAAGCATGCAGAACGAAGTACAAGGGAAAATAACGAGTTCCGCCGTATCCGCCGAGCCCAAGAAGTGGACGATAAAAGAGGCCGTGTCGCAAGTCCACCGCCATCGCGATCATCACGCCGGCTGGCACATCTACCCACGCGCCACTCAACCAGTCTGCCCATGCACGGAATGCCGCAACAAGAACGGCGATAGCGGCGGATACAATGACGAAGCACCGGAGGCCCGGTGCAACGACAGACTGGTGCGATACGGAACATCCAATCATGCTCCCGCGCGAGGGTAACTCTTGCTCCGCGGTATCGAGACCAGTGTGCGTCGCCGTTCCCGCGCTCACCGCTGCCTCACTAACGGATCGAGAGCGCCGACACCTCCGACCTGGGGCACGGTAACGATCGCCTGGGGCGCTGGCGTGAACGACAGGCCGCGGCTGTAGATCCGGTTGGGCAGGATCAGGAGCATGACAAACGCCAGATAAAATCCTGCGACCGGCAATAGCAATAGCAAGCGGCGGCCCGGACTAACCAGGTTCGCCAGCCCGACATACGAGAGGATTCCCAGAGGCACCACGCAGCAGAAGTAGATGGGAGCGGAAAAGGGAAACTGCACCAGGCTGCACAGGCCGGCCACCGCGATCAGCAACATGAGCTGCGAGGTCTGTTTCCCGTGGCCTTTTCTTGTCCCACTGAGGAGCAGAGAAACCCCGATCATCGTCGTCACCGGGATCGCAGTGGCCGCCGAGAGCCACACCCAGCGCGCGAATTCCGGGTAACGCAGCGCCTGGTTCAGCCCCGCGACTGCCAGCAGGCAGAGGGCGATGAACGCGAGTCGCCGCGCGGTTTCCGAGCGCAACTCGGCGTTGAGCGCTAACACCATGAGCGGCGGTATGGTGCACAACGCGCCCACCGGATTGATTGCCGAGTGGAACGCGGCTTGCCAGCCGACCGCCGGCAGGATTAACGCTTCCCTGAACCACTTTCCTAACGTTCCGCTGGAGGCGTAAGGCGCCAGGAAGATGGTCACGGGGACAAAAGCTCCCAGCAAGAGCGGCAGAAGGCGGCCTCCGATCTGCCACAGACGCACAGGAATTGGAAATCGCGGCACGCCCCACTCGCGCACCAGCAGCAGAAACGAGAGGGCGATACCGGGAAGCGCAAAATGGTATACCTCGGTGACAGTCGCTTCGCTGTGCAGTAGCAGCAGCAGAACGACATCGAGACTCACTAATACCAGCGTGAGCAGGACCGAATATGCGGTGTCTGGGACCTCCCTATCGCGGAACTGTACTTCGCCCTGCATGTTCTGCTCGTCAAACACCAGGAACAGCACAGCGGCGACCAAAAAGTACAGGCCGGAGACCTTTGCCAGGAACGACAAGCCTGCGCAGGTCCCCGCCAGGAACACCCAGCGCGAGCGGTGGGTTTCAATGTAGCGAAACAGCGCCGCCGTGCCGAAGGTCGCAAAGTACAGGCCATACCATGAGCCCAGTGGGCTGGGATAGGTGGGCACGCTCCAGACGGCGGCCAGCAAGGTAAGCAGCGAAGCCCCAAGCGTCGAGCTCAGTTTGCGCGCGATGTACCAGAACCCCGGCACCCACGCGACAAAGAACACCAAGAGCATCAGCCTGAGGGACAGCGCCCGATCGCCAAAGATGTGCAGCGCGAGGGCGTGAAGATAGGCGAGGCCACCCGTATAGGCGTACTGAAAATCGACGTGCGGCCTCTGGCCGTGGAGCACGCGCTCGGCAATCTGCGCCTGCACGGGATCATCCGCAAAATTGGAATCGACGTTCAGGCGCGCCGCCAGCAAGAGTGTGCTGATCACGACTACCGCGAGCAGCAACCATTGCGCCCCCCGGCTCGCTGTCCGTGTGTCTTGCGTGCAGACACCGGCAGGCGCGGCCGAGCCCGCTGATGCGTGCTGTTGATGTTCCTGCATTGTTCCCTTTAGCGCGAGTTGTTCTTAGCTTGCCCTTGTCGAAGTTGCCGCCTCGGTGGTGTCGCTGTTGCCAGCCTTGATCTCGCCCGTTTTCTTGTAGGCTATGCGCATCAACAGAATGCCGGCAGCCAGCCCGGCCAGGAAACCAGCTAGTACGCGAATGAACATCAAGCTCATGATTGTTCTCCTTTGATTGACCTTGCGGTCTGGTTTATTTTGTCGGCAGAATCCGGAGCGGACCGTGTTCCGTCCGCATGGTGCAACCCGGCTCCGATCGTCCCGGGCTCCTGCAACACCAATTGATCATTCACCTGCGTGCGGCTATGCCGAATGGATCCCACCGGCAGTTCCAGCACCTTGTGGGTCTTGAATCCTAGGGCGGCGATCCGGAACGGCCCCAAACTCTCCCAGACACCTCGCACGCAAAGGTGACGGTCTAACGCGACCACGTCGATGGGAAATCGCATGCCAAACGTGTGCACCCCAGAAGAGGGCTCAATCAGCAGACCGCACCCTGGACGCAGCTCTGAGTTGCCGAGCAACCCGACGAGCCGCGTCAAGCCTGTGTCTGCGATTCGGATCTCCGAACCCAGCACCGTGCCCCGCGTGATATTGGCAACTTCCACTTGATGGGATTTCCGCATAGCTCACCTCGCGCTCATGCCATCTTTTTTCTGCGCATAATCAGAACCCCCAGGATGATCACGAACAAGACCCCAGAGATGACTCGAATCAGAGTGACGGAATCCATAATTTCTCCCTTCTGTGTGTTGAAATTGTCGAACTGTTCCTTACCGAAAAACGCTGTTCAAACTCCTCATAATGGTGATAATTGCCGGCCCCAGTAGAACAATGAATATGCTGGGGAAAATGAACAAGACCAGAGGAAAAACCAGCTTCACCGTGGTTTTAGCCGCCATCTCCTCGGCCTGCTGCCGCCGCTTCATGCGCATACCGTCCGAGAAGGTAGTAAGCGCCTTGGAGATCGGGGTGCCGAAGCGATCGGTTTGCGCCAGCATGCTGGTGAAGGCCTTGATGACATCCAGTTTGGTGCGCTCTGCCATGCTGCGCCACGCCTCGATTCGGCCCTTTCCCGCCCTCTGCTCTAGGTTGATCTGGGTAAACTCTTCTGCAATGGAAGGATGACTCAGAGAGAGCTCTTGTCCGGAGCGCATGAGCGCCTGGTCCAGTCCTAGCCCGGCTTCCACGCAGATCACCAGGAGATCGATCGCGTCCGCCATGCCCAGGCGGATTTTTTCCCGGCGATGCCGGATCATTTCCGTGAGCACAAAGTCGGGCGCCAGGAACGCCACCACCGCAAGGCCAATCGTCCAGAAAACCATGTTGTCGGAGATGAAGCTGCCGCCAATCACAGCGGCGAGTGGACCAAGCAGCCGGATCCCGAAATAGAGGTCCGCCTGTCCGGGCGACCGCAGCCCGGCCGCGGCAAATCGTTCCTTGAGCTTCGCATTGTCGTGAAGTCCCAGTTGCGCACGCAGAAACCGGATGGCGCGCACCAGGCCTTGCAGAGCCGATTCTTTCGGTTCCTCGATATTATAGATACCCCGGTCCCGTGCGAGGTCGAAGATACGCTTCGCCTGCCGGGAAGGTCGCAGCATAAACAACACAATGACCAGCGCATTACCAAAGAACGCGGTTGCCACGATGCTCACCTGAAGCAGAGGATGCATACCTATCACACCTTCACATTCACGATCTTGCGAATGATGATTCCGCCGACGATCATCAACGTGAGTCCCGCATAAATGAGCTTGCGGCCAAGAGGATCTTCCACCAGCACTTTGGTATACCCATGGTCCGCCATGTTGATGAGGAAGAACATGATGATGGGAAGCAGGGCCAGAATCGCTCCGGTAAGACGGCCTTGGGCGGTGTAGATCCGCACTTCCCCCTGGATACGTATCCGATCGCGGATCACCGCAACCGTGCGGTCGAGAATATCGACTAAATTCCCGCCAGTCTCCTTCTGCACGAGCATGGCGGTGACGACGAATTGCAGGTCCGCCGAAGGTACGCGGCGTGCCAGTTGCAACAGCGCGTCGCGGTGAGGTAAACCGAAGTTCTGTTGCCGGTACACCTCCCGAAATTCGGTGCGTACTGGCTCCGGTGCTTCCTGTCCGACAATCTCGATTGCGGCGCTCAGCGAATGTCCGGCACGTAAAGCGCGACAGATGAGGTCAGCCGCATCGGGAAGCCCCAGGTTGAAACGCCGAATGCGCCGCGCCCGCTTGATCTGCAGTACAAAAAAAGGTAAGAAAGAGAAGAGAATTCCGAGTACCACGCATACGGCCAAGTCGGGCAGCCACAGGTAGGAGACCGTAAAACCAAAAGCGGCGGAAACGGCCGAACCGGCGAGCACCATGGGCACACTCCATGAGCTCTCAGCTTGTGCGATCAGGAGTTCAATCTTATGGGCCAGGTTCCATCGCTTTAGAAGATTGTCCAGCCAATCGATCTCGCTCAGTTTGGTGCGCTTGAGAAACTCGGGCACTCCATCGCCCAAATACACCTCTTGCGCCGCAGTCGCCTGGATTCCCGCCACGCGTCCTTCGATGGCGCGGTCCGCCGCCGTTGGACGTGTGAGCAACAGCAGGACGGCCAACGTCAACACCAGAACGAACGCGAATGTAAGAACCATCAGAAGCACGACTGCTGACCTCCGCCTAAATGTCCTCAGGGTGCGCCAACGAGCTGGTCGCGATGCATAGCATCATGGCAACCAGGGACGCGAATACGGCAACCAGGGAGAGGATCATCCCGCTGCTCCTTTGCTAGACCTCTTCCGACATGTCGAGCAGACTCATCGGAATCGGAATGCCCGAGGCTTTTAGTTTCTCTGCAAACTTGGGAACGATACCTGTGGCGTAGAACCTGCCGAGCACTTTGCCGTTAGGTCCCACTCCTCGCTTTTCGAATAAGAAAATGTCCTGCATGCTGACCATGTCGCCGCTGCTGCCAGTGATTTCGGTGACATGAGTGATCCGGCGCGAGCCATCGCTCAGGCGAGATATTTGGACGATGAGTTGAATCGCGGCGGCGATCTGCTGGCGCACCGCCTTCTCGGGAAGGTTAAGATTGGCCATCATGCACATGGTTTCGATACGAGATAGCGCATCGCGCGGGCTATTGGCGTGAATGGTGGTCACCGATCCGTCATGGCCGGTGTTCATGGCCTGCAACATGTCGAGCGCCTCTTCGCCGCGTACCTCGCCCACAACAATGCGATCGGGCCGCATGCGCAGAGCGTTGATGACCAACTCGCGCTGCCGGACCCCTCCTTTGCCTTCCACATTCGGCGGCCGGCACTCCAAACGCACCACATGCGCTTGCTTCAACTGCAGCTCAGCCGAATCCTCAATGGTGACAATTCGTTCTCTTTCCGAAATGAACCCGGAGAGAACGTTGAGCAGTGTCGTTTTACCGGAGCCGGTGCCTCCCGAGATGACGATGTTGAGCCGGGCTTTAACCGCCTTCTGCAAAATGTCCAGCATCTGCGGCGTGTATTCCCCGTAGCTCAGAAGGTCGTCCGCGGTTAAGGGCGTGGTGCCAAAACGGCGGATGGAGAGGATAGGCCCGTCAACCGCAAGCGGAGGAATGATTATGTTCACGCGCGAGCCGTCCGCCAGCCTGGCATCTACCATGGGCGCCGATTCATCGACTCGCCGGCCAACACTGGACACGATCTTGTCGATAATGTGCATCAGGTGAGTGTTGTCCTTGAAGGAGACGTTCGTCTTCTCCAGAACTCCTCCGCGCTCGACATAGACTGACTCGTAGGTATTCACCAGGATGTCGTTGACAGTGGGATCCTGCAGCAGCGGTTCCAGCGGCCCCAACCCGAATACTTCGTCCAGTACCTCGTTCGCGAGGCGTTCGCGTTCGCTTGCGCTGAAAGGAACGCCCTGTTCACTCACCAACTGAAGGATAAGCGTGAGCAGGGTCTGGCGGGCCCGGGTGTCCTCCATGAACAGTAACTTCTCGAGATCGACTTTCTTGATCAGCTCGTGATGGACAGCAGACTTCACCTCCTGCTGCGCCCGGCCCAGCAAGGGCTTGGGAGAATGATCCAGCACGCTGCTCAATCGACTGGTAGTGGATGACGGCATTGAAACCATATCAGCCAAGCATCCTCCGTGTTCCACTGAAAATGGCCGGATTCATATCACCTCCATAGCGAAAATCTGCGCTTCGGCTCCTCCGGGACCATCTCCGGCGTCACGGGGAGTAAGCTGGCGGCCCATTTCTTCATCTGAAGTGCAAATTCCGTTCTGCGGTCTGGCGAAACGGGCGTGCCGGTGTTCATGGCACGCATCACTTCAGTAGGATTGTTGGGCACCGTAATCGAGACTGGCTGCCGGATCGCTTTTTCGATCTGCTCCAACGTCACCGCACAGTCGGAGCTGTAGCGATTCACGACTACCCTCAGTTTTGAGGGCGGCACATTGCACTGCGACAGCCGGTCCACGTACTTCGATAAGTCCCGCAGTGCGGGGACATCGGGTGTTGCCACCAGGTACAATTCGTCACAGCAGTCGATAGTGGCAAGATTCACATCGCCGAGCCCGACAGGACAATCCACGATCACGTATTCGTAAACGTTTGCCAGGAATCGGATCGACCGCTCCGCCGCATCGAGCTGAACGGGAATGCTGCCGTTCAACATAGCGGGGCTGGCCAGCACATCCACCCCGCTGCCATGATGCGCAACAAAGCCCGCCAAGAGCGTTTGGTCGAGACGCGCGACGTTGCGCACCAGCTCGTAAAAATCATAGGAAGGCGTATCCTGCCCGAGATACAGCGCCACATGTCCCAGGTGCCGGTGCTGGTCCACAATCAGCGCTTTTTTGCCGTAGAGACGCGCTAGATATGAGCCAAGATGGACCGCGAGCGTCGTGGCTCCCGCTCCTCCCCGGCACCCCAAAAACACCAGAATTTTGCCTGATGTCTTTACCTCGCGGACGCCCTGAATCCGTCCACATAACCTGTTCAACGACTCGCAGACCTGTCCGACTGACAATGGCTTGGCGAGATATTCGCCACATCCCGCTCGCATCGCTTCCACAATCAGGGTCGAATCGGACTGCTCCGACAATGCAATCAGGGTCGTCCGTCCGCGGAGCATCAATTGGATCGAGTTCGCGGCCTGGACCGCGAGCTTGCGGTCCTTGTCGAAATCGATCACACACACCGGAACCTGTGCATTTTGTAATTTCAGCAAAGGCTGCAGTTCGCCTTCCTGAAGCGAATATCCTTGTAGCTCCCCCACAAATGTTCCGTGCTCCCGCAAAGTGGCGGCCTTCACCTTCTCTGCCGTCTCGTGACCGACACAGATGGTGATCACCCGGAGGCCGCTCTGACCGTTGTTCGAGGCTTCAGACTTCAAGACCTGCTCCCGGTTCTCTGCAAAGGCGCCTTACGGTTGTTGGTTGTAACTCTTGGGCAGACCCTTATCGAAGGTCCCCAACTGACCGGGTGGGGTAACCCACTTCGGATTGGCCGGCGGCGCTTGGTCGCTGGTCAGCGGATCGACGATCGTGGGAGTCACAACCACAACTAACTCCATCACGGAATGGTTCAGGCTTTTGGAGCGAAAGAGCTGTCCCAGGATCGGTATGTCGCCGATCCCCGGCATCTTGTTTAGACTGTCAGTCGTGCGATGGTCGAGGATCCCTGAAATGCCAAAGGTTTGGCCGTCTCTAAGCTCGACCTCAGTCTCCGCCTTGCGTGTGGACAGTGACGGTATGGTATATCCCGCGATCACGACGACATTGCTGTAGTCCAATGCGCTAACCTCGGGCATCACCTTGAGGCGTATGGTTCCATCCGGATTGACATACGGCGTGAACTCCAGCTTCACACCGAACTGGCGAAACTGAATCGTCACCGTAGCCGTCCCGCCGGCGCTGCCAGGTTGCACGACGGGGAAAGGAAACTCGCCGCCCGCAAGAAACTTTGCCGTCTGCCCGTCGATCGTCATCAGTGTGGGTTCGGCGAGTATCTCCAGGACTCCCTTGCTCTGTAGGTCTTTCAGACTTGCTCCAACTCCATTCTTAAGATTGAAGTAGAAGAGGTTCAGAAAGTCCGATACCTGAACGCTGTTACTGCTGTTGTTGGTTTGAAATGCTGGAGCGCTAAACTGCTGCGTGCTTCCCGATCCAATGTTCTGGCTATTGAGCCCGAAGAGGTTGATACCGAAAGCATCCAGCTTGGAGCGGTCCAGTTCGGCAAACCTGACCTTTAGTTGAACCTGAGGCCGGTGTCGTGGATCAACCACCAGCGAGTTAACGATCTCCTTCGAGTAAACGCCGGCCAGTCTGGCGGCAATATCCGCCTCGGTGTCACTTCCCACCACTCCTGAGAGAAAGAGTTTTCCTTCTTTTACCTCGACGCTAATTTGATCTACTGGGAGAGCCTGGAACAGCGATTCTCGGAGGCCGCCAACATCCACATCTGCCAGGACGGTGAGGACCGTGGAAGTGCCGTGTTCATCCCAAAGAACAACGCTGCTGGTGCCGGTAGCCTTGGCCGTGATCACTAGATCCTTGGGGCTGGGAGTCATCGAGTCTATGACGGCAGGGTTACTGATGTATACCCGGCGCAAGCGCTCTGGCGTGTTTATGAAGACGGAGCGTCCGACGATGACATGCAAGGTTTGGACATTATCGTCTGGGCTCTTCGCGCTGTCCGGGACGACTGGTGGCACAGTCGCCGCGGAGGGGACCCGTGCCTCCTTATGGGGATAGATCGCGTGAGCCTCAGGCTGCGCCGGCAGCGGAGAGCTTTGCGGATTTCCAGTTTGGGGCGCTTCCGGCGGGTTCACCGCGGGTGCCGTCGTCTGCTCTGGTGGAGTCGGCGGCGAAGTGGGAGACGAAGTCTGCCCCACCAACATACCCGCTAACAACATTAGGGGTATTGCGATGGCCAGAGTTCGTGCCCGATGATGTGTCGTTCGCATGTCCATGATGTCACTCAAACTGGGTCGTCACATGCTTGTCGCCCATGATGGTCTCCACCACATAAGGCTCCTTGGCCTTGGTGCGAGGAGCCGCATGGGATGGGGAAGCTATGTGGGTTGGATCCACGCCCGAAGAGAGCCCAGCAATTTGCATAGGTACGGCCTTGATCTGTCCCCGGTCGGCGCCGTTGCGCAAAACAAACTCGATGCTTCCCTGGGTAGTTGCCAGCACCAGCCTCTGGGCATCCGGTGGAGAGAGCAGCAGGGTGACCACGTTGACAGTTTGCGGTTTCCCCTGAGGATCGGGCTCAATGTTCTGTCCTGCCGTCAATACCTCGACGTCCTGCAAAACAATCTGGGTCGAGGGAACAGGAACTTTGTCCGAACGCAGCGTCACCAGCACATCCACGTGCGATCCTGGGAACAGGAACCCGGCCACGCCCACAACTTCATCGGAGCGCACCGACACGGCGCGCATGCCTTCGGGAATCTTCACCGTCAGTCCGATGCCGGAGCCGAGAGCGGCGAGCTGCATCGTGAGAATCGGTTGTCCACTGGTCACGGGATAGATTGCGGACCGTCCAACCGCGTCCTCAATCTTTGTGAAGGCGCCTTGCAGCGGGATCGTGGTTGGCCAGTCAACCATGACCAGGCTTTCCGCCTTCAGCACCTCGCCGGACTGAATGGGGTGGGCTGCTGCAACATATTTTTGTGTCTGAGGCCCCATGGTGCGGCTTCCCAGCTTGCGGTTGAGAAAGAATGTCACCGCGCCGGACAGAAGCAAGGCAACCACGAGCGCAAGGACAAGACGGCGTGGGTTCATGTTTTCATCTCAGCAGTACGCTACAGAAGGAGATCCCTGTGCCCGCAGCTATGGCGATTCCATACGGCAGGCGCAGCCTCTCCGCGTTAGTGACGTTAAGGTCCGAATGCGGCCGCAAACCGCTAGTCCCGTGATGCATCACGAGCACTCCGATATTGGCCAAGGTGTCCTTTAGACGATGCCGGGAAACGGCGAGAATTATGGCGAACACTCCCCCCATCAATGCGGTTGCGATCAGGATTTCGGCGACGTAGGTGAGACCGGCAACGCAACCAACTGCAGTCATGAGTTTCACGTCACCAGCGCCCATTCCGCCGGCCAGATAAAACACTAGAAACGCGCCTCCAGCCAGCACCCCGGCAAGAGCTGCCGTGGCCATGGAACGCCAGCCGCCCAGTACCAGGTGAAGGACTAGTCCGGCCAGGAGGGAAGGTCCGGTAAGCCAGTTGGGGATTCGGCGGGTGCGGACATCGAAAAACGCGCCTCCGCCGGCGCAGACCAGCGACATTCCGACAAACGTGGCATTAAGCTCAAGCACTGAAAGCCTCTGTTGGCGTCTTGCCGGAGTTCGAACATGTGGCCGGCGGGTACTATCAACTGCCTGCGAACTCCCTGTTGGCCAACCGTGCGGCAAGACAGCCGTAAAAAGTATTATTGCGAGCGAGTTCTTCGCTTTAGATCGTTGTAGCTTGCTGGTCAACCATCCCTATCCACAAAGAACCCGGTTGTGCGGACAGTGTAGAGTCGATCAGGTCCTGACCGGACTGGTCGCGAAGCAGGTTTTTCAAGGCGATGTAGTTCATCGCAATTTCCTCCATATAGCGTTGCCGCAACTCAAGTCTTGTGGCGGCCAAGCAAAACGAGGATAGCCTTGCGATCATTTCTGCTATTCCACGATCTTGCGTGCGCTTGCAGAAATCGTGCATTAACTCCCCTGGACGTGTTGCAACCACTCTCGCTTGTGCTAGGGTGTGCCCGAGTGAGACTCAACGTATGTCATCATCGTCGATCAATGAAGTGTTGACCGGTAGCCCTGTTGCCGAGCCCATAACCTGTAATCCTGCAACCCAGCTCGACCGCTTGTGGAGAACCATCTTTGGCTTTCCCGCCCTGCTTGGCGTGCTATTGGCTGGAACCGTTTATGTGTTCGCCAATCGCAGCATCGCCGACCCCGATATCTGGTGGCACCTGCGCAATGCCGAGTTTCTTGTACAGCACGGCTCCATGATTCGCCATGACATGTACTCTTTCACCGCGAGTGGGGCGCCCTGGATCAATCATGAATGGCTTACCGAATTGCCGTACTACTTCGGCTGGCGGCTCATGGGAATACGCGGTCTTTACCTTGTCCTGCTTTGCTCCGTCGAACTCATACTCATGGGCGTGTTCTATCTGGCCTATCGTGTTTCAGGCAACGTCAAGGCCGCATTCCTTGCTTCCTGGTTCGCCGTAATTCTGGCCACCATATCCTTCGGCCCTCGAACTTTACTGTTCGGCTGGATCTTTCTTGTAGTCGAGCTGCTCATCTTGCAGCAGTTCAAAGAGGGCAAAGATCGTACCTGGCTACTGCCGCCGCTCTTCTTATTGTGGGTGAACTCCCACGGGTCATGGCTGATCGGCCTGGTCTTCTTCTCGATTTTCGTCGGTTCGGGCCTGATTGAGGGCCAGTGGGGGCGCATCACGGCCACTCGTTGGACGCGCACACAACTGCTGAAACTGGGCACCATCCTCGCCCTCAGCGTGCTAGCGCTCTTTGTTAATCCATACACCTACCATCTGGTTTTTTACCCGTTCGATCTGGCCTTCCAGCAGAAGCTGAACGTCAGCCACGTGATCGAGTGGCAGAGTTTGGATTTCCACGCCGTGCGCGGCAAGATCGTTTTCGGAATGCTGGCGGCGACTATCCTTCTTGCCCTCGCGCGGAAGCGGCAGTGGCGTCTTCATGAGGTAGGTTTCCTGCTCTTCGGTTTTTATGCCACTTTGACATACAGCCGTTTCATGTTCCTTGCCGCAATTGTTCTCACTCCATTGCTGGCAGTGGAAATGGATTTCTTGCCTGCCTATCGGCGAGAAATTGACCGGCCGCTGTTGAATGCCGCGATCATCGCGTGTCTTGTGGCGGGATGTGTCTGGGGCTTTCCTTCACCGAAATACTTGATGGAGAATACGGTCAAGGATTATCCGGTGAAGGCCCTGCCGTACTTACAGCAGTTTGCTCCGACCGGCCGGGTATTTAACGATTATCTGTGGGGAGGCTATCTCATCTGGAATGCTCGCCAGATCCCCGTGTTTGTGGACTCACGCGTCGACATCTTCGACCATCGCGGCATCTTCGGCGACTATCTGGATGCGATGGGGATCAAGCGACCGATGGAGGTGCTCGATAAGTATCACATCAAATATGTGCTCTACGGAAAGGACAAGCCCCTCGCATATCTGCTCCTGCACAGTCCAGGATGGAAAGTCACATACGACGACGAAACGACCGTATTGTTTGAGAGAATTGGGAATGTCCCCTAGGCGACCAAAGGCTCAAGGATCATCCAATTGCAGGCAGGCAGCGGCTGGAAATGGTTCGAGCCTCATGAAAGACCTCGGTCGGTCGGCAATGTTACTTTTTGGCGGTAGACCACCGGAAAGGTTACTACAGTATTACTTTAGTTCTTTGATACACACAAAGTGGTATAGCAATCACGGAAAAAGTAATTACAGTAATTCCATCTACGTCACTATGCGCCACTGAGTAAGCCTAGATGACGTACCCAGGTTCGGACTTGCCACAATGACAAATGTCCCAGTTGTCATAGATTACTGAATTGTTTTCACGAAAGACAACCTGCCCCGACAGCCAGCGTGGATACCGGCCTGAAAGTTGATTGGCATAGATTCTTTACTCGCCGATTGAGTCGCGCGTAAAGAAGCCAAGAACAATTTAGATAGGCGCGCACATTTCAGTTTTTGGCCGGCCAAATAAGATCGCCCATGTAGGTATACGGAGGGGCTATGGCGACTGGAAGAATAAGCATCTATGACCGTGTGGCCCAATGCTCTACGCCACTGATAGTATCCGCCGAACCGCAACTGGACTCCACCAAGTCGCCCTGGATCGGCATCAAGCTCGAGCACTATAGAATAGGTGCCTCGGATCGTCCTGACGCTACCATGAGCGGCTATTTGGCAGCCGTCTGCTTATGCGGATCCTACGAAACAGAATACGCACCAGGCTTCGGACAGAAGGGTTTCAGTGTTGTGTACCGGCCAGGGACCCTGTTTCTGACTGGCCCGGGCGACATGCCCGCTCGCCATTCGACGGGGGAGATCGAGTTTTTGGCATTGGAAATAGCGCCGAAGTTCGTCTTATGGGCTGCCGACGAACTGGTCACTAGCGGACCTTTCGAGATCCAGCGACTATGGGCAGCCAAAGACGACCAGCTTCGCTACATCATGCTGACCTTGTACAACGAACTCCTCGCCAACTGTCCTTCCGGCAAGTTGTTCGGTGAGTACATGGGGCTTTCTTTTGCTACCGCCTTAGTTACCAGCCACTCGTCGGCGCGGGCGCGACTGACTGACTATCGAGGCGGTCTCTCGCCCTACAAGTTGAGGCAGGTAATTGCATTCATCAACGATAATCTCTCGTCCAACGTGTCTTTGGCGGAGATGGCCAACCTGCTGCAAATGGGGCCCTGCCATTTCGCGCGCGCCTTTAAGGAATCCACAGGATTGTCCCCCCACCAGTACGTGCTTCGTCGGCGAGTCGAACGGGCGTTGCAAATGCTGAAGGAAACATCCACAAACCTGGTGGACATCGCTTACGACCTTGGATTCTCCAGCCAAGGGCATTTCACCACCGTATTCAGCAAAATTGTGGGCGTTTCACCGAGTAGCTATCGGGAGCAAGTGCATCCCTTAAGGATGAGACTTTGCTATAGCACAACCGACTCTGCCGACGAATGATTCCATTGCGCAACACTAGGCATGACGCCAGCCGTATCGTGGTTGACGCGCAATCGTTTTTATCCCCTGCCACCTCCCGGCCAAACGAAGGTAGTCCGTTCGATCAATGAAGTGAATCAACTGCAAGAATCTGAAAGTCGCGCACCGATTCTGAAAGATGAAGAGCGATTCAAACGGTAGACTAGGGCGTTAAGAAAGGAACGCCCGCGGGCAGGTGCCTCCAGCCTCTTATGGTAGAGCGGCGGCGCTCGGGCAGGATTGAAAGAGAGGTAACACAATGGAGGCTGCAGACATACCTCACATTGCTGATGAGAACTTGCTGAAAAGATTGACCCTCGATTTCACGGCGATTCTGATCGGCTACAACATTCCCCGTGAAGCAGCGCGTCTTGTAGCGGCACAAGCAATCAAACCGGTGCGAGAGCACTTTTCCGCAAGTGGCTCGGTTCTGCGCCTGACGCGATTTAGCAAGATGTGGTAGTGAGTTGTTTTGACTGCTCACTGCCCAAGATCTCAGAAGGCTGGCACTCCGGAGGGTTCAAGACTGCGGTTTGTGGGGGTCGTGCTGTCGGCCAGACAATGGCTGCGGTTCGGCAGGCTGTTCGCTGAGAAATAGTAAAGATTCTGTAAGCCGCCGTGAAATCTTGAAAGGAATCTGCCTGTGGAATTGCTAGCGTTATGACGTCCTTTTAGCAGAAGTGGAACTCGCGGCGAGCTCTGCAGACGATTTCGAGAGCGATCCTCCAGGCGGGAACCTTGCTTATGGGGGGCTTGGTCAGGACCGATGGAGGTGCTGTAGTTTGCGACGGTCAAGACCTCACGACTGCGTTGAGCGTTCTTGAATGTTGTAACGAGCCGTCGTCGCCGTGAGGAACACTCTTGGTGGTCGATATGGGAAGTTACCTGCAGCGTTCTTCTACTGTTCCGGTTGGCGCATGCCAGACCGCACGGCGTCTTCGCCTCGAGGGCAAGAACCGCCGCTGCTGGATTTCGGCTACAGCCGGAAATGCCATCACCGAATTCGCCCTGATCCTTCCCCTGTTCCTTCTCATGATGTGTGCCATCACTGATATGTCCCGTCTGTTCTATGTGGAAACCACCCTTCAGAATGCTGTGCGGCAAGGTGGGCGATACGCCAGCACCGGGAACCATCAACCCGATCCGCTGCATCCCGGCCAGAACCTCTCACGTGTGAACTCAATTATTCTCGTTGCCCAGCAAGCAGCAATGGGTCTGAATGTCTCCAATATTCAAATCTCCAGCTTGGCTGGCGGGGCAGGAAGCGCGGGCGGTCCGGGAGATACGGTGACTCTCTCCCTAACCAGCAACGTGAAACTGCTCACGCCGATCATTGCACACTTTTTTACCAATGGTACCTATACGTTTTCCGTCAGCGTCAGTTTCAAGAATGAACCTTTTCCGCCTAGCTCAACCAGCTAAACGAGGAGGGAGACCGAGATGTCGGTACTTGTCCCCAAGAAGACAGAATGCGGAGAGAAAAGGTCCGGCCAATCTGGCCAGGCGTTAATCGAGTACGCCATATCGGCGATCGTGATGGCCACGTTGGTATTTGGTGTGATCGACTTTAGCCGTGCCATTTACGAACAGCAGGTAATAACAATTCTGACCGGGCAAGGCGCGGACTTGGCGTTGCGTGGCGCCGCTTTGTCGGATGCCGCCACCGCGGTGATCAACGCGTCGTCCAACCTGAACCTGGGCAGCAACGGTTGCGTAATCGTCACCGCAGCATTTAACAACGCCACTACAGTCAAGATTACGGCCCAAGCGTCACGGGGTGGAATTTCAGCCAACAGCCGGGTTGGGACGGTTGGTAGCACGGCCTCCCTGCCGTCTGGCGCCATTCCTTCGACCAACCAGACGGTTTACGTTATGGAGATTTTTTACGCCTACCAGCCCATCACCCCAGTTGGGAAGCTCTTGAAGACCGCGTTGCCGGTGCAGTTGTATGACGCAGCCTACTATTGACGTGGAGTGAAAAAATGAAACCATCCAGTCGCAAGCGAGACCGAAAGTACGAGCGAGGCCAGATCCTTATTCTGCTTGCGTTTGTGATGATCGGCCTAATGTTGTGTTCGGCCCTGGCCATTGATGTGGGGTTTGCCTATGTCACAAAAGCGCGGCTGGCCAAGGCGGTGGATGCCGCTTGCCTTACAGGCATGACGACCCTCGCGCTGGGTCAAGCAACGGCCCAGACGGTTGCCACGAATACCTTCAGCGCAAACTATCCCGTTACTGGCCTGGATGCCAATGCCCCAACGGTGAACGTGACTTTCTCCCAAAGTTCCGGTCAGCAAGTGGTGGGTGTAAGTGCCACCGCAACCATCCGGACAATCTTCATGGGATTGTTGCCGGGCTACCGGACCTTGAACGTCAGCGCCAGCGCTCAGGCGCTCCGCGGTTATCTGGCGATGACGGTCGTGTTGGACCGTTCCGGTTCGATGGCTGGCAACGGCGGTCAGGCGGCACTCCAATCCGCAGCCCCTACTTTCGTCAATTACTTCAACAACCTTACCGACCAAGTCGCCATGGTCAGCTTCGCCTCAAACGCGACTGTCAACTTCGCCATCGCACACCATTTCCTGGATGCGGGCACGGGCATTCCCGACCTGATTGCCGGGCTGACCTTTGCCGGTGCTACGTTCGGACCCGGAGGTCTTGCTCTTGCGAAGATCCAGGAAGATAACGGGGTCCCCACGCAGGGAGGGACTCTTGTCAAGGTGGTGGTGTATTTCACGGACGGTTTGGTGAACACCATCCAGACGACCCTGTCCTGCAATGGAACGCCTACCCTTTACAATATTGGAGGCTACGACATTAACAATGACCCCAATGTTGGCTTTTTTGTTCCCGCGACCGGAGTTCAAACCTACCGCTACGACGGCAGCAGTAGGTGGTACACGTGCGATGGTAGCGGCAATTGCAACACTCAAACTTCTACCTCTTGTTTGAGGAATGACGCCGGGTTTACTTCCGCCATCGACGGGAGAACAAAGAGCTTCACGCGTGCACACGTGACCGCCGACGCCCAATATCAGGCCCTTCAGACCGCCAGCCTCATGCGCGCCGAGAATCCCGGCGTATATGTCTACGCCATCGGTTTGGGCTCGTCCCCGAGCACGACGTTCCTGCAGCAAATCGCAAACGATCCAGCCAGCTCTACCTACGACCCTAACCTGCCGATAGGGATGGCGGTGTTTGCCCCCGATTGCCCCTCTTCGCAATGCACGACCGAGCTGCAGCAAGTATTCCAGACCATCGCCTCCAAGATTCTTCTCCGGCTAATCCAGTAGGCACTGAGATGTGCAGCCCGCTCCTCTACTATTCCTAAGTGAAACAGTCCAATTCTCTCGCGAGCAGTCCTGTAAACCTCGGTTGCAATCGAGTGTGTCTTGCTGTGACTGGAGGCCCCTAAAACTAAAACGAAGATCATCCCACCAACACCTCGGTTGGTATGCCAGCCAGGTCACAACAGTTTATATATAGCCCATAGGTGGTATCCGGCGTTTCCCGTCTTAGAGGGGTCGCCGTTAGCCAGTAAGTGCTCTACCAAACTGGCGGGACATGTCGTACATTAAATCTGCATTAAAACTAGTCGAGCTTGGCTAACCCACTGGATCATCGTGGTATTGCCGGGCGTTAAAAGATATTCAGTTCGCTTCCGATCAGTCATGAAGGCTTCAGATAAACCCTGTTCCGGAATTCACTTCTGGTCTCCCCGGCGGCATCGTGGAACCCAAGTGATCCAGGAGCGATGGATTATTTGCGGGTTCGATTGTGTCGCCGTAAATTTTCATCTGCCGCCCTGCGCCTCTGCCATTGGGAGGGAGACGTATGGCTGGTGAACGCATCCTCTTCGTTTGCTTCGATCCCGCGTCGCTCATACCGCGCGAGCGTCTTCTCTTGACCCAGGGCTACGAGGTTTGCACTGTGTTGGGATTGGATGGTCTGATGGCGGCGAAACATATCCAGGATTTCGATTTCATTTTGATTGGGGACGAAGGACCGCTGGTGGAGCGGGAAAGCTCCGTTCTCTGGCTGAAGGAGGAGTCTCCTCTGGTCCCAATCATCATGCTATGCCGCGTTCTCGAACAGGTAGCTGGAGTCGATTATCGGGTCTCAACGGCCAACCCGAACACCTGGTTCGACGCTGTAGTGGATCGTATTCGACACGGTCGAAAATTGGCCTGACTCCCTTCGTGTGTTCGCAAGAACTTCAGTTCTACCCAGAGTTGTGCCTCGCCATAACTAAGGACGGCCCGTCTGTAGACTGTGGAAGTCACGGCGAATGAGAGTGAGTGAGTGAGTGATCCCTGATTACTGAAGTGTCTGGAGTTTCGGAAACGCCGGCGGGGATCTAGAGGACCCTACTCGTTGTTCACACGTGACTCTACCTTAGGCCTATATCTCTACGAAAAAAATCATTTCAGAGAGAGGCAGGGATAGACGGGAACGTTACGGGGTGTGACCTCGCTAAGGTTGAAGCACCCCTCCACCGAAAGTCAGGAAACTGTGCCTTTTTGGGGCGAGTCAAGGAAAGTGGAATAGGAATCTGGGCGAACGTCTGCCCAGGCCACTGGATTCAGGCCTCGGGGCCGGAATGCCGGTAACTCCGAAAGGGCGACGCCCAAGCTCAGCGCTTACGGTGTCTGCCCCTACAAACCTAAACCGCACGCAATCAGCGAATTCCCTCCACCACCAATTCCGTCGAAAGCGCGCGACTGTATAACGTAGGCGTAACTGTTTCCGTCACGTGAGATGGTGACAGCCATGCCTCCCGTGACCGCCGCCACGAACTGCGATCTGCGGTTGCGTATATTGGCGTGAGTATTGGGCTTTTCATGGTTCCCCCTTTCCTTTGCCCACAGGGATTGTCGGAAGGATGAAGCACACACATCCGGGCCGAGTTCGGACAACATCTGCGGGCTTCTGTGCCTCTCGAACACCCTGATTATGTTGATTTTCTGTAAGTTGCATGAGGATTGTGGAATACCCGCCAAAACCCACGTCCTAAACTCACCCGCAAAAAGAAGCGTAAGCCCGCAGATTCCTCTGGGAGCCAAGATTCGACCTGAGAGCCTCCCACCTGCGGGCTGTCGTTTCCCGCCACTGTGTTGTACCTACGAGTAACTCCAAGCACATGCGCTTTACCGCTTTACTGCTACCCTGATAGGGTCGAGGACTGGCGCTGGGCATAGGCTAGCAGCAGCAAGCCGACAAGCGTTGTGGAGCTGTAAGTCGCGAAATATACAGCGATGCCGGCCATCACCACTGCCATGACTTTCGCCAGCTTCGCTATGTCATCATCTTTCATGGACGGCTTGAACACCGACCGAAAGAAATTCTTGGCGAATAAAGCGGCGCGGCGCTCAGTATCAGGATGGCCGCAGGGAACCATGACTGTCAGCGCGCCCGCTCCGCCAACCACACCCAGAAACCACGGAGGGAAGGTCTGGCGCACCATGGTCGACAGCGCAAGATCGCCATTCTTGAGCCCCGGCAGGACCAGGATCGCCGTGTAACTAATAAAAAGAGAAGCGGCAACGTAATGATGTACAGCGGCATAATCGCGGCGTTGCGGCGCGGCGCAGCGAAGCACCATCTCAAATACAGACTCCGGTTGCAAAGGCGGGACTGCTAAACTAAGCTGTATCACAGCCTTCCGATTAGGCCGGGATGGCGGAACTGGCAGACGCAGCGGACTCAAAATCCGCCGAGGCTTATCACCTCGTGGGGGTTCGACCCCCCCTCCCGGCACCATCGTTCAACCCATTCACACACAGCTAGTTGACCTTCGAAACAGTTCGAGCGGGAGAGATGGCTAAATCAGGTTCTATGGAGGTGGCCCTGCCCAAACTCTGACCATCCTGCTCTTCTGGCGATTTCTGATCTCCGGCCGCATCAGCATTATCCCGCAACTGGCCGGCTTCGAGTTTTGCCATCGCATCGCGAATGTCGGACTGCGAGACGATTGCGTAACGCTCGAACACGCTCCGCGTTTTCCAGCCGCCGATTTTCATAATGACGCCTTCGGCGACTCCAGCACGGCGAAGGTTCCGCGCTGCCGTCCTCCGCAGGTCGTGAAAGAGCAGGATCGGTACGTTTGCCGCTTCGCAAGCGCTTGCCCATGAGCCACGGAAATCGTGCACCGGTTTGCCGTCCTCCCGAGTAAACACATAGTCGTCTGGGGCCTTGTCATGGACGCATCGAGTCAGTAGGACTTTAACCGGCAGCGTCATGGTCACCTCCCGGCCTTCGTCGTTCTTTGTGGTTCCAGGTTCGAGTCGGATCGAGCCTGCCGACGGGTTAACCTGGCTGACGCGCAAGGCCAGCACTTCTTCGTGACGCCAGCCATACGTGTACCCCACTTCAAACATTGCACGCAACCACAATCCGACCTTCCCGGTGGCAGCTGCCAAGCTATCATGCTGCTTCGATTCGAGGAAACCGGTTCGGATGTTGCACTCACGGAGCATTGCGATATACGGCACCCCGGCAACTTTGGGAGGGGTGGATCGACGTGCAAGGTTGAACATGCGTTTCAGTGCAGCCAGTTCTCGGTTGATGGTCGCGTTCTCTGCCCTCTCCTGCTGCCTGAAGTCGATATAGCGAGCTACGAGGTCACTGGTCACCTCGACGGCCCTCAGAACGCCAAAGAACGGACTCAAATGCAATGCCCAGCGCGCCTCTAGATCGCCGATTGATTTCCGTCCGTTGATGCGGTATTCGCGAATCAGATCGTCCGCAAGTTCGGAAACGCGCACCTTCTCAAGTTTGGGACCGACATACGTACCGGTGGAGATGGTCGCTAAGCGCGCCCGCAGTAGTTTCTCGGCCTCTTTTACTTTGGTTGTGTGGGCGCTTTCCCTGATTGGCTTGCCATTGCGGTGATACTTAATCCAAAGGGCAGTACTGCCCTTCATGCGCAGGATACTTCCCGTTCCGCGTGGCCTTTTCATAGTTTCCCTCTTTTCTTGGCCTTCGCCTGACTTGCCTTGCCGGCCCTACGCGCCCGTTCGATGCGTTGTTCTTTCGTGAGCCGTTGAGCTGTGGCTTTCCCGCCTTTGGCGCCGAGTTTCGCCAAGTAGCGGCTCAGTTCTTCTTTGTCCATGATGGTTATCCTTTCAAATTCGACTTAGCGGCTTAGCCAAATGAATTATCGACTAAGCCGCTAAGCTCGTCAAGGAAAAACCAAGGTTCCGATTAAACGGTCTGCTTGTGCCGTTCCACCCACCCATCTAGATCGCGCACGTCAACAAGCCACGGTGTGTTTTCCCCATATTTGACAATGGGCAGTTGACCATCCTGAACCAGCTTTCGCAGCTTCCACGGGCTCAGAGATACATATTGAGCCGCCTGTTTCAGCCTGAGAAGCCGACGCGCGCTGGGTTGAAGTTTGGTCATAGTTTAGGCAGGTCTTGCCGCCAAACCCTTATAAACACTGCTCAGAATATGACGCAGCGGATAACTAATCCGACGCGGTCCTGCATTGTTGCTCGTGCTTCTCCCTGTCGTTTGCAGGTACGAGATAAACGAATTAAGGGCTTTTCTCGTTTATCTCGTGTTCCTGATTGCTGTTCTGCACCGCAACGGCCCTCCAAACTTCTGCCGTTCTCCCGCCTGTCTCGCGCGGCTCAACTCGAGCTAACCCATGCGACTGAAGTACGGCCAGCGCTCTTCCGATTTCTGCGCTCGGCTTGTTCCGCTTGTAATGGTCCGTAAGTTCATTCCGGGTAACTCCTCCGCGACTCCCGCGCAACAGGTTAAGAATTTCGTCGGCAGTCGGGTCGCCCAAGTTGTCGCCAAAGATAAATCGAGCCGAATCCTGGCAATAACGCCAGGCAGCGAGTGCAGCACTCAAGTGAGGCAGCTTTATTTCGGTGGATTGGTTGAGCAACGCATACAGCATCGCCAGGCGCACGGTTTGGGCCTCCGCTCGAGCTGTGATCGCGCCTAAGAGGCCGGGACGTCCGTCACTAAGCGCGGGATACACGTGCGACCACTCTGCGCGTGCTTCAGCAGCAAATTCAACGCGCCCGACCGCCCGAGCAGACTCAATAGCCTGTCTGGCGGCGGCTGCCAGTTTCGCTAGCGCATTCTCATTCACTGCACCGCCAAACGGCAGGCATTTTGATCGAGCAGCGCAGACCCAAAGGAAGCGATTAGCGAACCCATTCGCCATATCGGTATTCGTGAGCTGTCGTTTGAGTTCCGCAACCGTGATGTGCGCGAGAATTGAAATGTGCGGTTCCATGCAGACGGCTCTTGCATTCTTGGCGAGTACGCGCAGCGGTCCCCCGTCCCATGCTTGGCGGATGATCGCCGACAGCGTGTTCCCGTCTCGTCCTGCTGATTGGAGTGCTTGCGACAACTCGCCCTCCACGGCGAGCAGGCGCTTGTCCTCCACACCGGCGTCGGTTGTCTGGACCTCATGCCCTACGACCCGCCCCCTTTCGCGCTGTGGCGCCATCTCGGTTGTAGGATCACGCACTGCGTGAATCAGTCATTCACCCGATGAGAGGCCTCCTGCAATTCGCTGCTTGCACCAGTCTTCGTCTACCAACTGCACAAAGCGGCGCGATTCTCCCCAGGACATTCCCTTGCGAGCCTTTGCCGTCTGGCCCACGATGACCGCAGACAGGTTTGTGTAATGCCGGTCCCCGCCAACTTGGTAGTACGGTCCTCTGCCGATAATCGACCCCATTGTTACGAGAATTGAGAAAAGCAATGCAGCATCATCGGCTTCGGTCTGAGGCCCTACAAGCTGGACGAACTCGCCTGCAAGACCTTGGAACGCTTCAGACCCGAGCGCGGCAGGCCATTCCCTGATGGCGGGTGGTAATCCGCCATTTCCTTTTGCCGGCCCCGGTGAATACCGGCTGGCAACGTCGCGCGCCAGTTCCTTGNNGGTGACTTCGCTTTCATCGAGCGGCTCTTCACAGCGCGCGTTGTTGGCGACCATCAGGGCAACATCGATCTCCGCTTGCTCCGCCCCCGCACGCCGCATAGCTCCGGCAAGGCTCAGAAGCGTGTTGCGCCGCTGTCCCGTGGGAATGACCTTGGTTTGTGCGACGGATGTGCGCGGCTCGGGAGCAGCGGAGGGTTGTGCCAGTTTCTCAAGCAGCCATTCTGGGGCGGCAGCAATCGGGGTATTTTCATCAACAAACTCGTATGCCGTTCCGCTCGGATGAATGGAAGGAGGAACAATGACATAACCACCCGCGCCTCGCACATCTATGCCCGGAGCTATCTTGCCAGCCGAGTTTCGCACTACCGTTCCGTTAGAGGGCCACCCTAGCCAAATGTGACTACCGCGGCCGGTTTGAGTTATCAGCGTTTGCGGGAGACCGCAGCCTCGAAGCTCAAGCGTCTGGAGCGAAGCGCGCCCTTGTTCGCCATCCACATCGAGGACGAACACCCCGGACTCGGGGCCAGTCGCCACTGCCCGATTGCAATCCGGAAATCTCTTGAACCAGAGGCGAAATCGTTCTTCCTCGTCGGTGGCTTGATGGGGCCAGTCGTCTATCAGAGGTCGCTTGTCGCGAGCCTTCACCGGGAATAGGCGCCAACCGCGAAGGGCGTACTGCAAAGGACAATGATCTGCCAATTGCGCCAGTCTCCTGTTGCTTGTCTCTTCTGGATTCCGGCGCGTGGTAAGATGCGGTCTGGAAAGTCGCTCCGCGTTGATACGACGCGCCGGGTGATTAGGGGTCACTGGTGCTCGAACACCAGTGGCCCTTTACCGTTTGTTCTCGTCAGGTACAACCAACTGTGCCCGGATCCAAGCTTCAAGATCGGACCGCCGATAGCGGAGCAACTTTCCAGCACGAAAGTAAGTCGGCCCTCGGCCTTGTCGTTTCCATGCCCGCAAAGTCGCCTGACTCACGCCAAGGTAGTCGCTGGCTTCATCCACGTCATAGATTGCGTTTTCCATTTATCTCCTCTCACTACCTGTGCCCATGCGGTACTTCTGGAACCTATCAAACAAAAAATTACACGCAAAGAAAAAGTTAGTATTTTTGCCCGGGATTTCCACAGCTTTCTGCGAATTCCTGTGCATTCTGGCAAGGCATTCGGCAACGGTTAAATGGACGGCCACGCTGTACGAATACACCGCGGGCCACATACGGTGCCGGATTTGCCTCGAACTTCGGTTCGCAAGTGCAAACTGGAATCAGGTTGGAAAGCTCCGCGCGCCAAATGGTGGCTGCGTTTTATGTCTTGTCCCACAAGCCGTTCCTCTACCGCGCCAACACCGGCGTTCCGGTGTACGTTCCCATCCCGCCGAACGTTTCCCGCGATTCTGCCAGCGATTCCAGCGACAATCCGACAATCCGCGATTACGACTTTTCCTGCTAAAGGTAAGGCCCTTTTGCGCTCGCGACAGAATGCTAACAATAACTACTGGGTCCTCACTGTTTCGATTGATGACGTTATGACACTGCTGTCCGGTTAACTGACAGGTTGCTGGCTGCAAGTAATAGCTGCGCAACAAGTTGAAGCCATTTCTGGGTTGCCGCGATTTGAATTCCGGGAGAGCTGACAATGGCTCATGAATCAGGGCCGCACCGTCTTCTCGCAATTGATCAGCTTTCTTCCCGACCGGGAGTTCCGTCGCTGCGTCGCACGCTATCACGGCGCCCTCCGGCTGCGAGGCTTCACCTGCTGGGATCAGTATCTGGCGATGGCCTTTGCCCAGTTGACCTATCGCGAGAGTCTGCGCGACATCGAAGCCTGTTTGGGTTCGTTGCAGGGCAAACTGTATCACCTGGGATTCCGTGGCAACGGTACGGGGGATCGAGGGGACAAACACCTTGCAGGAAGTATCCCTCCCCGCGAGGGTCGTCCATCTTTCAATTGTTCTGCCGCGCTTCAGCGATCCTGGCCGTTATCTGATCCGGGTGTCGAAGGACAAAGCGGGGAATGAAGTTGTTGCGCAAGCTGTAGGAGACGCCGCGACATCGGACCGGAAGACAACTGCCGTGGTGACGCTCGATCTCCGCACCGCGCAAGCTGGAGAATACTTCCTGGCAACCGTTCGCGGCGCTGACAATGGTACTTACTACTATCCTCAAAAGATCAATTAGCCACACCGCTTCGTCGGTGCTCGTTGCGTCGTTATACCGTTAGGGACCACCATTCAGCTCCGCTGGCACCCTCGGGTTGAGGCTGGGATGGGGCGGGTGACTGAAAGCCTTGTACTTTTTGTACATACTCATGTACAATTTCTCCTGAGGTTGGATTATGGCGGAACAGTTCAAGTCGATTACCGAGGCGCGGAGGGATCTGCCTACGTTGTCGGAGACGGTGCAGGGCGGCGGCGAGCGATTCGTGATTACAAATCAGGGGAAGCCAAAGGCGGTGCTGCTGGGCTGGGAAGAGTACAAGGGGCTGCTGGCAGCGGCTGAACTGCTGAATCGCCCAAAGGATCTGGCTGACCTGGAAACGGGCCTCGCACAGACGCAGAAGTTGAGCTTCGAGGAATTGAAGGAGAATCTTCGCCGGAGAAAGGCTGCGCAGGCCGAGCCGGAGATAGCGGTGACGGTGGAGAGAGTAGCGCAGGCCGCTCCTGCGGTGTCACTCGACGAGAAACTCGACGAGATCAATGGGCAGGTGAAATGGATTATGGAGCGGCTGGGGGAGCGCGAGGGCGTTGTGTTTGTGGACGAAGGCACACGAGGAGCGGCGAGGACGCGCCGTCCAAGCTTGTCCGCCGCTCTGAGGAGGGCAAGGGCCGGCGAGCCAATCAAAGTCGAGGTGACCAAGATTTCCAGCCCTGGTCGGAGGCGGCAAGGCACCCTGGCCAGCGCTGCAGCATCGGCTGAGACAGAGATGAAAGCTGAGAGGTAGCCCTAGTCGATGCGCGAGTACTACTACAAGCCAAAGGCGGAGGAGAATCTCGCGGACCTGAAGGCCCTCGATGACGTCGATACGATTAACGACGCCGTAAAAGCGCTGGCGGCAGGCAAAAAACGGGGTTACGTGATTCCGCTGCAAAGTCCATTCCTGAAGAAGAACCAGATCCTCTACCGGTACGTGGTGGGCCGGTACAAGTTGAATTACACGCTGACCAGGAAAGAGCTGAATGTCGAGTCGGTGATGGTATGACGCTTACGGACACGCTGAACGTGTTGGGGATCGTGGTGACCGGCGCGGGCAGCACCATTGCGATGGTGGGCGTGTATTACCAGATGAATGGGTACTTTGCGATCAAGCCGCGAAACATCTTTGGGCAACTCTGGACGGTTGTGAAGAAGTTGCGGAGAGAGGGAGCGGACGCAGCGCTGGCGCAACTGAATCTGGACGCCAAGCTGGGAGAGGCGAAGAGCGAGAACCGCGGGAAGTCGCTGATCGGCTTCTACCTGGTGCTGTTCGGATTTTTGCTGCAGATGATCGGGTCGGCTCTTCTCTTGTATGCGCTGTTTGCATATCGACTGCCGCACTGAGCTGATTGTCGGCGCCCCCAACGGCATCGCCAAAGGACCATGGAATTGAAAGGTCTGGGGTAATTCCCCTGCCTTCGATCTGCGTCCCTTTTGCGCTCACATATGCAGCAACCGGAATGACAAGACGGTACCCATAACCGAGATTGAAGGCGCTGCGGGAAACAAGCCGGCCAGGTGTCTTCGTTCCTACAATGAGCGCGAGTTGGTTTTCCTGCGCAAACTGGGCGACCATTTCCGCAGCGCCGGTCGTGTGCTCATTCACGAGGATCGCGGTCCGTCCGTGGAAAGCGCGGCGGCCGAGAGCTTCAGTGTAGAGAAACACCGAAGTCTTTCCGAGGAATTTGATGGCGAGGCCCGGTATGGCCAACTTTGACCGCGGAAGGTGGCGCGCTCCACGCTGGCGGAGGCGAATGAATCGCGGGACTGGCGCATCTTCGCCGACTTCGCGCAGAGGCTGATTGCCACTGCCCGCGGACTGTATGTCCGAGAGCCCATGGGCGTCGATCTGGAGCAGAGTCTGTATGCCCTGGATTCCACCACCATCGATCTGTGTCTGGCGCTGTTTCCCTGGGCCCGGTTCCGGCGACGCGAGGCCGCGGTCAAGATGCACACGCTGCTGGACCTGCGCGGCAACATTCCCACGTTTCTCCGCGTCACTAGCGGGGCCGTGCATGATGTGAACCTGCTCGACGAGATCATGCCGGAGGCCGGAGCCTTCTACGTGATGGACCGGGCCTACATCGATTTTCAGAGGCTCTTCGTCTTTACGCTCAGCTCGGCCTTCTTTGTCGTGCGCACGAAATCGAACCTGCAGATGCAGCGGCGCTACTCCCATCCGGTGGACAAGAGCACGGGCGTGCGCTCGGACCAGACGGTGATTCTGTCTTCCTTCGAGTCGGCCTCGGTGTACCCGGATGCGCTGCGCAGGGTCAGCTACTGCGATGCGGAAACCGGCAAGCGCCTGAAGTTTCTGACCAACAACTTCACCCTGCCGGCGCTGACCATCGCCCAAATCTACAAACAACGCTGGCAGGTGGAACTGTTCTTCAAATGGATCAAACAGCACCTCCGGATCAAGGCTTTTTACGGCACCAGCGAGAACGCAGTGAAGACCCAAATCTGGATTGCGGTGTCGGTGTATGTGCTGGTGGCGATCGTGCGCAAGCGGTTGGGAATGGAAGCCAGTCTTTACCAGATTCTACAGATCCTCAGCCTCACGCTTTTCGAGAAAACGCCCATTTTATGCGCCCTTCAGGGCATCGAAGAGGATGCCAATTTCACCGGAAACGCCAACCAACTGATTCTGTTCGACTTTTAGCCGGACAGCAGTGACGTTATGACACTTTCGCGTTTGCGGCAGCGAGTGCGAATCCGGCTTCGAAAGCATTCCCTGAGACTGCACCTAATCTGCACCCGCTGCTTGAGAGTGCGGAGCTAAGTACATGAATCAGAGCATGTTGCCGCTCACGCTCGAATAGGCCTGACGGTTTATAAAACCGTCGTCCAGAACGTAGTTGCTTGAAAGATTGAATCGGCATCGCCTCCCGGACTGCGGAGCCAAGTGCAGTGTCCGGCGTGCCACGTGAACCGCAACGGCGGAGTCACAGTTACCGCTCAACCTGGACTGTCCTGGTCCGGAAATGCGATCATCCCGGCGCTGAAAGCGCACGGAATCGCTTGGCACGGCTGGCATGCCTTCCGTCAAGGTTTAGCGACGAACCTTCTGCAAGACAGATCATCCAGCGGATGTTGCGGTCACTCGAATGTGAGCGTCACCCAGACGTGTTAACATCAAGACGGCGAACGCCCACGCTTTTAGCGTGTGTAAGGGCTGGGGATCGTGTCTCTGAAAGTTTCTCTTAACCACCGCCCAGCTCTTGCCAGGATTCCTACACCGTACTACGTCTGGCGCGTCGTCTTCCTAAGCCGCGACATTCCCAAGCTGCGGGTGTCCCACTGGCTTCCCTGTTTCCCTCACAGCGCGCGCGAAATCTGGGTGAAGCAGCGCCAGATCCGCGACCTGCTATTGGCGATCGAGCCTGGCGCACGTTGGGAGAAGCACGAAGCCCGAAGGTGTCCGCGGTGTCACCGCTGGGTCGTGGGCATTCAAGCGCAGATGATGCGCGACCGGGAGCAGCGAGCTCGGCTGAAAGGCGAAGCTTCACCCCCATGCAGTGACTATTGTGAAGCGAGGAGTGGGTTGACCCTTAAGAATCTCCGTCGGTGGCTTGCGCCGAAGGCGCCAGAGTCGTGAACGGGCACCGTTGTTCATGGTCGGTGGTTGGGTCGG